>CABZLO010000011.1 GCA_902526595.1 uncultured Pelagibacteraceae bacterium | reverse complement strand
TTGAAAGTTTAAATCATGAGTTTATCGAAAATGAAACTCTTATGCCTTTTTTAAACAACTTATCAAAGAAAAGTATTAACTTTAAGAATATAAAAGAATTAGATTTGACTAATTTTACAACCACTGGCCTATACGCCTTGTTTTGTGGTAATTTACTACCCAATTATCAAATATTTAAAGAAATGAAATGCTTTCCTGAAATACTTGTAGAAAATAATTACAATCTATCCTTTGTAAGAGCTGATGTTAGTGTGTTGGATGAACTAGGTATTAATTATGGTCAAAATAAAATAAAAATATGTGACTTTAATTGTTTAAAAAAAAAAACAGAATTAGATAAAATTCATGTGTGGGGAGTGCACGATGAAGTAATTTTTAAAGAAACGCTAAATGTTGTAAAAAAAAATAACTCTAATAATACTAAATTTGGTATAATTGCTAAAACCGTTGATACACATATTGAGGGCTATCCTTCTAAAAATTGTAAAAAAAATAGTTATTATGAATCAAATATTGCTAAATCTTTTTATTGTTTAGATAATCTATTTAAAAAGTTTTTTAACGATCTAAACAACATAGCCAATCTAAAAGATACTATTATAGTGATTGCTTCAGACCACTTACTTATGAACAAATCATTTTCAAACAAATTTGATAAAAATAGTACGAATTCTTTTTTAATTTATGATTTAAAATTACAAAATAATAAAAGTTTTAAAAAGAAATCAACAAAGCTTGATGTTCCAGCTACTTTATTGGATGCACTAGGTATTGACAATAAAATTGGTGTTGGTGTCAGTATTTTTAGTCAAAATGATAATTTAATTCAAAAATATGAAAATATAAATTCAATATTTAATAGCCAAAAAAAAGAGATAAGTTTTACTGAAAAAACTAAACTTAAAGAACGTCTAACAAATTTTGCTAAGAGTAACTTAAAAACACTAGTTTCGGATGATATATATTTAATAATTAAAAAGAAATACCATAAAGCAAATCAATTTTTTGCAATAATTAAATACAAATATTCATCTAAAAATTTATTCAAAAAAGATCTTGAATTAGAAGATTATAAATTAATAGCCCATGCAGGTGGAGAAATTGATGGATTGATATACACCAATTCATTAGAAGCAATAAATTCTTCATATAATAAGGGATTCAAATATATTGAACTTGATTTTTTAAAAACTAGTGATGGTCACTATGTAGCTGCACATGATTGGAAAAAATGGATTGAGCAAACTAAATATGTAGGAAAATTACCTCCAACTTTAGAGGATTTCAAAAAATATAAATTATTAAATAAATATACACCTGTGACTGTATATGACATTAATACATGGTTAAATAACAAACCTGAGATTATTTTAGTAACCGACAAAGTCACTAGTCCAAAAGATTTTCTAAAATTTTTTGATTTTAAGAATCAATTAATGATGGAGGTTTTTGATTATGAGGCAATAATTGAAGCAAAAGAACAAGGTATAAATTTTACTGTAAGTGATATTTTTTTATATAAAAATTTACCTTTAAACAGAGATTTATTAGAGAAAATAAACACGTTAGGTGTTAAAAATTTAACAGCAAGTAATATTATTATAAATAAAGACATAAATTTTTTCATTGATGCAAAAAGACATATGGGAATGGATATCTTTTTCTATCAAATTACTGATGATTTAATAAATATTAAACAGCACCAAATAAAATTTTTATGTAATTATCCAAAACTTTTGTCTGGAGGATACTTTGAAACAGCAAATTTTAAAGAAAGTTTAAAATGCTAAAATATTATAAATTAAAATTTAAGTATCATTTATAGTTTTTTTTTGTTGAATTAAGATATTTTACTTATAAAAACATGCTCACGGAGAGATGGCTGAGCGGTTGAAAGCACCGGTCTTGAAAACCGGCAAAGGGGCAACTCTTTCCTGGGTTCGAATCCCAGTCTCTCCGCCACAATTTAATATTTAAAATTTTTAAAGAGTAGATTTACTTTATTATCTTCTATTTCAAAGTCTGTTTTCGCACCTGTATAGTAATTATATAAATTTGTATCGTCTATATTAAGTAACTTTTCTAAATCAACTAGTTCACTATAATCCAAATCATCAATATTTTTTTTAGTAAATTTGCCTAAGAGTTTATCCATCTCTTTCGTGCCACGATAATTTGATCTATAGATAATTTTTTTTTTTAATTGATCTATGTTGACAGGCATTATTAGAATATATTAATTAAATATGAGTATTAAAAGTAATTATAAATATTTATTATCAGATTTAACAGCATTAAAAGGTGTTGGAATAAAAACGACCAATTTACTTAAAAAGAAAAATATAAATAGTATATTTGATTTACTATGGAAACTACCAAAGTCTTTTACAGATAGAAGTTTATCATCAAAAATAAAAGATCTTAAGATTGGTGAGAATCAAACAGTTACAGTTACACCTCAGAGATATCATTTTCCAAGATTAAGAAACATACCTAATAGAGTTATTTGTTCAGATGATACTGGAAAATTGGACTGTATTTTTTTTAATAGCTATGAGGGATATGTTAAAAAAATACTTCCCTTAGGTAAAGAAATAACAATAAGTGGGAAAATTAGTCATTTTAAAAATAAGTATCAGATAACAAATCCAAAATATATTTCAGAAGACTCATCTTTCATTAAACAATTACATAATAAATATTCATTAACAGATGGAATATCTGAAAAAGTTTACAATAAGATTATTAAACAAATCATTGATAAATTACCTCTATTAAACGAGTGGCACTCTAAAGAAATTATAAAAAAATTTGGAAATTTGGGGTGGAACAATTCCATTAAAGAACTTCATAAACCAGAAAATATCGGTAAATTCAGAGAAAAAATTTATCAGAGACTTGCATTTGATGAAATCTTTTCTACATTTTTAGTAAATTCTGAAATTAGAAGAAAAATAAAAAAAATAAAAAAAAAAAGAAAAAAAATTAATATTAATTTACAAATTTCTTTAATAAATAAATTAAATTTTTCTCTAACTGATGACCAGATAAATTCTTTAAAAGAAATAAATAAAGATTTAAGCACATCAACAAAAATGTTTAGACTTTTACAGGGTGATGTTGGTAGTGGTAAAACAATTATTGCACTTTTAGCTGCATACAATACAATAACTTCGGGCTATCAGGTAGCTCTGATGGCACCTACAGAAATATTAGCACGTCAGCATTATAATTTAGCAAAAGAACTTTTTTCTAAAAACATAAAAATTGAATTAATTTCAGGAAAATCTGAATACAAAAATAAAAAAATAATCTTAGATAAATTAAAAAATAATAAAATAGATATTATTTTTGGAACACATGCAATATTTCAAAAAAAAGTTAGCTATAAAAAGCTTGGATTAATTATTATAGATGAGCAGCATAAGTTTGGTGTTAATCAGAGAAAAAGGCTTTCTGATAAAGGTGGGGATGACTGCGATGTTTTATTAATGACAGCAACACCAATCCCAAGAACTTTAACCATGACGATGTATGGTGATATGGATATATCAATATTAAGAGAGAAACCTAAATCTCGAAAACCAATTAAAACATATAGCAAATTAGAGAGTAAAATTGAAGATGTTATCAAATTTATTAAAAAAGAAATAAATTCTGAAAACCAAATTTTTTGGGTGTGTCCACTAATTGAAGAGTCAAAAAAATTAGATCATACTTCTGCTGTCAAAAAATTTGAATTTTTAAAAAAATTATTTCCAAATCAAGTCTCCTTATTACATGGAAAAACTGATGTTAATGAAAAAGAAAAGATATTAAGTGATTTTCAGAAAAATAAATTTAAAATTCTTGTTTCTACTACTGTTATTGAAGTTGGAATTGATTTTCCAAATGCAAATGTAATTATTATAGAAAATGCTAACAAGTTTGGATTATCTCAACTTCATCAGCTGAGAGGTCGTGTTGGTCGAGGTCATAAGGAGTCTACTTGTATTTTAATGTTTAAGTCAAATTTATCTGAAAATGCAAAAAAAAGAATTAACATATTAAAGCAATGTAATGATGGTTTTAAAATTTCAGAAGAAGATATGAAAATAAGAGGTTTTGGTGATATACTTGGATTTAAGCAGAGTGGAGTCAAAAATTTTAAATTAGCTGACCCTATTCATCATAGTGATCTTTTTTTACTTGCTGAAAAAGAAATGAAAAGAATTGAAAATTATAATGAAGATATCAAGAAATTTAAACCTCTTATTAAACTCTATGACAGAGCAGATATTATCAACGATATTGCTTAAGATTTAGTAGACGTACCTGCAGATACTATAAATTTAGAGGCCTCTTCAAATGTCATGTTTAAATAGATAACATCTTCAACGGGAAACATTAGTAAAAAACCACTTGTGGGATTTGGGGTTGTAGGAACAAAGACATTAATCAGTTTTTTGTCAGTCTTTTGAGCCATCTCCCCAGTATTTTCTTTAGTTGCAAAACCAACAGCCCAAACACCTTTCCTTGGATATTGAATTAACACTACACTTTTTTGACTGTCATCTTTCTTAGAAAATGTTTCAGTCATTTGAACTATTGCAGAATAAACAGTTCTTAAAAAAGGAATTCTTTTAAACAGATCATCAATTAATTTTAAAATTCTTCTTCCAAAAAAAGAAAGTGACAACCCGCCAACAAAGGTAATAAATATAATTGAAATTAATATCTCAACACCAGGTATATTAAATGGCAAGTAACTATTAGGATTAATATTTGTTGGTATTAAGTTTGATGATATTCCAATGAGAATTTTGCTAAGATATAAGGTAAATCCAATGGGTATTAAAACAACCACACCTGTTATAAAATAATTCCTTAATGTTAAAGATATTGATTTTTTTGAATTTTTTTTAGCCATATTTCTAATTATAACTAGCGTAAATAACAAAAATAATTGCAATGATAAACAAAACAATTAAAATTTTATTATTAAGATTCATAATATTTTAGTATTATCAATTTTATACACTTATGAATAGAAGAAAATTTTTATCCTATGTTGGTTGTAGTTGTTGTGGATATTTCTTGCCATCATGTACTACTGCACCAATTACTGAGAGAAAACAATTAAAAATAGTTTCCGAAGCTAAGCTTAATGCCCAAGCAGCTCAGATCTATGAAAAAATTAAAGAAAAAGAGAAAATGAGTAACGACACAAAAACACTTACTGAAATTAAACAAATTGGAAGGAAAATGGAAAATTCTATATCTGAATATTTTGATAAAGAGGGTTTAAATGATCCTACTGCAAACTTTAATTGGGAATATATTTTAATTGACAAAAAAAAGGTTAGAAACGCGTGGTGTATGCCTGGTGGTAAAATTGCTGTTTATACAGGTATTCTTGAGGCAACAAAAAATACAGATGGTTTAGCAGCTGTTATGGGTCACGAAATTGCTCATGCAGTTGCAAAACATTCTGTGGAGAGAGCTAGCAGAGGAACCTTATTAAATGTAGGAACGAGAATAATTGATATTGCATCTGGAGGAGTGCTTTCAGATATTAATAGAACTACTGGGATGGATACAGTTGGTTTATTAGCTCAATTGGGAATTTTAAATCCTTTTAATAGAAAACAAGAAAGTGAAGCAGACTATTTAGGTTTGATATTTTCTTCTCTATCCGGATATAACATAAGGGAAACAGTTAAAATTTGGGAAAGAATGAAAAAACTTAACAAAGGAAATGAACCTCCAGAATTTATGAGTACTCACCCATCTTCTGAAAATAGAATTAAAGATTTAAATGAAAAAATGAACGAAGTGATTTTGAATTATCCCCCAATAAAGACAGTTTAATTGAATTGTGGTGAGCCCTGATGGACTCGAACCATCGACCCATTCCTTAAAAGGGAATTGCTCTACCAACTGAGCTAAGGGCCCACATATTATTCAAATTGAATAATTGTTATATATAGATTTATTTATTTTTTTCAAATGTCAATTTAAGCATATATTTGAAAGCTGCTACAACTTATCAATGTATTTATCATGAAATTTATCAAATGTGCCCGACTCTATATGGTTTCTTATAGAAGACATTAATTCTTGATAAAAATTGATATTATGAAGTGTCAATAACATTGAAGCTAATATTTCATTTGTATTAAAAAGATGGTTTAAATAATTTTTAGAATACTTGTTCAAACTTAAATTATCGCAATTAGTATCCAGTGGTGTATTATCTTTCTGATATTTATTATTTTTAACGTTAATTCTTCCGTCCCATGTGAAAGCAAGGCCAGTCCTTCCAGATCTAGTGGGTAAAACACAATCAAACATATCAATACCACGCTTAACGGCACCAAGAATATCAGATGGTGTTCCAACACCCATCAGATAATGCGGTTTATCGTCAGGTAGATATTCCTTCACATCATCTAAAACTGAAAACATTTCTTGTTGAGTTTCACCAACAGCAAGTCCTCCTAATGCATAACCATCAAAACCTATATTAATTAATTCATTTAGTGACTTAAGTCTTAAATCCTTAAACAGGCCTCCTTGAACGATACCAAATAAAGCTTTATGTGAATTTACACCAAAAGCCTTCTTTGATCTTTCTGCCCAATACAATGAAAGATCCATAGACTTTTTTATTAATTCATAATCGTTTGTTTTTTTTGGACACTCATCCATGATCATAACAATATCTGAGTTTAAACCTAATTGAATTCTTATACTTTCTTCAGGGCTTAAATAAAATTTTTTACCATCTACATGCGAATTAAATATGGCACCTTTTTCACGGTCAATTTTATTTAGTTTTGAAAGAGACATTACTTGAAAACCACCAGAGTCAGTTAAAATTGGTAAATCACAGTTCATAAATTCATGTAACCCACCTGTAGATTGAATGCGATCTACACCAGGCCTTATCATTAGGTGATAAGTATTAGATAAAATTATTTGAGAACCAGTTTTTTTTATATCTTCAATAGTGCAAGCTTTTACTGTGGCTTGTGTGCCAACTGGCATAAACGCTGGCGTATTTATATTTCCATGACATGTTTTTATTATACCTAATCTTGCAAATTTATCTTTCTTTAAAACTTTAAAGGCAAAATCTTGAAATGCCATTCAGTTTATTAGAGTGATTTAAAGCTTATGATTTTATCAGGATCGGTCACAGATCCATTATTACTTTCATCACCTTTTTTAATTTTATCTACTAAATCCATCCCTTTAATTACTTTACCAAAAACAGTATATTGTCTGTCTAAAAAAGGTGCTGGTTTAAAACATATAAAAAATTGACTATTAGCACTATTCGGATCTGAGGATCTAGCCATTGATAAAGTTCCTCTCTCATGTGGTAAACTACTAAATTCTTGCTTCAAATCTGGTAAATCAGATCCACCCATCCCAGCTCTTCTTAAGTCAAAATCATTAGACTCTGAATTTCCAAATTTTACGTCTCCAGTTTGAGCCATAAAGCCATCAATTACCCTATGGAAAACGACATTATCGTATTTTCCATCATTTGCTAATTCTTTGATTCTCTTCACATGATTTGGTGCCACATCTTCAAATAACTCTATTTTTACATCTCCATCTTTTAATTTTAATATCATTATATTCTCCTCAGCTATTGATTGATTGGTAATAAAAAAAAATAAAATGAATAAGTAAATTGAAATTCTATTCATATTTTTCTTTTAAAGATTTAATAGTGCTTTTGGTAGTAAATTTTTTAATATCACCATTTAATTTAACAATCTCTTTGACAAATCTTGACGAGATAATTTGATTTTCAACATCTGACATTAAAAAAATAGTTTCTATGTTCTGATTTAATTTTCTGTTCATTCCAGCTAATTGGAATTCGTACTCAAAATCAGATACAGCTCTTAATCCCCTAAGAATAATATTTGATTTAGAATTTTTACACAAATCAGTAGTTAATGAACTAAAAGACACTACTTTAATTTTTTTTTTATTAAGTTTTATATCCTTAAATAAAGCTTTCTTGACTATTTCTATTCTCTCCTCTGAACTAAAAAGATAAGTTTTGCTACTAACATCTGATACACCAACAACAATCTTATCAAATAGTTTCAAAGCTTTTTTTATTACATCTATATGTCCATAGGTTATTGGATCAAATGTACCTGGATATATAGCAATTTTACTCATTTAATTATATCAAGTTATCATCTATTTTAATTGCAGAAACAACTTTTTCTTCACCAGATAATTTAATAATTCTAACTCCTTGGGTATTTCTTCCCGCGGTTCTTATTTCTTTAACAGCAACTCTTATAACTCTACCTTTATTAGTTGATATTAAAACTTCGTCTCCATCAAAAACAGGGAATGAAGAGGTAATGTTCCCATTTCTTGGTGAATTTACAATACCGATAATACCTTTACCTCCACGGTTTGTAACTCTGTAATCAAAATGAGAGGTTTTTTTACCAAATCCATTTTCACTTATGGATAAGACAAATTTCTCTTTTGCATTTAATTCAGATTTTTCATCTTTAGATTTTTTTCCATTTTTCTTAATTTTATCACTATCAATAACTGATAAAGAAACTATTTGATCATTTGTTGCTAATTCGATCCCTTTAATACCTTTAGAAGATCTTCCTTTGAAAACTCGCAATTTTTTTGCTTCAAATCTTATGCATTTACCAAATTTTGTACTTAAAATTACATCTTGATCATCCTTACAAATTTTGACTCCTACTATCTTATCGTTATTATCTAATTTCATAGCAATTTTACCAGATGCATTAATTGATGAAAAATCATCTAAACTATTTTTTCTAACTTTTCCTAAGGCTGTAGCAAAAATTATTTGATAGTTTTTAGAATCGGTTTCATCCTCTGGCATTGGCATAATAGAACTAATTGTCTGATGACTCTTTAAAGGTAAAATATTAAACAAAGATTTTCCTTTTGATGATGTAGACCCTTCAGGTATTTTCCATGCTTTTACTTTATAAACCAATCCTTCTGTTGAAAAAAACAAAACTGATGTATGTGTATTTACCGATAATGTTTGTATTACGGAGTCTTGATCTCTTGTCGTAATTCCAGATTTACCTTTACCACCTCTTTTTTGTTTTTTAACATCATCTAAAGAACCTCTTTTAATATAACCTTGAAGTGTAACTGTAATGATTACAGATTGTTTTTGAATTGTTTCCTCAATATCATAATTTAAAACTGCATCAATAATTTTGGTTCTTCGAGGTACAGCAAATTTTTCTTTGATATTTTTAAGTTCTTCACTGATAACTTTTAACAACTCTTTTTTTGAAGATATAATTTTTTTAAATTTAGCAATCAATTCAGCTAGTTTTTTAATTTCAACTTCAATCTCATTTATCCCAAGTGCTGTTAATTTTTGTAGCCTTAACTCTAAAATAGCTAGAACTTGAGGCTCAGATAATGAATATAAGTTTTTACCTTTTTTACCTTCAACTAAAGATATTAATTTTTGTGATTTATTAATTTTCCATTTAGTTTTTAATATAGATCCTTTAGCATCATCAGGTGTTTTTGATGATCTGATTATTTTGATAATTTTATCTAAATTTTCTACTGAGACTGATAATCCAATTAAGATATGTGCGCGCTCTTCTGCTTTTTGTAAATCAAACTTAGTTTTTTTAATTACAACATCTTCTCTAAAAGATAAAAAATTTGATAAGAAATCTTTGAGTGTACAATTCTTAGGTTTGCCCTCAACAATAGCTAAAGTATTAAATCCAAAAGAGGTTTCAATCTGAGTATTTTTATAAAGTTGTCTTTTAATTGTTTCTGGCTCTACACCATTTCTTAAATCAATTGCAACTCTTATTCCCTCTCTGTTAGACTCATCCCGTATATCTTTTATTCCCTCAATTTTTTTTTCTCTAACAAGCTGAGCAATTCTCTCATTTAAAACTGATTTGTTTACTTGATAAGGAATTGAAGTAATAACTAATCTTTCTCTTCCATTTTTTTGTTGTTCTATCGATACTTCACCTCTAATTTTAAAAGATCCTCTTCCGTTATTATAACCCTGTTTAATAATATCTTTTCCTATGATTACACCACCTGTAGGAAAATCTGGGCCAGGTATATGTTTCATTAATTCTTTAATTTTAATATCTTTGTCCTCAATAAGAGCTAAAGTTCCATTTATTATTTCACCTAGATTATGTGGGGGGATACTAGTTGCCATACCAACTGCAATACCTCCGGCGCCATTTACTAATAAGTTTGGAAATTGTGCAGGTAAAACACTTGGCTCTTTTTCTGTTTCATCGTAATTACTTTTAAAAGAAATTGTATTTTTCTCAATGTCATCAATTAAAAATTGTGAAACTTTTGATAAACGTGTTTCGGTATATCTCATAGCTGCAGCTGGATCGCCATCGATCGAACCAAAGTTTCCTTGTCCCTGAACCAAAGGTAAACTCATTGAAAAATCTTGTACCATTCTTACTAGGGCATCATAAACAGATTGATCTCCATGAGGATGATATTTACCAATAACATCTCCAACTATTCTTGCTGATTTTCTAAATTGTTTTGACCAATCATAACCACCTTTATACATTGCATATAAAATTCTACGGTGAACAGGTTTCAGTCCATCTCTAATATCTGGTAGGGCACGGCTTACAATGACACTCATAGCATAAGAAAGATATGATGAGCTCATCTCATCATGCATTGAGATTAATTTAATATTTTTATCTTTTGTCTCTTCAGATTTTTGCATAGAAACTAAAAAGGAATTTCATCATCCATATCGTTAGATATTTGAGAAGAGTCCTCTATATTATTTTGTGGATTAGGATCGTTTTGAATGCCGCCCCCATTACCACCGCCTAACATTGTTAATGAAGAATTGTATCCTTGAATAACGACTTCAGTAGAATATTTATCTTGACCTGATTGTTCATCTTTCCATTTTCTGGTTGTTATTTGACCCTCAACATAAACTTGAGCACCTTTCTTTAGATACTGTTGAACAACATTTACAAGACCTTCATTAAATACAACTATACGGTGCCATTCTGTTTTTTCTTTTTTTTCCCCAGTATTTTTGTCTTTCCAAGACTGACTGGTCGCAAGACTTAGTCTTGCAACATTTTTGCCATTTACCATTTGTTTGATTTCTGGATCTGCGCCCAAACGACCAATTAATAACACTTTATTTAAACTTCCAGCCATAATATTTTTATATTTGTTTATTTAATTAATTAGATTTATACCACAATTCTTCTGAATATTAATTTTATTAATTCAAAGCAACAAAAATTATGATGAAAAAGATAGTTATTAAGGGTGCTAAAGAACATAATTTGAAGAATGTTTCTGTTGAAATTCCTAAAGATAAATTTGTGGTAATTACAGGTCTCTCCGGTTCAGGAAAATCATCTTTAGCATTCGATACCATTTATGCAGAGGGACAACGAAGATACGTTGAGAGTTTATCTGCATATGCAAGACAGTTTTTGGATAAAATGAAAAAACCAAATGTTGATCTTATTGAAGGATTAAGTCCAGCGATTGCTATTGAACAAAAAAATACTTCAAAGAACCCTAGATCCACTGTTGCAACAGTTACAGAAATTTACGATTATATGAGAGTACTCTATGCAAGAGCAGGTATTCCTTATTCGCCATTTACTGGTAAACCGATTACTTCACAGACTATTACTCAAATAGTTGATTTAATTAAAAAACTACCAAAAAAATCAACTATTTACATATACGCCCCTGTAGTAAGAGGTCGTAAAGGTGAATATAGAAAAGATATTTTAAGTTACAAAAGAAGAGGTTTTAGAAAGATCAAGATCGATAACGTTTTATATGATATTGAAAAATCTCCCAATTTAGACAAAAAACTTAAACATGATATTTCAGTTTTGGTCGATCGAATTGTTTTAAACTCAAAGCTAGGAAATAGATTAGCTGAAAGTATTGAAACTGCCGTTAATCTTGCAAATGGATTAGTTTTTGTTGAATATGAAGATGAAACATTACCTCAAAAACATAGAAAAATTGAAAAATTAATTTATTCAACAAAATTTGCTTGTCCTGAAAGTGGGTTTACAATTGAAGAAATAGAACCACGATTATTCTCATTTAATAGTCCTTTTGGAGCCTGTGAAGAGTGTGAAGGTATTGGTATGAAATTAAATGTGGATCCAAATCTTGTTGTACCAGATGAAAGAAAAAGTCTTGCTGATGGAGCTATTGAACCTTGGTCAAAATCTACTACTTTATATTATGCTCAAACACTATCATCACTCGCTAAACATTACAGTTTTTCTTTAGATGAAAAATGGAAAAAACTTCCAAAAAAAATAAAAGATATTGTTCTTTATGGATCAGATGAGGATGAAATTAAGTTTAATTATGATGATGGTTACGAAAAATATTCGTATAAAAAAACGTTTGAAGGTGTCATTAATAATCTTGAAAGAAGATTTTTAGAGTCTGATAGTGAATGGAAAAGAGAAGCTATAGCAGAATATCAATCTGATACTGCTTGTGAAGCTTGTAATGGAGATCGCTTAAAAGAAGAGGCATTATGTGTAAAGATTAACAATCTTAATATTAGTGAAATAACAAAAAAGTCAATATCTGATGCAGCAGAATGGTTTAAAGATTTAGTAAATCATATAGACAAAAGGCAATTTAAAATCGCAGAGCATGTATTAAAGGAAATAAATGAAAGATTAAATTTTTTGTTAAATGTGGGATTGGATTATTTAACTCTATCTAGAGAGTCTGGGACATTATCTGGTGGTGAAGCTCAACGAATAAGATTAGCTTCTCAAATAGGTTCTGGTTTAACTGGTGTTCTTTATGTGTTGGACGAACCATCTATTGGATTACATCAAAAAGATAATGTTAAACTTATCAATGCACTTAAAAGATTAAGAGATCTTGGTAATACTGTAATAGTAGTTGAGCACGATACTGAAACTATGGAGAATGCAGATCATATTATAGACTTAGGGCCAGAAGCAGGTACTAATGGTGGTCAAATATCCTCACAAGGCACTTATGATGAGATTAAAAAAGATAAAAATAGCATCACTGGACAATATCTTGCTAATAAAAAAAAAATAGATATTCCAAATAGGAGACGATTAGCTAAAAATGGAAGGTTTGTTGAAATCAATGGTGCAACAGGAAATAACTTAAACAATGTTAATCTTAAGATTCCAACAGGAACTTTCACTTGTGTTACTGGTGTATCTGGAAGTGGAAAATCTACACTAATATTACAAACACTCTTTCATGCTTTAAATTTAACTCTTAATAATAAAGCTAAAAAAGCTCCAAAAGCTTTTAAAGGTTACAAGGGTGTTGAATTGATTGATAAAATTATTGATATTGATCAATCACCAATAGGAAGGACACCAAGATCTAATCCTGCTACATATACTGGTGCTTTTGGTCCAATAAGAGATTGGTTTACAAGTTTACCGGAATCTAAAACAAGAGGTTATAAACCAGGACGTTTTTCATTTAATGTTAAAGGTGGTAGATGCGAAGCTTGTGAGGGTGATGGTGTCATTACTTATGAAATGCACTTTTTACCAGATGTTTATATTCAATGTGATGAATGCAAAGGCACGAGATACAATAGAGAAACTTTAGAAATAAAATTTAAAGGTAAAAGTATTGCAGATGTTTTAGATATGTCTGTTGATGAAGGTTGTGAATATTTTGAAAATATATCAAATATTAAAACAAAATTATTAACACTAAAAAAAGTAGGTTTAGGCTATATAAAAATTGGTCAGCAAGCAACAACCCTTTCGGGTGGTGAAGCTCAAAGAATAAAACTTGCTAAAGAATTATCAAAAAGATCTACAGGTAGAACAATGTATATCTTAGATGAACCCACAACTGGTTTACATCAACACGATATTAAGAAACTTTTAGAAATTCTCCATACTTTTGTAAAACTTGGAAACACTGTTGTTGTAATTGAACATAATTTAGATGTTATAAAAACAGCTGATTATATTATTGATATGGGTCCTGAGGGTGGTGTAAAGGGTGGTAAAATTATCGCAGAAGGTAAACCTGAGGAAGTGTCGAAAATTAAAGAGAGTTACACTGGTCAGTTTTTAAAGCCTTTACTAAATTAAATATAAAAACTTAAAATTTATGTAAATTTAGTGTATAAATAATGAATCATGAGTAATTTATTATCTTCATTACCAAAAACAATACATGCTTCTCTTGCAATAGCTTTAATTTTGTTTGTAGGAATGTTTTTTCACAATGAAGGGATTGCATTTGATACGTTGTTTTGGAGTTGGTTATTTAGATTTATACATGTAGTAGTCGCTATAATGTGGATTGGATTACTTTGGTATTTTAATTTTGTCCAAATCCCAAACATGGCTAAAATTCCAGATGAACAAAAGCCAGCAATTGGAAAAGTAATTGCTCCAGCAGCTTTATTTTATTTTAGATGGGCTGCAGCTTTTACTGTCTTATCAGGATTAATTCTAGCTTGGTTAAATGGTTATCTGCATGATGCAATGACTTTTAGTATTGGTTCCGGAATTCCAAAACATACTGCAATAGGAATAGGAATGTGGTTGGGTCTTATAATGGCATTTAACGTTTGGTTTGTAATATGGCCAAATCAAAAGAAAGCCTTAGGAATTGTTGAGACCGATCCTGAAACAAAAGCAAAATCTGCAAAAACAGCAATGCTTTTCTCTAGAACAAATACTCTTCTTTCTCTACCAATGTTACTTACAATGGTAGCTGCACAAAATATTTATTAATTTATTTATTATCGTCTTCTCTTAAGACTGTTTTTTGAGAAACTCTTAATCTTACCAATACAGTATTGGCTATGTAAATTGATGAATAAGTTCCAAAAACAACTCCTAAAATCATAGCTAGTGAAAATCCTTTTAAGATCTCACCACCAAAAAAATAAATTGCAAGTAATGCAAGTAAAGTTGTTGCTGAAGTAATTATTGTTCTAGATAAAGTTTCATTAATTGAAATATTAGTTAGTTCAAATATCTTAATATCTGAATATTTTCTTAAATTTTCTCTTACACGATCAAATATTACAACAGTGTCATTCATTGAATAACCTACAATAGTCAACACCGCAGCAATAATTGATAAGTTGATCTCTAAACTAAATAGTGAAAATACACCAAGTGTAACAATAACGTCATGAAATAGAGCTAAGATAGCTCCAAGACTAAACTGCCATTCAAACCTAACCCAAATATAAATAAGCATTATTGCAAGTGATAAGGAAATTGCTATCACACCAGATTTTAATAATTCCGCACTTACTTTTGGTCCTACATTTTCAACTCTTCTAAAATCATAGCTATTACCAAATGACTTATCAAGATTTACCTTAATCTCTTCAATTATATTTTTCTTATTATCTTTATTTTCAAATTTAATTAAAAAATCATTATCTGATCCAAATTTTTTAACTGATACATCACCCAAATTCATTTGACTAAATTTATCACGAAGTGAGCTTACGTTTATTTTTGTATCATTAGATCTTAACTCGATTAACGTTCCACCTTTAAAATCTATACCAAAATTAAGACCTTTAAATATAAGTAACAGTAACGAAATAATAATTAAGGCACTAGATAAGAAATTAAAATGATTATAATATTTATTAAATGCAATCATTAGATCAACTTTCCACTATTTTTGTTTTTAGTCACATAAAGACTGGTGAATAATCTGGCGATAAAATAGACTGAAAATAGTGTTGTAAATATTCCAACACCTAAAGTTACAGCAAAACCCTTAACTGGTCCTGATCCCATAAAAACAGAATTACTGCTGCTAATAAAGTTGTAATATTGGCATCAATTATTGCAGTTCTAGATTTAGTATAACCCCCATCAAATGCTAAAATGTTATTTGTTTCGTCTTTAAGCTCTTCTTTAATTCTTTCAAAAATCAAAACATTTGCATCAACAGCCATCCCAACAGTCAAAATTATTCCTGCAATACCTGGTAGAGTTAAAGTAGCTTCAAATAGAGTAAGAACACCTAAAAGGATAAATAAATTAATTATTAGTGTAACGTTAGTTATTAAACCAAAAAATCTGTATTTAACAAACATAAAGATAATCACTAACAAAAAACCAATTGATAAAGCAATCATACCAGCATTTATTGAGTCTTGACCAAGGTCAGGACCGACTGTTCTTTCTTCAATTATTTCTAAAGGAGCTGGTAATGCACCTGATCTTAATAATAAAGCAAGATCAGTTGCTGATTGAAAAGTAAATCCTCCACTAATTTGTCCAGCACCACTTGCGATAGTATCTCTTACTACTGGGGCACTTATTATTTTTCCATCCAAGACTATCGCTAATTGTTTTCCTATACCTGTTGAAGTTGCTTTACCAAATCGTTTTGCTCCTACTCTGTCTAAAGTGAAAGAAACAATTGTTTGATTATTTTGTGTATCCATTTTGGGCTGTGCATCAAGTAGGTTTTCACCACTAATTATAATTCTCTTACTGACTAACGCTTCTTGAGTTCCATCCTCAAATTCTAATTTTTCAACCCCAAATCTGTCCTCCTCATTTTGCGTTACAAATCTAAATGTGAGGTTTGCAGTTTTACCTAAAAGAGATTTAACTCTCATAGGATCGTCTAAACCAGGAAGTTCTACTAAAATCCGGCTGTTACCTCTTTTGAGAATATTAGGTTCATTAGTTCCTACTTCATCAACTCTTCTTCTTACAATTTCAATAGCTTGGTCCTGAGATGAGGTTTTCAGGTTAATAAGACCTTGCCGTGAAAAATTAATCTTTAGGTTAAGGCCGGTGTCTTCAATTTCTAACTGATGTGATTTAAATCTTGGATAATATGGATTAATTTCACTATTTTCATCTTCAAAAATTTCAATGACTTGTTCTTTGTTCTCGTCCAGAACATTAAAAAAAATATTTTGTTTATCTATTTTTATATTATTTATTCTAATATTTTTGTCTTTAAAGAAATTTCTAATTGTAGTTGTTAGGTTTTGTAATTTTTGTTCTATTACAGGCTCATTATCTATTTCAAGCAATAAGTAAGATCCACCCTGAAGATCTAGGCCTAAATTAATTTTTTTATCAAAAAAAATATCATCAAACTTAAACAAATTTGATGAAGCGATTAAAACAAATAATAAAGAAAAAATAGTTATAAAAACAATTCTTAACTTAGAAAAATAAAGCACTTATCTAAAATTATTTATTTTTTAACTTCTTGAGTAGTTTGAAGACTTTGAATACCAGTAGCTTTTACAACTTCAACTTTAATATTTTCAGCTATTTCTACTTCAACTTTGTCATTATCTATGAGTCTCTCGACTGTACCAGTGATACCACCTGAAGTAATTACTTTGTCACCTCTTTTAAGGTTTTCAACCATAGCTTTATGTTCTTTTACTTTTTTTTGTTGAGGTCTAATTAAGAAAAAATAAAAAATAACAAAGATTAAAATTAACGGTATAAATTGTCCTATTCCTGAACCTTCCATAATTCTCCTTTTAAATATTGTGAATACTTATACTATCTGTATCTCTAAAACAACTTTATTTCTGAGAAATTAATTCTAAATTATTCATATATTCTCTTAGAACTTTAGGAACAACAATCGATCCGTCTTTTTGCTGATAATTTTCTAGTACCGCTATTAAAGTCCTGCCAATGGCAAGACCACTTCCATTTAAAGTTCCGACAAAGACAGTTTCTTTATTTTTGTTTTTATACCTGGTTTTCATTCTTTGGGCCTGGAATGTTGAACATGATGAACATGATGAAATTTCACGATACTTATTTTCTGATGGTAACCAAACTTCAATATCATAAGTTTTCTCAGCACTGAAACCCATATCTCCAGAACATAAAATAACTTTTCTGTAAGGTAGTTCTAATTTTTCAAGGATTTCTGTTGCACAATTTGTCATTCTTTCTAATTCTTCTAAACAATTTTCTTTTTCAACAATGCTTACTAGTTCAACTTTATAGAACTGATGTTGTCTGATCATGCCTTTTGTATCTTTACCATAGCTTCCTGCTTCTTTTCTAAAGCAAGGTGTTGATGCTACAAATCTCATCGGGAGATGATTTTGATCAACTATTTTGTCTTTCACAATGTTTGTTAAAATTACTTCAGCTGTAGGAATTAAAAATTTTCTATCTGACCCTTCATCAAATTTAATTTCAAACTGATCATTTTCAAATTTTGGTAATTGACCAGTACCATACATTGTATTATCTGAAGCAATTAACGGTGGTGATATTTCTTGATATCCATTTTTATTTATATGAGTATCCAGCATAAAGTTAGACAAGGCTCTTTCAAGTAAAGCTAAATGGTTTTTTACAAAAACAAATCTAGATCCAGTTGTTTTAGTAGCTAAATCAAAATCTAACATTCCAAGATTTTCACCAAGCTCGTAGTGAGATTTAGGTTTAAAATCAAATTTTGGTATATTTCCTGATTTTGACACCTCAATGTTATCATTTTCATCTTTACCGATAGGGACATCAGCGTGAGGAATATTGGGTATATTAGAAAGTAAACTATATAACTCTTTTTTTATATTTTTTTGTAAATCAGTTAATTTATCTAAATCTAATGTGAGCTCTTTAGATTTTTTGAATAAAGTTTCGTCTTTAGATTTTGAAATATCTTTTTTTTCTTTTTCAATAGCTTCTTTTTTTTGAATTAAATCTCTATTTTCTTTATCCAAATTTTGAATTTTTTTAAAATCAATTTTAATAGATCTTTTTTCTAGAGCTTTTTCAAAACTAGGGAAATCTTTCCTAATTTCCTTTAAATTATGCATCAGTTTTTTCTAAATTTTTGTTTTCTATAAATTTTACTGAAAATATTGATAATTCATATAAAATTAACAATGGTATTGCTAATCCTATTTGTGTAATTGGATCTGGAGGTGTTAACAAAGCAGCAGCAGCAAAAATTATTACCACAACATACTTTCTTCTATCTTTTAAAAACTGGCTATCTACAACACCTATTCTTGCTAGAAGACTTAACACAACAGGTAATTGAAAACTAATTCCAAAAGCAAAAATTAATTTCATTACTAGAGACAAGTATTCGTTTACTTTTGCTTCTAATTGTATCGGTAAGCTTGTTGATAAACCCGTACTCTCAAATGATAGAAAAAACTTAATTGCTAGCGGCATGATCAAATAATAAACCAACATACCTCCTAGAAAAAAAAGTATAGGGGTAAGTATTAAGTAAGGTAAAATTGCAATTTTTTCATGTTTATATAAGCCTGGTGCAATAAACTTCCATATTTGCATTAATATAAACGGACAGGTTACAAAAAATGCTGTAAAAAAAGATACTTTTAAATAAGTTAAAAAGGTCTCTTGAAGTGCTGTAAAGATTAATCTTCTATCTGAACCGTCATCTTTTACAGCTTGTGCAAATGGGTCTACTAGAAAACCGTAAATATATTCAGCAAAAAAATAGCAGAAAATAAAAAATATAAATAAAAAAATAAAACTATGTATAAGTCTTTTTCTTAATTCAGTTAAATGACTAACAAAGCCACTATCTTTTTCATCATTATTCATCTTTTTTTGTTTCTTTTTTTAATTCGTCATTAATTTTTTCATCATCAATTTCTAAATTAGAAACCTCATTTTGAATATTGCTGACATATCTTTTTGCAGTGCCAATCCATGAACCTGCTTTTTTTAACATAACTGGAAAATCTTTGGGACCAAGAACAACTATAGCGATAGCAACAACTATCAATATCTCAAACCAACCAATAGTAGGCATGTGAGTTATTCTTTGTTGTTAGAGTCTTTATTTTCGTCGGAAATATTTTTTGGCTCCGTATCGTCAGTTACATCTGACGCCATACCTTTTTTAAAGCTTTTAATACCTTTGGCAACATCTCCCATCAAACTAGAGATTTTACCTCGTCCAAATAATAAGACCACCAATATTACAACAACTGCTATTTGCCAAATTCCTATGCTCATAGAAACTTATAACCTTTTTATTATAAATTTAAAAGTTACTTTTTTGTTACTCTTTCTCTTCACTATCAAGAGTACTATTCAGCATCTCATCAATATTAGAATAAATATCTTCTTTTTTTTCTTCCTGCTTTTCTTTATAAAACTTGCCTGTTCCAAAAATAGCGCTATCAACACTTGAGCTATCAATCATACCTGCTGCACCTAATTCATCGATATTTGGAAGATCTGATAGTTTTTGGATATTAAAATGACTTAAAAAATCATCTGTAGTTACATATTGAATAGGTCTACCAGGTACATCTTTTCTTCCCCCAGGTTTAACCCAATTTAGCTCCATTAAAATATCAAGTGTATTTGTTCCAAAAGCTACACCTCTTATCTCTTCAATTTCAGCTCTTGTTACTGGTTGGTGATAAACAATTATTGCTAAAGTTTCGACCGCAGCTCTGGATAATTTTTTTTCAACAGTTTTTTCTTGAGACATAAGGTTTGCTAATTTCGGAGATGTTCTAAAAGACCACTTGTCTTTAATGCATACTAAATTTATTCCTCGATTTGAGTATTCTTGTTGTAATTTTTCTAATGATTTTGAAACATTTAATTTTTTTGAAAGTTTGCTTTCAATAGTATCGATATCAAGTGGTTCAGCAGCAGCAAAAATTACTCCTTCTATTTCTTTCTCAATTTCAGTTAATTTTGAGGGAAACTTGACTATATTGTCTTTATTAATTTTTTGTTTTTTAATCACTTACTTCCTTTACATAGATATCATCAAATAGTTTTTCCTGTTTAATAGAAAGATCACCCTCCTTAGCAAGCTCAAGGGATCCAGCAAAAATTCCTGCTTTACCTGTTCTTTTATATCTTGAACCAGATTTAAAATTTGCAGGGATTAATTCATCAAGTTTTTTCCAGTCAGCTAGTTTTCCAAAAAAATCTTTAATAGTTTTAATTCCATCTTCTGTGGTAAATACTGGTAATTTTGGAATGTTCATTCTTTGAAAATCTTTAGTCATAATAATAGTTGAATAGGTTTTTAAAAGTTCAAATAAACTTAAATTATATTCAGTGCTGTAAATAGATCTGATATTTCCCTTCATCCCTCTTGTTCTTATTTCACGACCTAACCTTTTTCTTTTAAGCATTTGTTCAGAAAGTAAACGAATAAGTTCCAATTTTTTTAGTTGTAACTTTAATTTTTCTGCCACTTCTTGAACTTTAAATTCTTCCTCTGGGGTTCCTGGTAGTAATAACTTAGATTTTAAATAAGCAAGCCATGTTGCCATTAATAAATACTCAGAAGCTATTTCTAAATTTAAGTCTTTTTCTTTTGTTATGTATTCATGAAATTGATCTGCCAGCTTTGTTATTGATATTTCTTCAAGATCAACTTTCTGAGCTTTCGCTAAATCTAAAAGAACATCTAATGGACCGTTATAGTTATTTATATCGACATTAAACAAAGCAGAATCAGACACAGACATAACGAGATATTAACTTAAATTCTTATAAAATAGTGATGTTTTTTTGATAATAAAATTATTTACTAGTGGTGAATTTTCAGCAACAACCTTCATTTCATTGAAATTACCGTTACAATGTAAGGCTAGGTTGCATCCTGCTTTAAAACTTTTAATTGTATTAGTAATTAAGTCATATTTTAAACTCTTCATCGATAAGTCATCAGAAATCAAAACATTTTTAAATCCTATTTTTTTTCGAATAATATTTATAATTTTTTTAGAATGCGTTGCAGTGTTAAATGGATCAATTTTTTTATAAATAATATGGGCAGTCATGGCGAATAAACTGTCTTTATTTTTAAAAGGAAAGAAATCATTTTTAATAAGGTAATTAATGCTCTTATCTACAACTGGTGTAAAATTATGACTGTCTACCTTTGCAAGTCCATGACCTGGGATGTGCTTGATTACCGTGCCTATTGAGTTTTGGTTAAATAAATCAATACAAATATCACCTACCTTTGAAACAATTTTCTTATTTTCTGAGAACGATCTATCACCAATAATATTACTCGATCCCTTAATTCTAAGATCCAATACGGGTAGTGTATTAATATTTACACCTATTTGTTTTAGAAGATATGAAGATTTATCAATAAATAATCTATAAATAATATTAAATTTTCTTTTATCTTGGACATATAATTTTCCAAAATATTCACCTGTCAAATTATCAAAGGTTATAATATTTTTTAACCTGTTTACTCTTCCTCCTTCTTGATCAATCAAAATAGGATAGTGGGGATCTTTGAATAGCTTTCTGATGCTGTGAGTTAATAATTTAGTCTGGTTTATAGATTTGATATTTCTTGAAAATAATATTATTCCCCAGGGTTTTTGTTTTTTTAAAAATTTTACTTCGCTGTTTGTTAATTTTAGTGATTTAATACCGGTAATAAAGGCTTTTCTTTTACTTATCATTTTCTAAAAGTTTCCAGAAATTAAACTTTTTTTTCTTATCTTTATTTGTTTTTTTTACATACTCAATGATGTCTTGGGTATCATTTTCTAATACAGGTAAGTTCTCAGAATACAGTTTTATCTTCTCGTCATTATTTTTAAAGGAACGATAAGAATTTTTTAAATTTTCATCAGAAAAATAGTATCTGCCAGTAAAAAAAATAAATACTGAGATAACTATTATAAAAATTAAATATTTGATTTCTTTTAACATTACATTTTAGACGGAGTATCTACACCAACAATATCCATTCCAGATTTTATTACATTAGAGATAACTTTTAAGAATACCAACTTATCTAACGGAACTTCTTTTTGTTCATTTATAAAACGTTTATCTGGTTGTTGTTTTCCAAGGTTCCAATATGAGTGAAATTCTGAGGCTAACTCATATAGATAGACAGGAATTCTATGTGGCTCAAGTTTTGTACTTGATATATCAATACATTTTGGCCATTCAGACAATTTTTTTAAAATTTTTATTTCATCTTCAGAATATTCAAAATTAAAATTATTAGTTTCAATTTTTTTATTTAAATCTTTATTAATGTGTCTAAAAACAGATGAAATTCGAGCATAACAATATTGTACATAATATAATGGATTATCTTTTGACTTTTCTTTTACTGCATCAAAATCAAAATCTAGTTCTGCATCACTGCTTCTGTTCAGCATAATAAATCGAGTAGCGTCTTTACCAACTTCTTCTATAAGATCATCAACAGTAATATAGTCACCTTTTCTTTTAGACATTTTAAAAGGTTTATTGTCTTTTATAAGTTTCACTAACTGACTTATTTTACAAATCAATTTATCTTTCTCTCCTGAAAGTGCTTCGACTGATGATGAAATTCTTTTTATATATCCAGCATGATCTGCGCCAAGTATATTAATCAAATAATCAAATTTTCTATCGACTTTATTTTTATGATAAGCAACATCACTTGCAAAATATGTCCATGATCCATCTGATTTTTGGAGAGCACGATCTTTATCATCACCAAAATCTGTAGATTTAAACAACAATTGCTCACGCTCTACCCAATTTTTATTGTCCTCACCTTCTGGTGCTTTGATTTTACCTTTATAAACAAACTTATTTTTCTCTAAAAATTGAACAACATTTTCAACTTCTTTATCTAAAACAATTTTTTTTTCACTTACAAAATTATCGTGATTTATACCAAGACTGTTAAGATTTTTTTTAATTAGCAATAATGCTTGTTCAATTGATAGTTCAGCCAGTTTCTCACTAATTTCATCATAATTATCAAAATTCAAATTCGAGTTAGAAGATATGTTTTTTGCAAAATCTATTAAATAATCACCAGGATATAAATCATCATTATCAGATGGAAAAGTTTCATTATGAGTTATTTCACGTATTCGAAAATATACTGATTTAGTAAAATTAATGATCTGATTGCCATAGTCATTTACATAATATTCTTTGGTAACCTTATGATTATTGAAGGTTAATATATTTGAAATAACGTCACCAAGTATTGCCCCACGACAATGACCAACATGTAATGGTCCTGTTGGGTTCGCAGACACAAATTCCACAAGATAATTATTCTTTTTTTCTTTTTGATTTATTCCAAAAGTTTCAGAATTTTCACTGATTTCTTTTGTAAATTTTGCCCAGAATGATTTCTTAAACCTAATATTAATAAAACCAGGCTTTGCGATAGTTATTGTTTCAATTAATTTATCTTTATCTTTTATTATAGGTACAAGTTGTTCTGCTAATTCAATAGGTGGTTTGTTATTAATTTTAGATAAAACCATTGCAACATTAGTTGAGATATCACAATTAAATTTTGGTGGAGGTATTTCTGCACTTATTCCATTAAAATTATCAGGAATAATTATTTTATTATCTTTTTTAAGTTCACTGAGTATCGATTTGATTTTTTCTAGATAAATTTCAAAAATATTCATTTATTTGCATTATAAAGGTTGATTGCATAACGGTCAGTCATACCAGAAATAAAATCTGAGATAGCTCTGTATTTATCTTTAGTCAGTTGTTCTTTTGTAAGAAACTTTCTAGGCGAAGATTGAATTATATTGAATAATTTTTTTATAATTTTTTTACCTCTTTGATTTTTGCTTAAAACAGATTTATTATCATACATGTTAGATCTTAAAAATGATTTAATTTCTTTTTCTGAACTTTGAATATTTTTAGAGAAACAAACTATTAATTCTTTTGATTTTGCAATATCTTTAAGAGATTTTATTTTTAATCTCTTTAAATTTTTTTGTGTATTACTTATTAAGTCTTTTATCATTAGATCAATCGAGTCTCTTACTATTTGATTAATTGCTATTTTATAATTTTTTTTGTTTATCTTTTTTTTATAATTTACATAAATATTTTTAAGAAAATTAATCTCACATAGCTCTTCTAATTTAAAAAGATTTGCTTTAATTCCATCTTGAATATCATGATTATTGTAAGCTATATCGTCAGAAATAGCTGAAATTTGCGCTTCTAATGAGGGAAAAGTATTAAATTTAATTTTATTTTTAAAAACTTTTGATCCAATAAGTTTATTTATTGTGGCCAATTCATTAATTGGTCCATTATGTTTTAAAAGTCCCTCTAAGGTTTCAATAGTAAGATTTAATCCTTTAAATTTTAAATATTTATTTTCTAAAAACATAACAATTCTCAAAGTTTGTAAATTATGATCAAAACCACCACGATTATCCATACATTCATGCAATGCATCCTCCCCAGCATGTCCAAACGGTGTATGCCCTAAGTCATGAGCAAGGCTTAGAGTTTCTGCCAAATCCTCATTTAGATCTAAATATTTTGAAATCGACCTTGCTATTTGGGCAACTTCAATTGAGTGAGTTATTCTAGTTCTAAAATGATCACCTTCAGTGTTTACGAAAACTTGCGTCTTGTGCTTTAATCTTCTAAATGAGGCACTATGGATAATTCTATCTCTGTCTCTTTGAAAAGGTGATCGATACTTAGAGTTAGCTTCTTTATTAAGTCTACCTTTACTTTTAAATACGCCCAACAAAGTGTCTTTTTTCATCCTTTAATTTAAATAATTAAGTATTATATTAGTAATATCAGTGTTCAGTCATGATTAAAGAAATTAAATTTACGGATAAAGCGTTAAAACAAATAGAAAATTTATTGTCTAAAAAAGACAAAGGTTCTTTTTTTAGAATCGCTATTAAGGGTGGTGGTTGTTCTGGTTTTCAATATGAGTTTACTTTTGATAAATCAAAGCAAGCTGATGATCTAAATTATCAAAATATTTTAATTGATAAAGCCTCAGCTGACTTATTAAAAGGATCTGAAGTTGATTATGTATCTGAATTAATTGGTGAGTCTTTTAAAATTTCCAACCCTCAAACAAAATCTTCTTGTGGGTGTGGAGTTTCATTCTCTCTTTAATGCTCATCTCATCGTGGAATGTTAATTCTGTTAGAGCAAGAATAGAAAATATCAAAAGTTATCTACTAAAATATAAACCTGATATTTTAATGATGCAGGAGATAAAAACTGAGGATATTAATTTCCCTTATGACGACTTTTCATCAATGGATTATGAAAGTCATGTGTTTGGTCAAAAAAGCTATAACGGAGTAGCAATTATTTCAAAAAAAAAATTAACCAATATTAAAACAGATTTAATCAAAGATAAATTAAAGCAATCTAGAATTATTTCTGCTGAAGTTGAATATAAGAAAAAAACTATTCAATTAATAAATATTTATACTCCAAATGGAAATCCAGTTGATACAGAAAAATATGATTATAAAAAAAGTTGGATGGATCAATTAATCAAACAATTAAAATCCTTATCGAAGAAAAATTCTAACATAATTCTTGCTGGAGATTTTAATGTTATTCCTGCTGCAGAAGATGTTTATAATGTGAAAAGTTTTGAAAATGATGCTTTGTATCGACTTGAAATAAGAAAAAAATTTAGAGAAATGTTAAATCTTGGATTTAGTGATGTTTACCGACATTTTAATGAAGATAAAGAAGGCTATACCTTTTGGGATTATATGAGGGGTGCATGGCAAAAAAATAATGGAATGAGAATTGATCACTTTTTAGTATCAAGCTCAATAATTGATAATATTAAAGGTATTAATATAAATAAAGATCCTCGTGGAAGAGAAAAACCTTCGGATCACACTCCAATTGAGATTAACTTAGCTTAAAGATTTAATTTTATTAACCAATTCCTTGTTAATATTTCTTGGGCCTTTGTCTAATCTGTTTTTATGTCGTCTTTCACCTGGAAGTCTTACTTCTCCCATAGACTTCATTTTATCAAAGAATTCATCTGCATGTATTTGCCAGTCTGATCCTGATGTTTTATCTGGACTAATTGCTAAAATAAATTCACCACCACTTGGAGGACCACCATCATTGTTATCTTTAGCAGCTGTTTCAAAACTAAAATTATCACCAACGAGAGCTCCAGCTAATAATTCTACCATCATAGCAATTGCTGAACCTTTATAGCCACCGAAAGGAAGTAGTACTCCACCATCAGCTATTTGTCCTGGATCAGTAGTTTCTTTACCATCTTTTGTAAGTCCTGTTCCTAATGGAACTTTGTGCCCTTCTCTTTTAGCAACTTGTACTTCCCCCATAGCCATTGAAGCGGTTGCCATATCATAAACTACAGGTGTCTTTCCAGGTCTGGGCCATGCAAATGAAATTGGATTTGTTCCAAAAAAAGGTTTAATTGCACCAGCAGGTGCAACAGCAGGCTTATATGAAGTACATGCAAAAGCTACTAAACCATCTTCAGCTAATTTTTCTGTTTCAGGCCACATAGCAGCCATATGATGTGAATTATTTATTGCTAAGACAGCAACACCATTTTTTTTAGCAGCTTTACTTAATTCTGGTAAACTTTTATTTAATACCACAGGAGCTAAACAATTATTTCCTGCAACTTTAATTACAGATGGTGAAATTTTTTTAATCTCAGGTTTTCCTTTGCCATTTATTTTTCCACTTTTTAATCCTGAAACATAAGCCGGCAATCTAAATAAACCATGAGAAAGTGAACCATCTCTTTCTGCATTTGTAATTAATTCTGAAAGGATTGATGCAGTATCATCATCACATCCATTTGCTAAAAGAGTTTTTTTTGCTAAATTATTAATTTCGTCTAGGGTTAATGAAACAGTGTTCATTATTTTGATTTACATTTCTTACATAAACCAAAAAACTCTAAATTATATTTACTGTATTTCATCCCCGCTTCATCAGCAAAGTTTGATAAATATTTTGACAGTTTAGTATTACTTATTTCAGAAACTTTTTCACAGCTTTCACATATTGAAAATGCTGTAGCCTTAGAAATTTGACAACTAGAATTCTGACATGCGATGAAAGCATTTCTACTTTCAATTTTATGGATTTTACCTATTTCAACTAATTTATCTAATGCTCTATAAACTTGAAGAGGTGCATTAATACCTTTTTTCTGTACATTAAAAAGAATTGAATATGCTTTCAACGGCTCAGGAGATTTATCAATTAAATCAAAAATAATTTTTTGATTTTTTGAAAGATTGTGTTGTTTTTCCATTTTTAAATTTCCACTTAGTTTTTTAATTTAATCGATTGTTTAATTTTAAACAAAGATAATATGAACAATATCAACGCCGCTGCAATAATTGAGGGTCCAGAAGATGTATTAAATTCTAATGAAGAGTATAGTCCTAAGATAACTGATAATAAGCCACCAATTATAGAGAATAGAACCATTTTCTGAGGACTATCAGAGATATTTCTAGCCATTGCAGCAGGGATAATTAACATTCCTGTAATCAATAATAATCCGACCATTTTGATAGAAATAGCAATGACCGCTGCCATTAATATTGTAAAAATAGCTTTTGCTCTATCAGGGTTTAATCCCTCTGCCTCAGCTAATTCATAATTAACAGTTGATGCAAGTAAAGGTTTCCAAATTAATTTAAGTACTATTAAAATTAAAGCTCCCCCTGTCCAAATCACAAATAAATCATCGGTGGTTACCGCTAATATGTCACCAAATAATAAACCCATAATATCAAATCTTATAAATGTTAGAAAACCAATAACTACTAATCCAACAGCCAATGATGAATGAGCTAAAAGCCCCAACAATGCATCACCAGGAAGATTAGTTCTTTTCTGAAGTTGGATTAATAATAAAGCAATTATTGATGAAATTAAAAACACTGAAATTGCAATGTTTAAATCAAGAGTATAAGCCATTGTAACACCAAGCAAAGCTGAATGAGCAAGGGTATCTCCAAAATAAGACAATCTTCTCCACACAACAAAACATCCAAGTGGACCAGTTACAAGTGCTACTCCAATACCTGCAACTAGTGCTCTTATAAAAAAATCATCAAACATTTAATTTTTCTTTATTTCCCCTTCATCAGAATGAACATGATCGTGTTTATGCTCGTATGTTGTTAAAATTTGAGAAGCTTTTTCACCAAACAAAGCTTTATATTCATTATTTTTTGCTACATCTAGAGGTGAGCCTGAACAACAAACATGTCCATTTAAACAAACTACGTGATCTGTTGCAGTCATCACCATATGCAGATCATGAGAGATTAATAATATTCCACAATTTAATGTATCAGATATTTTTTTAATTAATTCGTACAAAGCAATCTCACCTGTATAATCAACTCCCTGTACTGGTTCATCTAAAACTAATAATTCTGGTTTTTTAGAAATTGCTCTTGCAATTAAAACTCTTTGAAATTCACCACCAGATAAACTACCTAAATTTTTATTTTTAAGATGAATTACACCTGTTAATGATAATGCTTCATCAATAGCACTATCTTCGATAGTTTCTGTTAAAAGCATAAAATCATAAACTCTTATGGGTAAAGTCCAATCAATTGAAATTTTTTGAGGAACATAACCAACTTTGGTTGTATATTTTTCAACACTGCCCTCAATATTTTTATAAATTCCTAAAGCAATTTTAGCAGTGGTACTTTTACCAGAACCATTTGGACCAATGAGGGTTACGATTTTACCCTTTTCAACCGTAAGAGAAACACCTTCCACTAACCATTTTTCGCTTTGGCGAAAACCAGCATTATTTAATTTAACTAAAATATTATTATTAGAATTCATTTAACCCTTGACTTGTAAATGTTATATTATTACATAGTGTTATATTATAACAATCAATTAATACTATATTTATGAAAAACCTAAAAAAACTTCCAATAATCATATCAATTTTATCTTTATTTACTTTTTTTCTACCAGCTACTGCTGATATTAAAGTAGTTGCCTCAATTAAACCAATACATTCGTTAGCTAGTTACCTTATGAAAGGAGTGGCTAAACCTGATTTAATTGTGGATGGATATGCATCTCCACATGGCTTTGCAATGAAGCCATCTCATGCAAAAATGTTACAGAATGCTGATTTAATTTTTTGGGTTGGTGAAGATTTAGAAAATTTCCTTGAAAAACCATTAGGATCAATTGCTAAGAAAGCTGAAAAAATTGAATTAATGCAAGTTAAGGGTCTTCAAGTTCTAAAGTTTAGAGAAAGAAATATTTTTGATGATCACGACGATCATGGACATGATGATCACGGTAAAAAAGAAGATCACGATGATCACGAGCACGACTCACATGCTAAGAAGGATGATCACGATGATCATGGACATGATGATCATGGACATGATGATCATGATGGACATGACGATCATGAAGGACATGCACATGGTGAATTTGATCCGCACATTTGGTTAGATCCAATTAATGCAAAGGTAATTTTATTTGAAATGTCTAAGCACTTAATTGAAAATGATCCTAAAAATGAGAAAATTTATAGAGACAATTTGAGTAAAGGTTACAAAGAAATTGATAAACTTACTAAGGATGTTTCATCTGAATTAAGTAATAGTGTTGCATCTATAGTCTTTCATGATGCTTATCAGTATTTTGAAAAAAGATTTGGTGTAAATATATTAGGTGCGTTTACAGTTAATACAGATGTAATGCCTGGAGCTGAACAATTAACAGAAATTAGAGAAGTAATCGAACACGATAAAGTTGCATGTGTATTTTCAGAACCACAGTTTAATCCTGATATAATTAAAGCTGTAGCAAAAGATATGAACATAAAAACTGGTGTAGTTGATCCATTAGGAGCAACGCTAAATCCAGGTAAAGATTTATATTTTTCTTTGATTAAAAATATGTCAGCATCATTTAAAGGTTGCTAATACTACTTCATATTTCTATATTAAACGCTTTAGGAATATTAATTAAAGCAATACGATAAATATAATTTAATATTTTTCGGCCTGCAAAAAAAGTAACTCTAGATAAATGAAAATTGAATATTATTTTAGTATCTTGTCTCCCTTTGCCTATCTGGGAGCTGATAGATTTACAAAAATAGTAAGCAAATATAATTTAGAGGTTATAGAAAAACCACTTGATTTAGTTGGTGAAATTTTTCCAAATACTGGAGGATTGCCAGTTCCCAAAAGACACCCTGCTAGACAAAAATATAGACTTGTAGAGCTTACAAGAATTTCAAAAAAACTAGGTCTACCAATTAATAAACAGCCAAAGTTTTTTCCACCAAAAGATCCACATTTAGCAGCAAAATTTTTAATAGCCTCAAATAAAATGGGAAATAAACTTCATTTTGGAAATGAATGTTTAAAATATGTGTGGTCGATGGATAAAGATATTTCAGATCACAATATACTTCAGGAAATTTGTGAAAAATTAAATTTAAATTTTGAAGAGACGAAGAACTTAGCTTTAACTGAAGATGTAAACTTGGAGTATCAGAAGAATTCAAAAGATGCAGTTGATAACGACGTATTTGGATCTCCATCTTATGTCTTAAATAATGAGATTTTTTGGGGTCAAGATAGATTAGATTATCTTGAAGATGCATTAAAAAAGTAATTTAAAATTGCAAATTTCATATATCTTTATTTTTACTTTGATTATAAATATGACAGATCCATTTAAAGGTTGCTAATATTATTTCATATTTCTATATTAATTGGAGTAAGGATTATTAATGTTATTTTTTTTATTAAAAGTTGTTGGTGCAGGTATTATAATTGCTTTTGCAAGCTGGTTAGCTGGTCAAAATCCAAAACTAGCTGGATTTATTATAGCCTTACCTTTGGTATCCTTGATTGCAATCCTATTTTCGTATTACGAGCACAACGATACAGAGAAGACAATTATGTTTACAAAAAGTATTTTTATAGCAGTACCTGCTAGCTATTTGTTTTTCTTACCATTCTTTTTTGCAAAATCTCTAAATATGAATTTTGCGATAATTTATGCTTCTGGCTTATTGTTGTTGGTAGTTGGCTATTTTATACATAAGTACATAGTAAATTTCATTTAAAAGAGTAATTTTAACAAATCTTTAACATAAAAGTCATAAACACTAAGAAAGGATAATTATGTTTATAAAAAAATATCTAAAATGGATTAGTACAGCTCTTGTTTTGACAGGAATATTGTTAACTAATCTAAATATCTACCCTATCAATATTTACTTCCACGGTTTAGGAGTTGTGGGTTGGACTATCGCAGGATTTATATCAAAAGATAAAGCTATTTTAACCAATTTTGGATTACAAATACCATTGTTTGTAATTGGAATTTATAAAATTATTTTCTAATGAAAAACATCTTTTTCGTTTGTACAGGCAACTCAGCTAGGAGCATAATAGCGGAATGTATAATAAATAACGAATATAGTG
>CABZLO010000010.1 GCA_902526595.1 uncultured Pelagibacteraceae bacterium | reverse complement strand
ATTGGAACAAATTTCCCATTGCAAAACTTTCTACAGGTTTAGATTATCTAAATCCTAATTTTAATTTAATAATAGATGACATAATTGATCAGGGCCCTAAACAAAAATTAAATGAATATATTTACAAGTGGATTCAAACAAAAATAAGAGAGGTATTAAAGAGTCTTATTGATCTAAAAAATATTAGAGAAAATAACCCATCTATAAAAGCTTTAGCTTATCAGCTTTATGAAAATAATGGTGTCTTAAAGAGAGAACAAGTTTTTGAATATGTAAAAAATTTAGGTCAAAACGAGAGAAAAATTCTTAGGGAATTAGGTGTAAAATTTGGACGGTATCATGTATTTCTGCATCAGTTAATTAAGCCTGAAGCTGTTTCTTTGAGAACTCTATTGTGGAAAAATTTTCACCAAAAATTTTATAATTTAAAACCTCCTACATTTGGTCTTAATTTTGTAGACAATAAAGACTTAAAGAATCAAAACTTCATGCTTTTATGTGGTTTTGAAAAATTTGACGCATTCTTTGTTAGGATAGATATTCTAGAAAGACTATTTATGTTAATAATAAATTTAAATTCTAAAGAAAAAAATGAGATTAAGGTAGTCCCAGAGATGTTAAATTTACTAGGATGTAGCAAAGAAAACTTTAAGAAACTCTTAATAAAAATGAACTATAAAGTATTTGAAAAAGAGAAAGAAATATATTTTAAATATAATCCAATTAAAAAATTCAAAAAAGCTTCTATTAAAAAAGTTTCAAAAGAAAATCCCTTTGAAGTTTTAAAAAATTTAAACCTGGGATAGTTATAATGTTTTTTAAAAAAGATAATAAAAAAAACGACTATTACTTTTTAGTTAAAGTTGGCGCTTTGTTAATCCATACGGCAAAAATCGATGAAAATTATACTATCAATGAAGAAGAAATAATTAAAAAAACACTTTTGGAATTAGGAGTTAAAAAAGATAATCTTTCTTCCACAATTAAAGAGGCAAAAATTATTGAAGAGAATTCAAATCAGATTCTTGAATTTACAAGAGAAGTAAAAAACTTATCTGAAAATGAAAAAATTAAAATAATAGAAGCGCTTTGGGCTATAATATACTCAAATAAAGATGCTGATTTATATGAGACTAATTTAATGAGACGACTTGCTGGGCTCCTTTATATAGATAACAAAATAATGGGAGATATTAAAAACAAAATTAAAAATGAAAATTTAAAATGACCTATCTTGTTAACGACAAATGTATCAAATGCAAATTAACTGACTGTGTAGATGTGTGCCCGGTTGATTGCTTTTATGAAGGAAAAAATATGCTTGTAATTAAACCTGATGAGTGTATAGATTGTGGCGTTTGCGAACCAGAGTGCCCAGTTGATGCCATTAAAGCTGACACTGAACCTGGAAGCGAAAAATGGTTAGATATTAACACAAAATATTCTGAGATCTGGCCTAACATAAGTGCAAAAAAAGATCCTCCACCGGATCACGAAAAATTTAAGAATGAGCAAAATAAGTACGAAAAATATTTTAAAGAAAATCTTTAATAGAAAATCTGAAAAAAAAGTGAAAAAAAAGGTTACTAAAAAAAAAATTGCTAAACTTAAATTAAAAAAAATAAAAAAAATAATTACAAAAAAAACAAGAAAAACTGCAAAAAAAACTCCAATAAAATCTAAAAAAAAATCAAATAAAAAAACAGTTGTAACTCCAACTGAGCCAAAAGTTGATAATTTAAGAATCTCTAAAACGAACGAAGTAAAACCAGAGATAAAGAAAGTTAAAAAACAAGAAACTGAAAAAAGAGAATACAAAATCAAAGATCATGTTGTTTATCCCAAACATGGTGTTGGACAAATTATAGAGTTTAAAAAAATAAATATAGGTGGAATTGATGTTGAGACTTACGTTATAAAATTTGAAAAAGATAAAGCAAATGGAATGGTACCAGTTAATAAACAGTCTCATTTGAGACCCTTGGCAACTATTAATCAAGTTAATAAGTGTATTTCGATTCTTAAAAGCAAGCCAAAAATAAAAAGATCAATGTGGAGTAGACGAGCACAAGAATATGAAGCAAAAATTTCGTCTGGAAAAATTTATGAATTAGCAGAAGTGGTTAGAGATTTAAATAAAGGTGATGATCTAATGGTAGATCAATCTTATAGTGAAAGACAACTATTTGAAAAAGCTTATGAAAGAATTTTATCTGAATTTCAGATTATTTTGAATTTATCAGTAGAAGATACTCAAAAAAAATTAGATAAAGCATTAAAAAGAAACATGAGTACACAAGTACAAGCTGTACCACCTGCTAAAGCAGCTACTACTGAACTTCCAGTAGATGAACCAATTTCTGATACAGACGAACCTATTGAGGAATAAAAAAAACGCCTCTCACACAAAAACTGTAATGAGAAGCGTTTTTTGTAAAGAATACTAAGTTACTATTTTCTTCTTCTTTTTTTTGCTTTTTTCTTAGCTTTTTTCTTAGCTTTTTTCTTAGTTTTCTTTGCCGCTTTTTTTCTTTTCTTAGGCATCTTTAGCTCCCTTTTTTAGTTAAACGAATCAAAATGATTCGATATTATTATATTTTTATTTTTTTCTATAAGTTATGTCAAACTTTTAATTAAAACTTTAATTTTAAAAAATTATTTTTTATTTATTATTTTTTTTTAACTTTTAATCTATTAATTAAGTTAATGTTTATGCGGTAAATAAACCATTTTTAAAAATTAATTAATAAAGGTTTTCTAAATTATTTTTATATTTTTGAATAATTTTATATCTTTTTAATTTTAATGTTGGAGTTATTAAACCATTTTCAATTGTAAATTGATCTTTAATAACAATAAATTTTTTTATTTTTTCTATTTTTGATAATTTTTTGTTTACTATTTCTAATTCTTTGAAAATAATCTCGTTAGATATGTTAGAATTTTCTTTGTTTAAAACTAATAAAGCAACCAAATAAGGTCTGTTATCCCCATAAACTAAAGTTTGCTCTACAAAATTAATTTTTAATAAATCATTTTCAATTTTAATTGGCGAAATATTGTCTCCTCCAGGAGTAACTAAAATATCCTTTTTTCTATCTGTAATTTTTAAATATTTATTTTCAAAATGACCAATATCTCCAGTATACAGCCATCCATTTTTTAAAACTTTTTTGGTTTCCTCATCATTATTCCAATAACCCAACATTACATTTTCACCCTTAACCAAGATCTCACCATCATCTGCTATTTTAACCTCATTTGAGGCAAAAGCAGGTCCAACAGTATCAATTCTTATATCATCTTTTGGGTTACAGCTAACAACTGGAGAAGTCTCTGTTAAACCATATCCTTGCAGTGTGGGTAATCCTATGGCATTTAAAAATACTCCTACATCCTTATCCAGTGCACCGCCTCCAGAAATGAATAACTTCAGAGAACCACCAAATTGTGCTTTTATTTTTTTTCTAACTAATTTTTCACAAATCAAATTTTGTGCTTTTTCAAATATAGATAATTTATTTTTAAATAAAGTCCTTTCTCCAAAAAAGAGCATCTTATTAATAAGATATTTTTTAAGGCCTTTTGTTTTATTAAAAGACGCATTTATTTTTTGATATAAATTCTGATAAAATCTTGGAACTGCAGTCATAATATCAGGACTACATTCACCCATATTTTTTATGAGCTTATCTATACTTTCAGCATAAAAGACCCTGGCGCCTAGCGCTATCTGAACAAATTGAACAGTGTGCTCATATGAGTGTGACAAGGGTAACCACGTTAGAAACCTGGCTTTTTTTGATATAAACTCTTTAAGTAAAAATAAAGCACCTTCACAATTACTTAATATTCCTCCATGACTTAACATGACACCTTTAGGGTTTCCTTGTGTGCCTGAAGTGTAAATTATACAGGCAAGATCTTTCCTAGAAATATCTAAGTCTAAAAAATTTTTTTCTTGGTAATTTTCTTTTTTAAAAATATTTTTTACACAAACAACTTCATTTGCATCTTTAATTTCTTCAAAAGATAATATTTTTTTTATGAAAGGTTTAGATTTAATTATATTTCTAATTTTATTATATTGTAAATGATCTGAAACGATTACAATTGATGGTTTACAATCATCTATTAAATATTCATAATCTCTTTCGACATAGGTCGTATATGCTGGAACAGTGATACCTTTTGCAAGCATTATTGCTAAATCAGTAATTAACCATTCTGGTCTATTTTCTGAAATTAATAAGCAACGATCTTTATTCTCTATAAATAGACTTAATTCTTGAGATAATTTTAAAATATTTAAATACGTATCTTTCCATGTGAATTTGTCATCTAAATTTTTTAATGATTTCAAAAAAATTTGATCAGGCTTTTCTTTTAGGTATTGCTGATAAAAAAGCTCTAAAAGATTATTTTGTTTATTTATTTCCATACTTTTTGGTGGGCGAAGAGAGAATCGAACTCTCACTTCTTGCGAAACACGATTTTGAGTCGTGCGCGTCTACCAGTTCCGCCACTCGCCCTCTAATTTGAATTAAATTATATTTAAATAGTATAAGAACTAAATTTATATTAAAACCAAAAAATGTTTCAAACTCTCTACAGAAAATGTTTAGATTTAGCATCACATAAAAGCTCAAACTTTTATTTAGGTTTAGTTTCGTTTGTCGAAAGTTCATTTTTTCCTATACCTCCAGATGTAATGATTGTGCCTATGGTCATAGCAAAGAAAAGAAATTACGTAAAAATATTTTTGATAGCATCTATTTTTTCTGTTTTAGGAGGTGTTTTTGGATACTTCTTAGGATCATTTTTTTATGAATTAGCCTTTGATGTAATAGAATTTTATGGATATGAAAATAAAGTCGAAAAATTAAAAAATAGTCTATCTATTGGAGAGGGCCTCCTAGCATGGCTCAGTATACTTTTTTTAGCAGGTTTTACTCCTCTCCCTTATAAAGCTTTCACGATAGCTAGTGGATTAATTGGTTTTAATTTATTTATATTTATCCTTGTAAGTCTAATTTCTAGAAGTCTAAGGTTTTTTATTATTTCTTACTTATCTTATAAATTTGGACATTTATTTACTGAATTCATGGACAAGCATGGATCAAAATGGTTTACCATTTTAGGGATATTAATTGTTATTATATTCATAATAATATTCTTATTTTATAAATTTAATGTTTAATCTTAGTAAAAAAAATTTATTCATAGCTATATTTTTAATAAGCTTAATTGCCTTAATATCTGCATACTTTATAGAACACATACTTGGTCACCAACCCTGCTCTCTTTGTCTATATGAAAGAATTCCATATTTTTTAGCGATCTTAATTATTCTTATAAATTATAAGTACTATAAATTAGAAAAATACTTTATTCTCTCATTGGGTATAATTTTTTTTATAGCAACTATGCTGTCTTTTTATCACTTAGGAATTGAACAAGGTTTTATACAAGAATCTTTGTTGTGCAATCTTGAAAAAGGAGCAAATACTATTGATAAAGACGAAATATTGAAGCAATTACAACAAAAGAGTATAAGTTGCAAAGATGTAACATTTAAAATTTTTGGATTATCTCTTACAAGCTACAATATAATAATTTCTTTATTATTAACTATTAATTTAACAAAAATTTACTTTAGGTATGAAGAGAATAGATAAAAAAAAAATCGAGGAATTTATAAGAGTGGATCACGCTGGTGAAAGAGGTGCTGTAAAAATTTATGAAGGTCAATTACTTGCATTAAATACACTTGTAAAAAATGATAAACTAAAAGAAACTATTGAAAAAATGAAAGTTCATGAAAAAAAACACAGAGATTTTTTTGAAAAGGAAATAAAAAAAAGAAATATATCTCCAACAAAATTTTTACCTCTTTGGGATTTATTGGGTGTGGGATTAGGTTTTGGTTCAACTTTATTAGGCAAAAAAGCTGCAATGCTTTGTACTGCATCTGTTGAAGAAGTTATTGATCAACATTATTTAAATCAAATTAACCAACTTGATGATAGTGAAAAAAACTTAAAGAAAAAAATTATCAAATTTAGAGAAGATGAATTAAATCATAAAGATATCGCTTACGAAAAAGGTGCAACTAAAAAAGGACCTTACTCAATTTTAGATAAAATAATAAAAACTGGTTCTAAAATTGCAATAAATATATCTGAAAAAATCTAAGCTTCTAGTTCAACGTCCCAATATAGATAGTCCATCCAACTTTTATGAAGAAAGTTTGGAGGAAAATTTTTTCCATTTTTATGTAGATCTTCTGTCGAAGGCCTGTAAGGATATTGATGTAATTTCATTCCTGAATTTTTTAATAATTTTCCACCTTTTTTTACATTACACGCAGAGCAGGCAGTAACTACATTATCCCAGTTAGTCTCACCTCCTTTTGATCTTGGAAGCAAATGATCAAAAGTAAGTTCTTCGTCGCTACCACAATACTGGCAAGAAAATTTATCTCTTAAGAATACATTAAACCTTGTAAAGCTAGGTTTTGATTGTGGAACAATATAATCTTTAAGAGCAATAACACTTGGTAATTGCATATTAAAAGAAGGACTTCTAATAATTCTATCGTAATTACTCACTATGATCACTCTATCTAAAAAAACTGATTTAACTGTATCTTGCCAAGACCACAATGATAAAGGGTAATAACTTAACGGTCTGTAATCAGCATTTAGGACTAATGCTGGGCACTTTTCTAATGAAACATTTTGTTCAATGAAGTTATTCATAATTTAATTTTAACTTAGTTGATCCACTTAATCAACATTAAGAGATATTAAAGTTTCTTTAAGATATAATTAAGTGCTGTACTTGAAGCTTGTATAGGAATGTGATGATCACAATTTTTAATTAAAAGTGTATCAACTTTTACATTATTTCTTATTAAAAAGTCTTTTGCTTCTAGTAAGTTGATTGATGGGACAATTTGATCGGTGTCACCATGGATAAGTAAGGTTTCAGTTTTGTTTTTGATTCTATTTTTTAGGTTATCCTTATCAATAATTTTTCCAGAAAAACCAACAATACAAGAAAATTTTTCATCAGATGTTAAACCAACATTTAAAGACATCATACAACCTTGACTAAAACCAGATAAACATATGTCTTTATTTGATAAATTAAATTCTAATTTAACCTCCTCTATAAATTTTTTAATTATATTCTCAGCTTTAATTGATTGCTCCAATATATAAGATGGTTCTTCTTTGCTAAGATCAAACCATTGATATCCTGAAGGGTTCATAGCACATGTCTCGTGTCCATTTGGACATATAAAAACTGTATTTGGCATATGTCTTTTCCAATTTAATGAGAGCATACTAATATCCTTTCCATCACCACCATATCCATGAAATAAAATAATTGCTTTTTTTATTTCAATTCCATTCTCAGGTCTAATAATCAAGGCGTTAAGGCAAAATGTCATAGTTTATTAATTAAGTGTTTTATTTTTAAAAACAATCTACAATACAAAAATGTTATCAGGAATTATAGTTAAAGTTCTGTCTATTGCACTTTTAATTGCAGTGGGTGTCGTCCTGATATTAGGTATAGGAACTCTTTTCAAGGGTGGAGAGACAAGCAAAAAATATTCAAATAAGTTAATGCAAATGAGAGTCATTTTACAATTTATTGCTATAATTGCTTTGGTCGCTTTTGCCTATTTTTTTAAAGATTAACTTAAATTTTTAAGCCATTTAATAAAATTTTCATCATCAAAATTTATTGAACCAATGATTCTAGCAAATTCTTCCCCTCTAGAATTTAAAAGTATGGTAGTTGGAAGCCCTCTTAAAGAAAAAGTTTTTGCTAGAGTTGATGGATTGTCAAAATAGGGTTCTAAATTATTTATATCTAATTCAGCAAAAAAACTTTTAACTTTATTTAGATTTTCTTTACCAATATTAATAGGATATATTTTTAGGTTCTTCAGCTTTTGATTTACTTGTAGCCTATTTAAAGAAGGCATTTCTTCTTTACATGGCTCACACCAAGTTGCCCAAAAAATTTAATATTATCAGCTGACTATCTGATTTTTGAATATTAATTTCTTCATTTGCGTCATCTAAAAAAAATAATATTATTGTATGTTTTTGGGATTTTATGGACTACAAGATTTTTTAAATCCGGCAAATCATTTGCGAGGGTATTTGTGATTAAAAAGGTAAATAATATTAAAATTCTCATATTAAATAGGTATAATTAAATATCATGACAAAAAATAAAAAACAACCAGGCAATATGGAACACACGTATTAAAAAAAATTCATCAAGCTTGTTTCAAAAAGTTGGTAATTCTTTAGATGCTGATAAAAGACTATACAAAGAAGATATTAAAGGATCAATTGCCCATGTTGAGATGCTTTTTAAACAAAAAATTATCTCGTTTAAAATTAAAAATAAAATTATTTATGGTCTAAACAAAATAGAAAGAGAGATTTCCAGTAAAAAATTTGAATTCAATAAAAAATATGAGGACATCCATATCAATATTGAAAAAAGACTTTTTCAAATTATTGGCGAAGAGGCTGGATATGTCCATACAGCTAGATCAAGAAATGATCAGGTAATAACTGATTTTAAATTGTGGTTAAAATCTGCAACTAAAGAAATAAATAACAATCTTGATATAGTTATTAAGAGTTCTGTAAAATTAGCTGAAAAAAATATTCAGACCATTATGCCTGGTTTTACTCATTTAAAAAACGCTCAGGCAATTTCATTTGCGCATTATCTAATGGCTTATGTTGAAATTTTTACTAGAGATAAAAAAAGATTTTCTAATAATTTAGAAAGTTTAAATGAAAATCCTCTTGGTGTTGCTGCTTTATCTGGGACATCATTTAATATAGACAGAAATTATACAACTAAAAAACTTGGTTTTAAAAAACCTACAAACAATTCTATTGATACAGTTTCAGATAGAGATTTTGTGCTTGATTTTCTTTACAGCATATCAGTATGCTCTATGCATATTTCAAGAATTGCAGAAGAGTTGATTATTTGGAACTCAGATGGATTTAATTTAATTAATTTGTCAGACAAAGTTGTAACCGGATCTTCAATTATGCCTCAAAAAAAGAATCCTGATCTTTTAGAGTATCTAAGAGGTAAGTCCGGAAGTGCTTATGGAAATCTGTTTTCTATGCTAACTATTTTAAAAGGATTGCCATTATCTTACTTTAAAGATTTACAGGACGATAAAGAGATAGTGTTTAATTCAAACGATACACTTATAAATTGTCTAAAAATTTTTGATGAGGTATTAAAAAATTTTAGTCCTAATAAAAAAAAAATGCTTGAACTTGCAAATAATGGATACATTACTGCAACAGACTTAGCTGACTATCTTGTTAAAAATCATTCAATGTCATTTAGAAAAGCTTATCAAAAAACCTCAGCTATAGTTAATTTAGCAGAAAAAACAAAAAAAAATTTAAGTGAACTATCTTTAGATCAACTTAAAAAAGTTGAGCCTAAACTTACAGAAGATGTTTTAAAAGTGTTTGATTTAAACAATTCTGTCAATTCAAAAAAATCTTTTGGGGGAACATGTTTTGATAATATTAAAAAGATGATAATGAAATATAAAAAAATAAATATGATCAGAAAATTTACCTTGGTATTGATATTATTTTGCATATTAATCTCTTGTGGGAAAAAAGGTGATCCTGAATATAAAGAGTCTGCAATAAAGAAAAATATGCAACTACCTTCAATTAATAAAGCTTAATGAAATATAAGAATAAACAATTAACAACGGAAAATATCTATTTTCAAAGTTTAGCAAAAAAATTTGGCACACCTGCTTACTGTTATTCATACTCAAAATTAGAGGAAAACATAAATAATTTTAAAGAAAATTTTAAATCCTTTTCTCCATTAATATGCTTTTCAGTAAAATCGAATACTAATCTAAATATAATTAAAGAAATTAAGAAATTTGGTTTAGGAGCTGATGTTGTTTCAAAAGGAGAGCTTATGCTGGCTTTAAAAGCAGGAGTGAATCCAAGCAAAATAGTATTTTCAGGAGTTGGTAAAACTAGTGAAGAAATCAGTTTTGCTATTGAAAAAAAAAAATACTACTTATTAATGCTGAGTCAAAGAGTGAAATTAAAGAAATTAATAAAATTGCGAAACGAAAAAAAAAAATAGTACAAGTCGGTATAAGACTAAATCCAAATACTGATGCTAAAACCCTTAAACAAATTTCTACTGGTAAAAGTGAAAATAAATTTGGAGTTAGTAGTAAAAAATTTTATGAACTCATAAAATACTGTGAAAATTCTAAAAAATATCAGTCTGCAATGTTTAAGTGTTCATATAGGTAGTCAAATATTAGATCATAAGCCATATGAAAGAATGCTAAAAACCGTAAGCAGTATAATTAGTAAAACTAAATACAAATTTAAATTCATCGATTTAGGTGGAGGCATGGGAATTTCTTACAGTGATAAAATTAAAAATCTTAATTATAAAAAATATAATTCAGCAATTAGAGATTTTTTAAAAAAACATGATACAAAAATAATTTTTGAACCAGGTAGATCAATAATTGGTAATACAGGAACTCTAATATCTAAAATAATTTACATCAAAGATGGTGGTGCTAAAAAATTTGTTATTTTAGATGCCGCAATGAATGATCTTATGAGACCAGCTCTATATGGAGCAGTTCATAAAATATTACCAGTAAATAAATCAAAAAATGTCTCAAAAAATATTTATGAATTCGTGGGTCCTATTTGTGAAAGTACAGATAAATTTGTAACTTTAAAAAAATTTCAAAAACTAAAAGAAAAAGATTTTATAGCTATATGTGATGTGGGTGCATATGGGATGTCTCTAAGCTCTAATTATAATCTTAGACCAAAACCTGTTGAATTACTGATAAAAGGAAGAACAATCAAAATAATTAAAAATAGACAAAAGCATAAAGACATAATTTAGCTTTTGATAAAAATGATCAGAAATATATTATTTTCAATATTTTTTTTTGGAGGAATAATTATAATTTCAATAATATTTTTACCTGCATTACTTTTGCCAAGAAAAATTACTTTATTGGGAGGAAGATTGATGGGTTATTGGGCAGAGTTTTGTCTAAGAGTTTTTCTATCAGTAAAAATTGTAATTAAAGGTAAAGAAAACATTATTACCGACCAAAAATTTTTTATTGCTGCTTCTCACCAGTCTATGTTTGAAACATTTTACCTGCAAACTGTTTTCAATTCTCCAGTATTTATTTTAAAAAAAGAGTTACTACGAATTCCAATCTTTGGGTGGTACTTAAAAAAAATTGGATCTATCTCTATAAATAGAAATAAGATAAGTAGAGTTAATTTAGGGTTTTTTGAAGATATTTTAAAGACAGTAAGTAGTAGCGATAGACCATTGATAATTTTTCCTCAAGGAACCAGAGTTTTACCTGATGAGCGTCCTTCCTTTAAAAAAGGGGGCTGCCAGAATTTATCAAGAGGTAAATATTGCCTGCCAACCCGTTGCTGTAAATTCTGGTTATGTGTGGCCGAAAAAGGGTCAAAAAAATAGTCATAAAACAATAATTGTTTCTATTTTAGAACCAATAAATGCTGGAATGAATAAAGAAAATTTTTTACAGATTTTAGAGACTAAAATTTATAATGAACTCAACTTATTAAGTTAGCCTTTCATTGGCATAACTACATATATACTGTCAAAGTCACCTGGATCTTTTATTAAAGCTGGAGAACCTGTATCATTAAAAAATATTTCTACTTTTTCTCCATTTAATTGAGAAGCTACATCTATTAAATATCTAGAGTTAAAACTAATTTCTAAGTCGTGATCAAATTTTGCATTCAAGGTCTCTTTACCATCACCGCTGTTAGCATTATTAACTGATAAATCTAGTGTATCTTTAGACAAACTAAATTTTACTCCATCTTTTTTATCTAACGAAACTGATGCTACCCTATCGACAGAATTTAAAAATAATTTTAAATCTATTTCTAATTTTTTTTGATTATTTTTAGGAATTACCTGAATATAATTAGGAAATTTACCATCTATCAGTTTTGATATTAATATACTGTTATTTAACTCAAATTTAATTTTAGATTTAACATTTGAAACCTTTACGTCGCCATCATAACTATCTAAAAGAGAACATAGCTGAAATATTGTTTTTTTTGGTAATATTATTGGATCAAAATCAATTTTTTCATCTAATCTAATTTTAGAAATTGACATTCGATGACTGTCAGTGGCTACAGCTGTAAGATAATTTTTATCTTCTACCTCTGTTTGGTGAAAAAAAATTCCACTTAAATAATGTCTTGTTTCATCATTAGAAACTGAAAATTTGCACTTATTAAGTAGTTTCAAAAGTTGTTTAGATTTCATGACAAATTCATTTTGATTAAAATTTTCATCTGTCAGTGGAAACTCCGAAGGACTGATACAATTTAAATTAAAAATAGATTTTTCTGATTCTAGATGAAGTTTGCTTGAGTCGTTTAAAGTTAAATTAATTGTTTTTCCAGATGATAATTTTCTTACAATATCATATATAGTTGATGATACTGTTGTGGTTTTTCCCTCCTCCAACACTTGCACATTATTTATTTTATGAATAAAAATTAAATCTAAGTCTGTTGCTGTTATTATTAAGTTTGAATTATTTGCATCAATTAGAATATTCGACAAAATTGGTAAAGTACTTCTCTTTTCTATAACTCCCTGGCAATAATTAAGTGCTTGTTGTAGGTCCTGTTGATTAACGTTAAATTTCATTTTCTTTATTATTATATAATATTTGGTTTTTTAATTTATTAATATTATCAACCATCTCAGGATCTTTTTCTTTAATTTTTTCAATAGTTTTAACTGAATGTATTATTGTAGTATGGTCTCTATTTGAAAACTCTCTTCCGATTTCTGGTAATGATTTTGAAGTAAGAATTTTAGTTAAATATATTGCTGTTTGTCTAGGTCTAACTAAGTATCTTGACCTTCTCGAAGATAACATCTCATTTTTACTTATTTTGAAAAATTTACATACAGCTGTCTGAATTAAGTCAATAGTTACATTATTTTCTGATAGATTTAATAAATCTTTCAAGATTACTTTTGTTTCAGATAAATTTGGTATTTTTTCATAAATTCTTGAGAAAGAAACCACTCTATTTATTGCACCAACCAGCTCTCTTATACTACCTTTTATTTCAGTACTTATAAAATCTTCTATATTTTTTGAAATTTGTAATTGATCCGAATATAAATTATTTAATTCTTCTGTTTTTTTTTGTACAATTTTTTTTCTTAATTCTATATCGGGCTTTTGAATATCAACTACTAAACCACCTGAAAATCTAGATTTAATTCTTTCTTGAATTCTTGATAATTTATTAGGTGGTCGATCTGCAGAGACAATTATTTGCGAACCTTTATCTAATAAAGCATTAAATGTATGAAAAAATTCCTCTTGCATAGCTTCTTTACCACTTATGAATTGAATATCATCAATTAACAAGATGTCTGTGTTTCTAAAATACTCCTTAAACTTAACCATGTCATTTGACTTAATCGATTTTACAAATTGATACATAAATCGTTCAGCTGAAATAAACATAACTTTATTATTTTTTTTCAACTCAAAACCAATAGAATTTAACAAATGTGTTTTGCCCATTCCAACACCACCATAAATATAAAGTGGGTTGTAATGCGAAATATTTTCTGAAACCTTCAGTGATGCTTCATAAGCCAGCTTATTACTTGATCCAGTTATAAAGTTATCAAATCTTTTATTAGGATCAATTCTGTTGTATTGCAAATAAGAGTCTTTTATAAAAGAAATTTTTTCAGTTAAGTTGCCTTCCTTTTTTATAGCCTCTTTGATTTGAATATTAGGATCTGGTTCAGCTATCCTAAATTCAATTCTTACAAAATCTTTTTTGTAAGTTTTTATAATTTGCAATATTTGATCTAAATATCTTGATGTTATCCAGTCTCTAATAAATCTAGTTGGTACAGATAATAAAATATAATTATTAAATTCTTCTATAAATGAAATTTTTTTTAACCAACTTTCATAAACTTCAGATCCTAATTTGTCTTTCATATCAGTTTGAATCAATTTCCATTCAATACCATTCGATTTAAAATTCTCTATGTTTTGATTATTACTTTGTTTGCTCATAAGTTTGGAAGAAACTTAGTTAGAACTGATTTGAAATAATTTGCAACAAGTTAATAAAAAAATTAAAAAAAAAATAAAATCTGGGATTGTGAATTTAAATGTCACGTAGTCAAAGTTGAATTATAATTGTTTTAAAGATTTAGAAATTAAAATTATAAATTGAATCAAACCATGATTGAATCAAACGTAGATTGAATTTGTATAGAGGATATATTTACCAAATCTAAATATAGTAAAACCAAATAACATTTAAATAGATAATGTGCTTACTGAAGGTTGTTTAATAAAATAAAACTTTTTTAACGCTTAGATTGCAGAAATCTTCTTTGTAATTCTGGAAACATTTCTAGAAGCGTTTTGTTTCTTGATAATTCCGGTTTTAGCGATCTTCATAAGCTCTGAGTTAAGCTTTGGTAAAAATTTTAAAGCCTCTTCTTTCTTTTTTTCTTCAATTAGAAAGTTCATTTTCTTTAAAGCATTACGAAATCTACTTTTTCTAACCTTATTAACCACTGTTTGCCTAGAAATTCTTCGAATTCTTTTAATTGCTGATTTTGTGTTTGCCATCTGCGCAGGGGTATAACTTGAGAATTTATAGTGGTCAACATAATATTTTACTATTTTTGGCAGGAATCACAAAAAAAAGTTGATCTATTTGATACAATTTTTTTTTTTATAATATCTAAACATCCAGTTGCTTTGCATTTGTTTCCTTCTTGCTGATAAACCTTAAACTCTTTTTGATAACTTCCCAATGTTCCAGATATATTTTGAAAATTTCTAATACTGGACCCTCCTTTAATTATTGCTCTATGTAAAATTTTTTTAGAATTCAAAATAATTTTTTTACATTCATTTTTAGTTAATAATTTTGCCGGTTTAAATGGATCAATTTTGGATAAAAATAATATTTCACTAGCATATATATTGCCAATTCCTGAAACAAATCTTTGATCCAATAAAAAACTTTTAATTTCTTTATTTTTGTCTTTAAGAAAACTCATCACATAATTAAAATTAAATTTTTTATCAAATGGCTCTGGACCCAAATGTTTAAATCTTTCATTTAAAGCTTTTTTATTTTCAATTAATTGAAAAAAACCGAAACGTCTTGGATCATTATAAATTACATTAAAATTATCAAATTCAAATACAACATGATTGTGTTTTTTAGGAAGTGTTGGTGAGTGATAAAAAACTAGTATTTGTGAATTTTGACAGTTTAAATTTATCAACAATGTGGATTGTGCCTGACATGCCTAGATGAACTAAACAATAATCCCCTTCCCAAAAATGTATTATTAAATATTTTGAAAATCGATCTACTTTAGTTATTTTTTTATTTTTAATATAACTTTTAAAATTATTTGGTATTAAAAATCTTAAATTTCTATTTCTTATTATTACTTTTTTTCACCCTTTTTTGATTGATTTTTTTACTTAAGGATTGTCTAACAATTTCTACTTCTGGTAATTCTGGCATTTCACACTATATTCAATATATAATTTTTTATGCAACAATATCTTCAAAATAAAAAAAAGGGCTAGTAGAAGGTGTATTTGATCAAGTCTACGACCGTTATGATTTGATGAATGACTTTATGTCACTAGGTATACATAGGCTTTGGAAAAAAAGTCTAATTAATATGATGGGCCCATCTGTTAATAAAAAATTGGTGGATGTTGCTTGTGGCACTGGTGATATTGGTAAACTTTTTTTAGACAAAACTGATAATAAATCAAAAGTTACATCTATTGATCCTAATAAAAAAATGATTAGCCAAGGTAAAAATAAATTATCAAAATATAAAAGTATTGAGTGGATTACTGCCCCAGCCGAAAAACTGCCATTAACTGACAACTCTTTTGACTACTATACAATCAGTTTTGGTCTGAGAAATACAAAAAGTTTAGATCTGGCACTTTCCGAAGCTTACAGGGTTTTAAAGCCTGGTGGTCGTTATTTGTGCTTAGAATTCTCTAAAATCCAAAACACAAATATAAATTTAATTTACAAAAATTACTCAAAGTTAATTCCCATGATTGGCCAATTCATAGTAGGGGAAAAAGAACCCTATGAATATTTGGTAAAAAGTATTGAGCAATTCATTAATCAAGAAGAATTAATTGATTTAATGCAAAAACATAAATTTCAAAAATGCTCTTATAGAAATTTTTCTAATGGTATTGTTTCAATTCATAGTGGTTGGAAAATTTAATGATTAGAAAGTTAATCACCTTGTTTAAATTAGGCAGAAAAATTGCACAATCAGACATACTTTCAATTGCATCAAAATTTAAAAAACCTCCACTAGCTTTAACTATTTTATTTAAAATATTATCTTTTTCATTTCAAAAAAAAGAAGAGCATAATTTGGATAAGGATGAGGGAAATAGACTTTCTAGATCACTAGAATCAATGGGTACTACTTTTATAAAGCTTGGACAATTTCTAGCGACTAGACCTGATATCATTGGTGAAGAACTGTCTAAAAAACTTGAAAATCTTCAAGATCGTTTACCTCCATTTTCTATAAATGATGCAAAACAAATCATTAAAAATGATCTTGGGGAAGAATCTTTTAACTCTATAATAGATTTAAGTGAGCCTGTTGCAGCAGCATCAATCGCTCAAGTACATAAAGCAAAAATTAATGACAATGGAACAATTAAAGATGTTGCCATAAAAATTTTAAGACCAGATATAAAAAAAATATTTAATGAAGAAATTGATGCAATGATGTTGTTTGCATTTATAATCGAGTCTTTTGTAAAAAAAACCAAAAGATTAAAACTAATAGAGGTTGTTTTCTTATTAAAAGAGATAACAAATCTTGAAATGGATTTAAGATTTGAAGCAGCAGCTGCTAACGAATATGCTGAGAATACAAAGAATGATGTTGGATTTAAAGTTCCAATGATTTATTGGAATTTTACTAGTGAAAATGTAATGACTCTTGATTGGATTGATGGAGTTTCAATTAGAGAAACTGAAGAATTGAAAAAAAGAAATTTAGATACTAGTAAAATAGCAGAAGATATTATTCAACATTTTCTAAGACACGCCGTAAGAGATGGCTTTTTTCATGCAGATATGCATCAGGGAAATATTTTTATTAATGATAGTGGTCAAATTGCACCAATAGATTTTGGTATAATGGGCAGGCTAGATAAAGTTAGTAAGAGATTTCTGGCAGAAATTTTATTTGGTTTTATTCAAAGGGATTACCGTAAGGTTGCTGAAGTACACTTAATAGCTGGGTTAGTTCCAAAAGATGTTCCAATAGACGACTTGGCTCAAGCTTTAAGATCTATAGGAGAGCCCATTTTTGGACAAGAGGTAAAAGATATCTCGGGTGGAAAATTATTGAAACAACTTTTTGATGTGACAGAAAAATTTAACATGCAAACTCAACCACAGTTATTAATGCTACAAAAAACAATGGTTGTAGTTGAGGGTGTTGCAAGAAAATTAAATCCAAGTACAAATATATGGACGACATCTAAGCCTGTGCTTGAGACTTGGTTGAGAGAAACAAAAGATCCAATAACAAATTTGAATGAGACATTAAAGAGTACTTCTGAGGTAATTAAGCGATTACCAGAATTTCCTGAGATTATGGATAAAGCTAATCAAGCTTTAACGTTTTTAGCTAGCGGACAAATCCCTCAGAATTCAAACTCCTATACTGCTTTAAATGATAAAAAAGCAGAAATGAATGCTTTTAGAAATCAGTCTATTATTGGTTTATTACTACTTGTAATTTTTGGACTTATAGTATTTTAATTCTCGAAATGAAAAATCTGTTAAACAAAAAAATTTTATTTATCATATGTGGTGGAATTTCTGCCTACAAAAGTCTTGAAACAATTAGGCTTTTCAAAAAAAGTGGTGCAAAAATCAAAACTATACTTACTGCAAGTGCTAAAGAATTTGTAACACCTCTTTCAATTACTGCGCTATCTCAAGGCAAAGTTTACAGTGAATTATTCAGTGTCGAAAACGAAACCGAAATGGACCATATTTCGCTTTCCAGATGGGCTGATTTAATTGTTATTGCTCCTACAACTGCTAATACTATTTCAAAGCTGGCTCAGGGCACTACTGACGATCTTGCTTCAACTGTTGTTCTGGCTTCAGATAAAAGCATTTATTTAGCTCCAGCAATGAACGTGAGGATGTGGGAACATCAAACTACCAAAGCGAATTTAAAAAAATTGAAAGATTGTGGTTATAAATTCATTGGTCCTGAAATTGGAGATATGGCTTGCGGGGAATATGGTGAGGGCAAAATGTCTGATCCAAGAAAAATTGCTGAGGAAGTTGATCAATTTTTTTTAAATAAGAAAAAAAATAAAAATTTAAAAGCTTTGGTTACAGCAGGACCTACTAATGAATATATTGATCCTGTAAGATTTATAACCAATAAGTCTAGTGGCAAACAAGGTTACGAGATTGCAAAATCTCTCTCTAAAAAAGGTTTTGATACAACGCTCATTTCTGGCCCCACAAACTTAGAAATTGATGATGATATTAATCTAGTTAAGGTTGAAACTGCAGAAGAAATGTTTCTTGCAACTCAAAAAAGTTTACCAACTGATGTAGCAATTTTTGCAGCAGCTGTAGCTGATTTTAAATTAAAAAAAAAGTATACAAATAAAATTAAAAAACAAGATACATTAAATTTAAATCTTGAAAAAAACGTTGATATTTTAAATTACGTTTCTAACCATAATTCAATGAGGCCAAGTCTTGTTGTTGGTTTTGCAGCTGAAACTAATAGCCATGAAAATAATGCAGAAGAAAAGTTAAATAAAAAAAATTGTGACTGGATAATTTCAAATGATGTTGCAAATAAAAATATAGGATTTAATTCTGATTTTAATGAAGTAACTATTCACTACAAAAATAAAAAAATAAATAACGAAAAACTCTTTTATAAAAAAAAGTCTGAAATATCTGATGAAATAGTTGATAGAATTATTGATCAATTAAATTAATGGCAAAAGTTCTAATCAAAAAATTAGCTTCATCTGTTCAATTACCTACTTATAAAACTAGTGGAGCTTCAGGGATGGATTTAATGGCTTTTATTTCTAAAACAATAATTCTTAAACCACAATCTTCTTGTTTAGTACCAACTGGTATTTCTGTTGCATTTTCAGAGGAATTCGAAATACAAATAAGACCAAGATCTGGTTTGGCAGCTAAAAATAATATTAGTGTATTAAATACTCCTGGCACAATTGATAGTGATTATAGGGGTGAAATAAAAGTTATTCTCTTTAACCATGGGAATAATGAATTTATAATCAATAATAATGATAGAATAGCACAAATGATTTTGACACCAGTTGTTAAAATGGAACTAGAAGAAACAGGAACTTTGCCAGAAACAATTCGAGGAGAGGGTGGATTTGGCTCAACAGGAAAATGAGCACAAAATTAAGTAAAATAGAAATAGAAAAGTTTTCTCGTCAAATTATTTTAAAAAATATCGGTGCACTAGGTCAAAGAAAGATACAAGATGCAAAAGTTTTAATTATTGGAATGGGTGGTTTGGGGTGCCCTGCTGCTGAATTTTTAACACGCTCAGGAATTGGAACATTAGGTATTGTAGACCACGATAAAGTTAGTTTGTCAAATATCCATAGACAAACTTTGTATACTGAGAAAGATGTTAATAAATCAAAAGTTAAAATTGCAAAAAAAAAACTAAATGAAATTAATTCAAAAACCAAAATAAATATTTTTAATTATAAATTAAATAAAATCAAATTTAATAAAATTATTAAAAATTATGATTACATTGTTGATGGCACAGACAACTTTGAAAGTAAATTTTTAATTAATGATATAAGCTTAAGTTATAAAAAATTTCTAGTAGTTGGTGCTATAAGTAAGTTTGATGGTCACATTTTTAGCTTTGATTTTAAAAATAAAAATAATCCTAGTTTAAGAGATTTTTATCAAGAAGAGGTTGTTACAGATGATATTCTAAATTGTGAGTATGACGGTATTTTAGGAACTGTAGCAGGAACTGTTGGCACAATGCAAGCAAACGAAATTTTAAAAAAAATTCTTAATATTGGTCAAAATTTAAATGGATTTATTTTAATTCTAGATTTATTAAATTTAAATATTAGAAGAGTAAAATTAAAAAAAAGAAAAAAATGATTTTAAAAATAAAAATTAAAGAAATTTTTATATTATTTTTTTTATTATTTTTCTGCTCAGATAGTTTTGCAGATGAAGTATTTGTTTCACTAAAGAAAAGTAAAGTTAATGTCCGTTATGGTCCAAGCTTTGACTCTGATGTAAAATATGTTTATAAAAAAATAAATCTTCCCATAAAACAAATAGATAAAAAAGAAAACTTTAGAAGAATAATTGATTTAAGAAATAATAGTGGCTGGATACATGTTTCACAATTAAAAAGAATTAATTCAGTTATTGCTACTAAAGATAAAATTTTATTCAAAAAACCTACATCATTTGCAAAACCCATAGCATTGATAAAAAAGGGAAGGTTATTAATTGTTGAAAAATGTGAAAAAAATTGGTGTGAAATAAAAACTGATAATTTTAATGGATGGATTAAAACAGATGATCTTTGGGGTTTAACTAACTAAAATCAGCAGATAAAGAAGCTATGTTTTCTTTGCTTAATTTAGTAGTGTGAGAGTATTCTCTATGATCCACTCCAAGTTCAATATTAACATCACTCGACTTAAATTTTTGTATCTGTTCATCTGTAAAATTAAAATGTATAAATTGAACTGAAGAAGCCTTACCCTCAGCAGAAGTTCTGTCAACGTCCTCTTCAGGAACAGCTTTAACAGTCTCACCGTTTATCTTCATAAATACCATTTCTTCAATTCCACCAACCTTACCTAAAAAAGCCGCTCTAGATATAGGGTTATCTATTTCAAACATAAGAGTAGCTGTTAACTCTTTTCCATTTGGAATTAATGGATTGTATGCAATTAACTCATCATGCAGTTGTTCATCTCCACCTTTTTCAATATAAAGCATTTCTTGAACTTGAGCTAACATAGTCTCATAGCTTTCAAAATAAAATGTTGCGTAAGGTCCTAGTGCAACTCTTCGATTTTTTTTAAAGTTAACAATATTTTTTCTTAATTCTTTTCTATCTTTTATATATGCATCAAGTGGCATTATATCAGATTTTTGTATCTCTCTTTTTTCTTTTGGCATAGTCATAGCTTATAACTTTTTGCCATAAGTTCTATAGGGTGTAGTGCCTCATCATTAGAAATGTTTGTGTCTACTTCTAATTGTTTTAAATGTTTGCCAGCTAAAGGACAATCAGATGCCATGTACTTATTATTTTTGTTTTTTATTTGTCTTGCAGTTGGCCTTCCAACTTTATTGGCTAAATCATGTGTTTCCTTCATCACTCCAAAAGTTCCACCATGGCCAGCACATCTTTCGACAACGTCGATTTTCACATTGGGAATATTTTTTAACATATCTCTAGCCTTGATACCCATGTTCTGAGCTCTTGCATGACACGCATGGTGAACTGTAACACCACCATCAATTTCCTCTAATCCTTCGGCCAATCCCTCATTATTAGCGATATCAACCACATACTCGTCAATATCCATTACATTTGAAGATAATTTTTTTACATTTTCACTTTTAGGTAATAACAACGGCCATTCAAATTTTAACATTAAGCCACAGCTTGCTGTTAAAGTTATTACTTTGTAACCTTTGTCAATCCATTCAATTAAATCTTTTGATACTTTTTTGGCTTGTTCAACTACTTTTGGAAGATCTGCCTGTTCCAGGAAAGGCATTCCACAACAACCGGGGTAAGCTTCTTGAACTTCCACTCCATTTTTTTTTAAAACTTTCAATGCAGCTACACCTGTATTTTTTTTATTAAAATTTACAAAACATGTAGAATATATTACAACTTTTCTATCTTTGTTGATTACATCATAAGTAATTTTATCATTATTCTTTTTAAAAAAATTTGAAAATGTCTCTGAGTTATATTTTGGTAACTGCACTCTTTTATCTATCCCAGATATGAATTCTAAAATTTTTCTTATAAATTTATTTTTAATATTTGATACCCAATTTACAAGTTTAGAGAACATAACCCCAATTTTTGCGTTTCTATCAATTTTAGCTAATTGAGTTGGCACACTTGGTAGTTTTCCTAACTTCTTCTGCGCAGTTCTATATCTCAGCATTAAATGAGGAAAATCTAAATCAAAGTCGTGAGGAGGGACATATGGGCACTTAGTCATAAAACACATATCACATAAAGTACATGCATCTACAACAGGGGCAAATTGATCACTGGATAAACTCTCAACGTCTTCATCTTTAGACTCGTCAATCATATCAAATAACTTTGGAAAAGAGTCACAAAGATTAAAGCATCTTCTACAACCATGACAGATATCAAATACTCTTCTCATTTCTGAGTCTAATTTTTCTGGATTTAAAAAATCAGGGTGCTCAAAATCAATTGGATGTCTGGTTGGTGCATCTAAGCTACCTTCTTTGCTCATAATTTTTGAATTTTTATTTGGATTTTAGTGGACAAGTTAATGTCCACTAAACGAATTAATTAGCTAATAGACTCTAAAGTTTTTTGGAATTTACCAGCATGAGATTTTTCAGCTTTTGCTAAAGTCTCAAACCAGTCAGCAATTTCCTCAAAACCTTCTTCTCTAGCTGTTTTGGCCATACCTGGGTACATATCAGTGTACTCATGTGTTTCACCTTGAACAGCTGATGCTAAATTTGCTTTAGTTTCACCTATTGGCATACCAGTTCCAGGATCTCCAACTTCCTCTAAATACTCTAGATGACCATGTGCGTGACCTGTCTCACCTTCGGCAGTTGATCTAAAAACTGTAGCTACATCGTTATAACCTTCGATATCAGCCTTTTGCGCGAAGTAAAGATATCGTCTGTTTGCTTGACTTTCACCAGCAAAAGCTTCCTTTAAATTTTCTTCAGTTTTACTTCCTTTTAACGACATTTTATTCTCCTTAAATTAATGAACTTTAAGGATATAATACTTCTAAAGTGATTGTCAACAGTTTAGAATAATTATAATTTATGCTTTAAATAATTGATTTTATTAAATTAATTTTGATTTTGATTATCACTCGCAACTCTAACCAAAACTTCTACTGAATTAATTTTTTTTCCAGTGATATTATTTTTAACATTTACATTTTCTATATTGTTTTCATCACAGTCTATTAACTGATGAGTATCTTCATCGTAAAAATGGTGATGAACATTAGTGTTAGTATCAAAATAGCTTTTATCTGAATTTATTGATATTTCTTTCAAATATTCTTTTTTTTGTAGAGCATGAACAGTGTTATAAACAGTTGCAAGAGATATTTTTTCATTTTGCTCTGCAGATATTTTTTTAACAAGATCGTTGATTGTAAAGTGAAAAGTTTTGTCTCTATTAAACAAAACCTCGCAAATCTTAACCCTTTGTTTTGTAGGTCTAAGCCCAGTTTCTCTCAATTTTTCAATAAAATTCATGTTTTTTACCATAGTTATTTATAACAATTCTAAACTAAGAACAATATATACAGTTTTATTATATTATATTATCATTAAATCAAGTAATAAGGGAATTCAATTTTTATGAAAAAAAACTCCTATAGCTTCGATGACTTAATTACATGCGGAAATGGTGATCTTTTCGGGCCTGGTAATGCTAAATTACCCCTTCCTCCAATGCTTATGTTTGATAGAATAACAGAGATAAACGACGATAATGGGACCTTTAATAAGGGATCTTTAAAGGCTGAGCTAGATATTAAAGATAATCTTTGGTTTTTTGATTGTCATTTTAAATCTGACCCTGTTATGCCTGGTTGCTTAGGACTAGACGCTATGTGGCAGCTCGTAGGTTTTTACTTAGGTTGGTTAGGAAATCCAGGCAAGGGTAGAGCACTAGGGGTTGGAACAGTAAAATTTACTGGTGAAGTATTACAAAGTGTAAAAAATGTTAGGTATGAAATAGATATGAAAAAAATTATGTCACCTGGAGGCACAACTGTGGGACTTGCAAATGGGGTAGTTTTTGCAGATAATAAAAAAATATATTCAGCGGATAATTTGAAAGTAGGATTGTTTAAATAATGAAAAGAGTAGTAATTACAGGTCTAGGAGTTGTTTCATGCTTAGGTAATAATCAAGAAGAAGTACATAAGTCGTTATTAAGAACAAAGTCTGGAATATCTTTTAGTGAAGAATACAAGGAACATAATTTGAAAAGCCATGTTCATGGAAAACCAAATATTAAACTTGAAGATCATATTGATAGAAAAACAATAAGATTTATGGGTTCAGGTTCTGCTTACAACTATATAGCAATGAAAGAAGCAATTGAAGATTCTGGATTAGTAGAAAGTGAAGTTAGCAACTTTAAAACAGGAATAGTTATGGGTTCGGGTGGTCCATCAATTGAAAATGTAATTTTAGCTGCAGATAAAACTAGAGCTAAAACTCCAAAATTAATGGGACCTTTCATTGTTCCAAGAACGATGGCCAGTACAGCTTCAGCTACACTTGCTGTTCCATTTAAAATTAAAGGAACTAACTACACAATGAGTTCTGCTTGTGCAACAAGTGGCCACTGTATTGGCAACTCAATGGAATTAATTCAAATGGGAAAACAAGATGTCGTTTTTGCAGGCGGTAGTGAGGAAATACACTGGGCGATGACTGCAATGTTTGATGCCATGACTGCCTTATCTTCAAAATATAATGATACACCGGAGACAGCATCTAGAGCATATGATAAAACTAGAGATGGATTTGTAATTGCTGGTGGTGGTGGAGTATTAGTGCTAGAAGAATACGAACATGCTAAAGCAAGAGGAGCTAAAATATACGCGGAATTAACTGGTTATGGAGCAACTTCAGATGGATACGATATGGTGGCTCCATCAGGAGAAGGCGCTGTAAGATGTATGAAGATGGCCATAGCAACATCTAAAAACAAAATTGATTATATCAATACTCATGGAACATCTACTCCAGTTGGAGACATTACAGAATTAAATGCAGTAAAAGAAGTTTTTGGAAATGAAATTCCAAAAATTAGTTCAACAAAATCTTTGTCAGGTCATCCTTTAGGAGCCGCATCTGTTCATGAAGCGATATATTGTCTGATTATGATGAAAAATAATTTCATTGCAGGTTCTGCTAACATAAATGAAATGGATGATGAGGCTAAAAAATTTCCTATTGTTGCAAAAACTGAAACAGGGGCAACTTTAAATACGGTGATGTCTAATAGTTTTGGCTTTGGTGGAACCAATGCTGCTTTAATTTTCGAGAAAGTATAATCATGAGCTTGATGAAAGGTAAAAAAGGATTGGTAATGGGAGTTGCCAATGAAAGATCTATTGCTTGGGGTATTTCACAAAAACTTGCTGAAGCTGGTGCTGAGCTTGCATTTACTTATTTAGGAGACGCATTAAAGAAAAGAGTTAATCCACTTGCTGAAAAATTAAATTCAAAAGTTACATTTAGCTGCGATGTAGAAAAAAAAGAGGATGTAACAAAGTTGTTTGAAGACGTTAAATCTCAATGGGGCGAAATAGATTTTGTAGTTCATGCAATTGCTTTTTCTGATAAATCAGAATTATCTGGAGAGTATTTGAACACAACTAGAGAAAATTTCATAAAAAGTATGTTGATTTCATGCTTTTCTTTTACTGAAGTTGCAAAAGAGGCGTCTAAGGTAATGAAGGAGGGTGGAAGCTTAATTACTTTGAGTTATGAAGCAAATAAAGCTATTCCAAATTATAATGTAATGGGTGTTTGTAAAGCAGCTTTAGAGTCTAGTGTTAAATATTTAGCAAGAGATTTAGGCGCTAAAGGTGTGAGGGTTAATGCCATAAGTGCTGGACCAATCAAAACCTTGGCAGCTTCTGCAATTGGAGACGCAAAATTCTTGTATAAATGGAATGAAGACCATTCTTTATTAAAGAGAAATGTAGATATTCACGATGTTGGAAATTCAGCATTATATCTATTAAGTGACCTTGCGAACGGTGTTACTGGTGAAATTCACTACGTGGATGCAGGATATAATAAAGTTGGGATGCCTGATCCTAGAAATATTACCTAGAGTTTGAAAAAGATATTTTTTATTTTTTTTAGTTTAGTTATATTAATTATTTTTTTTCAAGGTATCATTATTCATAAGGTTATTCACTTTAGTTTAGAAAAGATTACAGAAAAAAAAGTTAAAATTGAAAATGTAAATATTGATTTTAAAAAACAAAAATTGATAATAAGTGATATAAAAATACTTAATAATCAAAATTTTAGTTACGAAAATATTTTTTTTTGTAGCGAAATTATAATTTACTTTAACTTTTTTAATTTATTTAAAGAAACAATATATCTTAATGAAATCATATTTAAAAATCCTATTGTTTATATAGAAATAAAAAAATCTAAAGACAATATTTCGGTCTTAGAAAAAAAAGGTACACATAAACCTAAAGTTTACCCAAAAAAAATAAAAGATAGAAATATTATATTTAAAAAATTAAAAATTTTAGAACCAAAAGCAAATCTTAGTGTAAATGAATTTAATAAATATGAAAATTTAAGTTTATCGAACATGAACTTTACAAATGTGGGTAACACTACAAATAAAAGTTTGCACTTTAAAAAAATATTTAAAATAATCTTATCTAATATTTATTTAAGAGTTCCAGATCTTGAAATGAGAAAAATATTAAAAGATATTTATAAAATGTGATTAAAACCCCCAAAAAGTATTCATTTAAGGGGGTTATAATTGTTATCTATAATTTATCCAGCAGCTTGCTTTATAGAAAGTTTAACTTTACCTCTATCGAAACCAATTACTTTAACTTTTACTTGATCACCTTCTTTAACAACGTCAGTAACCTTAGCTACTCTTTTGTCTGCTAGTTCTGAAATATGAACAAGTCCATCTTGTTTTCCTAAGAAATTAACAAATGCACCAAATTCCATAATTTTCATTACTTTACCTGAATAGATTTTATTCATTTCAGCTTTTGCAGTAATATCTTTGATCATTTGCATAGCAATGTTTCTAGACTCTTCATCAGGAGCAGCAACTGTTACAACTCCTTCATCATTTACATCTACTTTTGCACCTGATTTTTCAACAATCTCTCTAATAGTTGCTCCACCTTTTCCAATAACAGCAGCAATATCTTTTTTGTCAACCTTCACTTGCTCCATTTTTGGAGTGTGCTTTCCAACATCAGTTCTAGACTCCCCTAAAGCTTTGTTCATTTCACCTAAGATATGAATTCTACCGTCTTTAGCTTGGCTTAATGCCTGCTCCATGATTTCAAAAGTGATACCAGTAATTTTGATATCCATTTGCAGTGAAGTAATTCCATCTTTAGTTCCGGCAACTTTAAAGTCCATATCACCTAAGTGGTCTTCGTCACCTAAAATATCTGATAAGACACTAAAGTCATCTCCTTCCTTAATTAAACCCATTGCAATACCTGCAACAGGTTCTTTTATCGGAACACCCGCATCCATTAATGCTAAAGATGCTCCACAAACAGTTGCCATAGAAGAAGAACCGTTAGACTCTGTAATCTCTGATACTATTCTAAAAGTATATGGAAACGTTTCTTTTGAAGGTAATGAAGAGTTGATTGCCCTCCAGGCAAGTTTACCATGACCAATTTCACGTCTTCCAGTTCCAATCCTACCGGTTTCCCCAACTGAAAAAGGAGGGAAATTGTAATGAAGCATAAATCGTTCTCTTTGAAGACCATCTAAACTTTCAATTCTTTGTTCATCATCAGATGTACCTAAAGTAGTTACAACAATTGCTTGTGTTTCTCCTCTGGTAAATAAAGCAGAACCATGTGTTCTTGGTAATACACCAACTTCACATGAGATTGGTCTTACATCAGACAATCCTCTGCCATCAATTCTATTTTTATTTTTAAGAATATCAGTTCTAACAATTTTCTTTTCTAAATTTTTAAGCTGAGAATTAACATCAAGATCAGAATAGTTTTCATTTTCTTCAAAAAGCTTTTTGGCTTTATCAGTAATTTCTGAAATTTGATTTGATCTATCTTGTTTATCTCTAGTTGCAAAAGCTATTGTTAAATCTTTTGTAAAAGTTTGCTCAAGCTTTTGTTTGATTTCGGATAAATCTTTTTTCTCAAAAGTCCACTCAGGTTTTCTGCATTCTTTTGCAAGTTCCTCAATCATTTCGATTACTGGAACAAATCCTTCATGACCAAATTTAACTGCTGCTAACATTACTTCTTCAGATAAACCTGATGTTTCAGATTCAACCATAAGCACTGCATCTTTTGTGCCTGCTACAACTAAATCTAAACTTGAATTTTCTAACTCTTCCTTTGATGGGTTAAGAATATACTTACCGTCAACATAACCCACTCTAGAAGCTCCTACAGGGCCCATAAATGGCATTCCTGAAATAGCTAACGCTGCTGATGAAGCAGTGATTGCTAGAATATCTGGTTGGTTTTCTTTGTCATAAGAAATTACGGTTGGCAACAGCTGTACTTCATTTTTAAATTCATCTGGAAACAGAGGTCTGATTGGTCTATCAATTAACCTAGAGATTAATGTTTCACTTTCAGTTGGTCTTGCTTCTCTTTTAAAATATCCACCAGGGATTTTTCCACCTGCATAATACTTCTCTTGGTAGTTTACTGATAAAGGAAAATAATCCATGTCTGGATTTACTTTCTTTGCTCCAACGACTGTAGCTAGAATAACTGTTTCACCACATGTTGCGATTATTGCTCCGTCTGCTTGTCTTGCTACTTTACCTGTTTCTAAACTTATTTTCTTTCCTGCTACTTCTATTTCCTTCTTGTGTACTTTAAACATTTCATTTCCATTTCGTTTCGTTCGTTTCGTTCCATTCTGTTCTATCTATCTTGACTTCTATTTTCTTAAATTCAATTTCGACAGTACATTTTTGTAAGAATCCATTTTTGTTTTCTTTAAGTATTCTAACAATTTTTTTCTTCTATTGACTGCTCTCAACAACCCAACAGACGAATGTTTGTCTTTTTTGAATTGCTTAATATGTTTAGAGAGTGTTTCAATTTTCTCTGTTAACAAAGCAATCTGTATCTCAGAGGATCCAGTATCTTTATCATGCATTGCTAATTCTTGTGCCTTTTTGTTCATGCCTCATTTTTCCTATTTATTTGTTTGTTTTATTAAGTTTTCTATTTTTTCCGCATACTCAAAAGACTCGTCTTTTCTAAAAAGTAATTTTGGTAAAAATTTCATAACCACTTTCTGTGATAAAATTTTTCTTATTAAAAATGAGTACTCTTTTAATGTATTTATTGTCTCCTCAGCATCTTTTCCTCCTAATGGAAGCACATATGCTTTAGCGATTTTTAAATCTGGACTCATTCTAACCTCAGTAACCGTTATCGTGTTTGTTTCTAAATTGGGGACCTTAGCCTCATTTCTTATAAAAATCATGCTTAAAGACTGTTTAATCATTTCTCCAACTCTAAGCTGTCTTTGTGAAATTGGCTTTCCTATTCTATCTACCATTAAATTGACCTCTCCGTAGATGTAACACTAAAAGCTTCTATTGTGTCATTTTTTTGAAAATCCATATAATCTTTAACTGTTATTCCACATTCTTGTCCATCACTAACCTGTTTTACTTGGTTTTTTTCTCTAAAAATAGTTCCAACTTTTCCTGTATAAATGATCGCTCCATCTCTAATTATTCTAACATCTGAGGTACTAGTTATTTCTCCTTCAGTAATTTTTGAACCTGCAACCTTACCAGCTCCTGAGACTTTAAAAATCTCTAAAATTTGCGCTGACCCAATTATAGTTTCTTGAACATCTGGAGTTAATAGTCCCGACATTTTTTGTTTAATATAATCTAGTACTTCATAGATAATATTGTATGAAGAAATTTTTATTTTTTCATTTTCAGCAAGTTTTTTTGCTTCTTTACTTGGCTTAACATTAAAAGCAATTAACACGGCATTCGATGCTTTTGCTAAAGTAACATCAGTTTCTGTAACCATTCCAATGTCTGCTAAAATAATTTTAGGTTTAACTTCATCATGTTTAATTTGACTAATCGCATTTTTAATTGCTTCAGAAGATCCATGTACATCAGATTTAATAATTAAATTTAATTCCTCTGAAGATTTGTCTGAAAAAGCTGATTCTTGTGTAGCAAATGTTAAAGGATTTTTTCCATCCTTTGTCTCTTCTGCTCTGTTTTCACTTAGAGTTTTGGCCTCTTTTTCACTCTCAAGAACAATGAAATCGTCGCCTGCTTTTGCTGCACCATTAATACCTAAAATTTCAACTGGAGTAGATGGTGAGGCTTTGTCAATATTTTTACCTTTATCATTGATTATTGCTCTAACTTTCCCCCACTTCAATCCGCTTACGAAAAAATCACCTTTTTTAAGGGTTCCTGTTGTTACAATAATTGTTGCAACCGGTCCTCGACCCACATCAATTTTAGACTCTAACACTATTCCTGTAGCTTTAGACTCGTAATCAGTTTTCAAATCTAAAATTTCAGCCTGAAGAATTATAGACTCAACTAGTTTTTCTAAATTTAACTTTGTCTTTGCTGAAATCTCTACCATTAAAGTATCACCTGATAGATCTTCAGCAACCAATTCGTGTTCTAATAGTTGATTTTTAATTTTTTGTGGATCTGCATCTGGAAGATCACATTTATTAATTGCAACAACAATTGGAACATTTGCTGCTTTTGCATGTTTAATTGACTCGATTGTTTGTGGCTTCACACCATCATCTGCAGCAACTACTAATACAACTACGTCAGTTAATTTTGACCCTCTTGCTCTCATTTCTGTAAAAGCTGCGTGACCTGGGGTATCAATAAAAGTTAGTTTATTATCTTGGCTTTCAATTTGATAGGCCCCGATGTGTTGAGTTATTCCTCCAAATTCACCTGATACAACATTTGCACTTCTCAATACATCAAGAACTGATGTTTTACCATGATCAACGTGTCCCATCACTGTAACAATTGGGGGTCTATTTTTTAAATTTTCTACTCTAGTTGCTTTTATTTTCTGAATTATTTCCTCAGCTTTTTCCTCTCTGATAGGATTGTGTCCAAACTCTTTAACTAAAAACTCAGCTGTATCTGCTGCAAGAGTTTGATTAATTGTAACTGTTACCCCCATACCGAATAAGTATTTAATCACATTGCTGGATTGCTCAGCCATTCTGTTAGCTAACTCTCTAACAGTGATAGCTTCTGGAATATTGATATCTCTTTTAACTGGTTTGAGGCTATCTTGATTTTGATCTTTAAATAAATTTTTATTCTCTTTTAGTCTTGCTCTTTTAACTGAAGCTAAACTTCTTTCCCTTGCCTCTATTTCATCACTTAGGGCCCTCGAAACTGTTAATTTTAATTCTCTTTTCTTTGTTCCAGACTTTAAAGTTTTTTTATCTTTTCCATCACCATCGCCTTTTAATCTTTTTGTTGCTCTCTGCTCAGCAAGCTTACGTCTTTCAAAATCATTTGTTATAGGGGGTGATTTTGGCACAAAAGATGCTTTCACTCCAGCACCTCTATTAAAAGAAGAGGTTGGTTTGGGTTTACCTTGATTAGGTCTGAAAGATCCTCCTCTATTTGGGAATTTTCCAGTTTGTTTTTCTATGACAACTGCGTTTTTGCTTTGAGTTTTAGCAATCTCGATATTTTTTATCGATTTTTTTGCTGAGCCAGATATTGTTAATTTTGTTTTTTTTTCCATAACTCATCACTCAATCTTTATAAACAATGTTTCTAGCAGACATAATTAGTTCATCTGCCTCTTCTTTTGATAAAGCAAAATCTTCCAGGTATCCCTGAATTTTTACTCTCTCGCCTTTTACCACATCAAAACCGCCAGTTAATTCATCAGATGCTAGATCTGAGAAATCTTCTAAAGTTAAAATTTTTTGTTCTCCTAAGGTAACCAACATTCCTGGAGTAAGCCCTTTTAAATTGATTAAAGTATCCTCAAGACCTAATTCTTTAATTCTTGTTGATATATCTTCTTGATCTTTTTGATGAAATTCTTGAGCTCTTTCTATAAGTGCTTTTGCAGTATCCTCTTCAATACCTTCTATCTTAATTAAATTTTCTGCTGAACTATCTTTAATATCATCAATTGTTGAAAACCCTTCTGCTACCAATAACTGACCAAGCGTCTCATCTAATTCTAAATTTTTTACAAAGTTTTCTGTTTTTTCTTTAAATTCTAACTGTCTTCTCTCAGAGTCCTCAGCATCAGTCATTATATTAATTTCATAATTTAATAACTTCGTTGCAAGTCTTACGTTTTGACCTCTTCTACCAATTGCTTTACTTAAATTTTCTTCTGTAAGTATTACATCTAGTTTTTTTCTTTCTACATCAACATTTACTCTTTGAACTTCAGCTGGAGATAAGGCGTTAGATACTAAAATAGCCGGATCCTCCGACCAATTAACAATATCAATTTTTTCGCCCTGTAATTCATTCACAACTGCCTGAACTCTTGATCCTCTCATACCCACACAAGCTCCGACTGGGTCTAACGAAGTATCAACAGCTTTAACACATATTTTTGCTCTACTTCCTGGATCTCTTGAAGAAGATTTAATTTCTATTAATCCATCGTAAATTTCTGGCACTTCTTGGACAAAAAGTTTTTCCATAAATTTAGGATGGGCTCTTGATAAAAATATTTGTTGGCCTCTAGGTTCCCTTCTTACGTCATAACAATAAGCCTTAATACGATCTCCTGCCTTAATATTTTCTCTTGGAATCAATTCGTTTTTTTGAATAATTGCTTCGGTTCTTCCTAAATCAGCTATTACATTTCCAAATTCTAATCGTTTTACAATTCCACTTAAAATTGAATCTTTTTTATCTATAAAATCGTTAAATTGTCTTTCTCTTTCAGCCTCTCTAACATTGAAGCTGATAACTTGTTTTGCAGTCTGCGCAGCTATTCTTCCAAAGTCAAAAGATGGTAAAGGCTGAAGAATCTCATCACCAATAGTCTTGTCTTTATTAGTTTCATTTAGATTAATTGCATCCTCTAATTTAATTTCTGTATTTGCATTTTCTGGATTTTCTGCAATTATTAATTTTCTAAAAAGCTCAATATCTCCACTATCTCTGTTGATTGAAACTTTAATTTCATTTTCTTGACCAAATTTAGATTTAGCCGCTTTTGCAATGCCTGTTTCCATTGAACTTATAATTAGCTCTTTATCAATTGATTTCTCTAAGGCTACAGCTTCTGCAATTCTTAATA
>CABZLO010000009.1 GCA_902526595.1 uncultured Pelagibacteraceae bacterium | reverse complement strand
AATAAAAGGCCTAGTAGACCCATAATAAATATAGTTATCCAAATAACTTCGTATTGAAAGTATTTTTTAGCAACGTTTTCGACAAAACCAATACCAGTTGTACCTGCTAAAAATTCTGCAGCAACAAGTGTTCCCCAACACATACCGACAGCCACTCTAATGCCAGTAAGAATCTCAGGAAGTGAATTTGGAAAAATCACATGTCTTAATATCTGTTTTTTTGTGGCTCCCAATGAGTGTGCAGCATGAATTTTTGAAAGCTGTGTTCCTGATGCACCAGCTCTTGCAGAAATAATCATAATTGAAAGAGAGACCATGAATAATAAAAATATTTTACCCGTATTATCTATTCCAAGAACTGAAATAATCAATGGCGCCCAAGCTAATGGAGGAACAGGTCTGTATAATTCGATTAAAGGATCAAAGAAGCCTTTAGCAAATCGATTTAGACCCATAAATAATCCTAATGGCACTCCAATAAGAATTCCAAAAACTAAACCTAAAAATACCCTTAGGAATGAGTCCCATATGTGTCCGTATGGAACAGGCACTTTAAATAATTTAAAGTCACCAGTAACAACTTTTAAAACGTTACTTTTAAAGTTTTCTTTTACAATTCCATCTTTTGTATGCACTGGATATTCACCAGGCAACATGTCTGCTATCCAATCAGGTAAAATAAATCCAATCATTTTACTTACATCAACCATCTCAATCCATAAAAGAGGAATGTTTTTGTATCCAACACTTGGTTTAGACATCAATACAAACTTATTAAATGTATCTGATGGTTTAGGTAACCATCTACCTGAACCTTGTTCAGAACATGTTGGTCCACTTGCTACAATTGTTCCAGCTGGAAATAGAAGAATATCAATTAATCTTAATCCAGCTTGCTCTTTATTTTGTAACTCATCAAACTCTATTATTGCTGCTTGCATTTCATTTAATGCATTGGGAGGAAAGATGCTTGCAAACTCTATTCTTCTTGCAATTTTAACAATATTTTTTGCATAGTCAGATGCTATTTCTTCACTATCGTCTAATCCTTTTCTATAAGCTTTAATATCATCTTTAAGTTGTTTAATTGAGCTTTTGAACTGTGGGTTATGGTTTTTTAATTTAAAAAATTTGTCGTCAATTTTTTTTAGTTCAGCTGCAGCTGCATGAAATTTTAAACCTTTATTAGTTTGAGGTGCAGTTGGTATCTCAATAGTATTTTCAATCGTACCTGTTCCTGAGTCTATTGTTGTAATTCCCCAGCCACCTTGTTCACCAATAAGTTTCTGTCTCTCAGCTTTTTGAGAGTCTGTCTCAAATGGATAACCTTTCTTTTGGAAATTAGAACTTAGAATTTTTATTTCTTCTGTCATTTCCTGAATTTTAATTTTGGTATCCATTTCCATTAGCTCTTCACTTGTTAAAAATGGAATTAATTCAGAAGTTCTATCAATGTAACTTACAAGGATTGTCTTTTGCTGATCATTTAGATCTGGAGATCCCTTAATTTCATTAGCAATTTTTATAAGATTTTTATTTTCAATTTTAATAATGGACGTGCTTTTGAATTCTCTTTCCTCAATAGGGAACTGATATTTTAGACCTAATAAAGACTCATTAATTTTAGCAACCTGACATAATTCATTCGCTGATTTTGGATAAAAACCTTTTGCAATATCCCAAGAATAATAAAGCCACAGCATCAGGATAGCACTACTACCAACAATTACCCAGTGCGTTCCACCTTTGGCTCTTTCTGGATTTCCAAAAACAGCATCTACTTTTTCAGTTCTAATTAATCTTCTTCCATAAAGAATACAGCCAATAACTGATACAATAATTAGTATTGTTATAAATTGGGTTAACATTAATTTTCTTTCCCCATTATTTCTTCCTCCATATTCCAGATCATGGATAAAATTTCTTCTCTAGTAGATGAAAATTCTTTATTTTTTTTAATTTCTCTTAAATCTTGAGTAAGCCCCATTTCAGCAAATGGGAGATTGTACTCTTTATGTATTCTTCCAGGTCTTGGTGCCATTACATATAATCTTTCACCAAGCAAAAGAGCTTCTTCAACAGAGTGAGTAATTAAAATAATTGTTTTTCCAGTTTCTTTCCAAATTTTTAAAACTAACGACTGCATCTTTTCTCTTGTTAATGCATCTAATGCACCTAGTGGTTCATCCATTAAAATTAATTCAGGATCATTAATTAGACATCTTGCAAGAGCAACTCTTTGCTGCATACCACCCGATAGCTGATAAGTAGGTGTATTTCCAAAACCTTTTAAACCAACAATGTCTAACCATTCTTCAACTCTTTTTGCTGTAACGTCAGGATCTTCTTTTTTCATCCTAAGTCCAAAATTTACGTTCTCAGCAACTGTTAACCACTCAAATAATGCACCTTGTTGAAAAACCATTCCTCTTTCAACTCCTGGGCCGTCTATTTCGTTATTATTAAGAGTTATTATTCCTGAAGTAGGTCTTAGAAATCCAGCAGTAATATTTAGTAAAGTTGTTTTTCCACACCCAGAAGGTCCAAGGACAGTAAGCAGTTCACCTTTTTTTAGAGTAAAGCTTACATCTTTTAATGCGTGAACCGTTTCCCCTCTTGGAGTTTTAAAAATCATATTTAGATTTTCAGAAATAAGATCACTCATTGACTACATTATATTAGAAATTTTATAAAAAAATAGGCACCAATCATTATAATTGGCGCCTATTTAAATTTTAAACCTTTAAAATTATAAAGGTAAGAAACTTGTATCTACAGCTCCACCTGGTGTTCCCATTCCTTTTAGGAAACCATCAAGATTACCACTTTCCATAGATTGTTTAGTTTCTGAAGGAGTTAAGAATTTAAATCCATCTAGAGTTTCTTTCATATCAGCAACTTTCATTTCAGAGGCTTTTGACATAGAGTTCATATCACTTTTACCAGCTCTATATCTGTCGTTTGCTTCATGAGTTACTTCAATAAAAGTTCTCAACATTCCTGGATTTTCCTTCATAAACTTGTCTGTTACAGAAGTAATATCTATTCCTAAGATACCAGCATCTCTAGCTTCTTGAACTGTTAATAATCTTGAACCAACAGCAACTGCAGCTTTGATAGAGTTACCACCAAACAAACATGCCATTACAACATCACCACTTACCAATGCAGCAGCACCTTCTTCAGGATCCATTTGAATTATATCCATTTTACTTCTATCAGCTCCAACAACTTTCATACTTTCATCAAAAACGTATTCAGCCATTGTTCCAAGTGGTACAGCAACTTTTTTACCTTCTAACTCTGAGCCGTTTGCTTTTGTAATTCCAGAAGCATTAGAAGTAACACAAGTAGTTCCACCCATTCCGTACTCCATTGCAATATCAACTAATTTGATTGGCGCATTGGATTTTACAGCGTTGATGAAAGGCACTAAACCTTGTGAGTAAGAAATATCAATATCTCCTGCTAACATAGCATCAGTCATTGCTCCACCATTTGTGAAGTTTGTCCATTTAACTGGAACACCAAGAGCTTTAGCAAAATTTTTCTTTTGCATGTCCTCTAGGTTAGGACTTGGCCATTCTAGAAAATATGCAACTCTAACTTCTTTTGCAGCTGAATTTGCAACTGAAATAGATAGATTAAGCGCAAGTATAGATCCTAGAATAAAAGTTAATAATTTTTTCATTTATTCCCCTATGTTTAATTAATTAAATTAGTTTCATTTAAATTCAATTTTAGATAGAAGTAAAACACTTTATAATGAAGATCTGGATTGCAAATAAATCATTTGTTCAATTAATAGTTGTATGTTAGTTTTGTACAATGTAGGTCAAAATATATCTAGTAAACAAAACATATTAGTCTACATATTTTAGTATTACTAAAAATTAAAAAATATGAGCTCAGAAAATAGAACTTCGGTACCAAATTCTTTAAATGAACATTGGATGCCATTTACATCTAATAAAGATTTTAAGGCTAATCCAAGATTAATTACTGAAGCTAAAGGAGTTTATTTAAAGACCCATCATGGAAAAACCCAAATTGATGCAAGTTCTGGATTGTTTTGCAATCCTTTAGGTCACGGAAGACAAGAAATTACTGAGGCTGTAACTAAACAATTAGAAACTTTAGACTATGCTCAACCTTTTCAACAAGGTTTTGGTGGATCTTTTGAGTTAGCTACAAGAATTTCAAAACATACTCCAGCAGATTTAAATAAAATGTTTTATACCATTTGTGGATCAACTGCAGTTGAAACAGCAATTAAAATTGCAGTCGCTTATCATAGAGCAAAAGGTAACGCTCATAGATTTAGATTTGTAGGCCGTGAGCGTGGATATCATGGCATGAACATTGGCTGTGTTTCTGTTGGCGGAATGATTAATAACGTTAAAACTTTTGCAAGTATCTTAATGCCAGGTGTTCAGCATATGAGACATACACATTTACCTGAACATAAATTTGTAAGTGGTCAACCAGAAACTGGTGCAGATTTAGCAGACGATTTAGAGAGAATAGCAACTAACTTTGGTCCTGAGAATATTGCAGCATGTATTGTTGAACCAATTGCTGGGTCAACTGGAACTTTAGTGCCACCAAAAGGTTATTTACAAAAGTTAAGAGATACATGTGATAAACATGGAATACTTTTAATTTTTGATGAAGTGATTACAGGTTGGGGTAGAACAGGATCTGTATTTGCTAGCCAGGAGTTTGGCGTAACACCAGATATAATGACAATGGCTAAAGCAACAACCAATGGTGTAGTACCTATGGGTGTTGTTGCATGTAAAGATGAAATTTATGATGCAGTGATGGATGCTTCTCCGATGGGATCAGTAGAATTATTTCACGGTTATACATATTCAGGAATACCAGTTGCAGTAGCTGCAGCTTTAGCAGTTCAAGATATTTTTGAAAAAGAAGATATATTTGAAAGAGCAAAAAATTTAGCTCCTTATTTCCAAAAAGGTTTATTTTCACTTCAAGATTTAGAAGCTGTAGATAATATTAGAGGCTATGGAATGATGGGTGGAATAGATATGAAATTAAATACTAAACCAGGTAAAGCAGGCTATGAAACTTTCAAAGCTTGTTATGAAGCAGGGGTGAATTTCAAAGCTACTGGAGACTGTCTAATTATAGCTCCACAGTTTATATGTGAAAAAAAACATATAGATGAAATTATCGATAAACTCAGAACTGGTATAACTAATTATCAAAAAAACCAAAAAAATTAGTTAATCTAACTTAAAAAATAAAGTCCATGAAGATTGGCGTACCTAAAGAGATAAAACCTCAAGAGAACAGGATTGGTCTAACTCCCCAAAGTGTCAAAACTTTAGTTTCTGAAGGCCATAAAGTTATTATTGAAAATAATGGAGGATTTGAAGCTGGCTTTGAAAATGAGCAGTACATAAAAGCTGGTGCTAAAATTGCCAACTCCGCAGCAGACATTTTTGATGATGCTGAAATAATAGTTAAAGTCAAAGAGCCTCAAAAAGTTGAGGTAGAAATGATTAAAGAAAATCAAATAGTTTACACTTACTTACATTTAGCAGCAGCCAAAGAATTAACCGAAGGTCTAATCAAATCAAAAAGTATTAATATTGCTTATGAAACTATAACTGACGACCATGGAAGATTACCTTTACTTGCACCCATGAGCGCAGTTGCTGGGCGTATGTCAGTACAAGCTGGAGCACATTGTCTTGAAAAAAATCAGAATGGAAGAGGTCTTTTATTAGGAGGAGCACCTGGTGTAACTGGAGCAACTGTTGTTATTTTAGGTGGAGGTGTGGTTGGAGAAAATGCAGCGGTTATTGCAACTGGAATGCAGGCAAAAGTATATATTGTTGATAAATCCGAGGAAAGATTAAAACAACTAACAGAAATGTTTGGTGATAAAATTATTCCAGAACCGAGTGATAAAATTGATTTAACTAAATTATTATCTGAGGCTGATCTTTTAGTTGGTAGTGTTTTAATTCCAGGGGCTGAGGCACCAAAATTAGTCACTAAGGAAATGTTAAAATTTATGAAAAGAGGATCTGTAATTGTTGATGTTGCAATAGATCAAGGTGGATGTGTTGAAACAAGTAAACCAACTACCCATGGAGATCCAACTTATATAGTTGATGATGTTGTACATTATTGTGTAGCGAATATGCCAGGTGGTGTACCAAGAACATCAACGTTAGCCTTAAACAATGCTACACTTCCATTTTTAGTTAAACTTGCGAACAAAGGCTATCAAAAAGCCTTAGGTGAAGACAAAAATTTTCTAGCAGGACTAAATGTTCACAAAGGTCATGTAACCTATAAAGCTGTAGCTAAAGTGTTTGGTTATAGTTTTGTAGAGCCTAGAGAAGCTATCAAAAATTAGTAATGGATAAAAAGTATCCTTCAAGCACAAAAGTTGTTGTAATTGGTGGTGGAGTGATTGGATGTTCTGTTGCTTATCACTTAACAAAGTTTGGTTGGAAAGATGTTGTTTTATTAGAAAGAGACCAACTAACATCAGGGACAACATGGCATGCAGCAGGATTAGTAAGTCAGTTAGGTCCATCAGCTGCGGTAACTAAAATTAGAAAATATACTTTAGACTTATATAAAAATTTAGAAAAAGAAGTCGATCACTCGGCAGGACTAAGACTTAATGGTGCACTTTCGATTGCACAAACTTATAGTCGTTGGCAAGAACTTAAAAGACAAGCAACAACTGCACAACTTTATGATGTTGACTTAAAGATACTTGATAAAGAAGAGATTAAAAGAAGTTATCCAATGATGAACACAGAGGACTTAAAAGGTGGAGTTTTAATGCCAGGAGATGGTTCTGCGGACCCAAGTGGGGTAACCCATATGCTTGCAAAAGGAGCAAGAAAAGGAGGTGCAAAAATATATGAACAATCCCATGTTGAAACTATATTGACTAAAAACGGACGAGTTCATGGTGTTAGAGTTAATGGTCAAGAAATAGAGTGTGAGTATGTTGTTCTAGCAACTGGAATGTGGTCAAGACAAATTGGTGAAAAGATTGGAGTTAGTATACCCCTTTATCCTGCAGAACATTTTTATGTGATTACTGAGCCAGTAGAAAAGCTTTCACCAACTCTGCCTGTAATAAGAGATTTTGATAGCAGTGTTTATTTTAAGGAGGATGCTGGAAAATTATTGATTGGAATATTTGAAGGTAAATCTATCCCTGCATTTAACAAAACCAATAAAGTACCAGAAGATTTTTCTTTTGGAGAATTTCCTGAAAATTTTGAGCACTTTGAACCTTATTTAGAAAAATCTATGAAAAGGTTTCCTGTATTAGAGAAAATTGGGATTAGAAAATTTTTTTCAGGTCCAGAGTCTTTTACCCCAGATACTAATTCCTTATTAGGTGAAGTCCCTGAAGTAAAAAATTTATTTGTTAGCTGTGGTTTAAATAGTATTGGAATTGGGAGCGGAGGAGGTGTTGGAAAAGTAACTGCTGAATGGTTAATGAACGGGCACATTAATGAAGACATTTTTAATTACGACATAAAAAGATTTCAGAAATTTCATTCAGATGTAAGTTTTATTAAAGATAGGATTACAGAGTCTTTAGGTGATTTGTATGGAATGCATTGGCCTTACAAACAACACAAAACTTCAAGAAACATAAAAATTTTACCACATCATGATTTATTGAAAGGTTTTGGAGCATGTTTTGGTGTATCAGCAGGATATGAGAGACCAATGTGGTTTGCTCTTGATGGTGAAAAGACAGAATATCAATACAGTTATAACTATCAAAATTGGTATCCAGCTGTTGAATATGAAACAAGTAATACCTTAAATAATTTAGGTTTATATGATTTAACACCATTTTCAAAATTTGAAATCAAATCAGATCAAGCTCATGAAAACTTACAAAGAATTTGTACAGCAAATATTAAAAATGAAGTTGGAAAGTGCACTTATACTCACATGCTAAATGAAGATGGTGGCATTGAAACTGATTTGACTGTAATCTGTATTGATCACAATCATTTTAGAATTATTAGTTCAGCAGCCACAAGAGAAAGAGATAAATTTCATATTAAAAAACATTTGTCAGATAGAGTTGATCTTAAAGATGTAACTGATGATTATTGTGTATTTGGTATATTTGGTCCAAAGAGCAGATCTTTAATGCAAGAGATAAGTAAAGAAGATTTCACAAATGAAAATTTTAAGTTTAGTTATGCAAAATATATTCAAATCGATAATACAAAAATTTGGGCTCAACGATTATCATACGTTGGAGAGCTAGGTTACGAATTGTATATAAAAACAACTGATGCTAAAAAAATATACGAACTAATTATTGAAAAAGGAAAGAAATTTAATCTTTCTAATTGTGGAATGCATGCTTTAGATACGATGAGAATGGAAAGTGGTTTTTTGCATTGGGGACATGATATTTCTCCAGAAGAAAATCAATATCAATCTGGCCTGACATTCACCATTAGTAATAAAAAAGAAATTGATTTTATTGGAAAAAAAGCACTTCAGGTTATTAAAAGCAAAAAAATTAATCGAAGATTTGTTATGCTCACTCTAAAAGACAACAAACCAGGTGCACCATTGTTACTTCATGATGAACCTATTTATTTTAAAGATAAAATAATTGGCAGGACAACTTCTGGCAACTACTCATTTAACTTTAAAAAAAATTTAGCTTTTGGATATATCGATAATATTCATTCCACTAAGAAGTTATTAGGAGATGATCTTTTTATAGAAGTTGAGAAACAAAAGTATCAGGCACAACTACTACAAAAACCACTAAAACAGAGTAATTTTAAAAACATTTAATATTAATTTAATAAATATTAATTGTTTTATTTAAACTTCAATGATTAAATCAACTTTTATAAATGACTACTAATTATACAGATTTTAATAAAGGCAAATCTTCAACTGAAATATCATCAAATAATCAGATTAAAACTACTGATGTTAATGTTTTGCTCAACAGAGTTAGATTAGATAAAAAAAAAACTCTCAAAAAAAATATAATAGTTTCGCTTTTGTTAGTTGGTTTAATCTCCTCGATTGCCATAAGTTTAATTATTTAGACCATAAATCTTGGTTAAAAGTATATTGAAACAATAAAGATTTATATTATAAGACTTCTCAAGGTACGGCGGGGTAGCTCAGTTGGTTAGAGCGCAGGACTCATAAGCCTGAGGTCAGTGGTTCGATCCCACTTCCCGCTACCAATTAATGCCCTGGAAATTCAATTAAATTTTCAACTTTGTAGTTACTTTTAATTAACTTATCTGACCCGCCAAGATCAAATAAATTAATAACAAATATGAAAGCTGCCACTTTACCATTTGAAATTTCAACAAGTTTTGCTGCTGCTTCTGCAGTTCCTCCAGTTGCAATTAAATCATCAATTATTAAAACACTATCATTTTCGTTTAATGAGTCTTTATGAACTTCAATAGTAGCCGTTCCATATTCTAATTCAAAATCTACAGAGTGAACATCAGCTGGTAGTTTATTTTTTTTTCTTAGCATAATAAAAGGTTTTTTTAAAATATAAGAAACTGCAGAAGCAAATACAAATCCCCTAGACTCTATTGCAGCGATTTTTCTAAAATTATATTTCTTTGATCTTTCAACTATTTGATTAATGGTTTCAGCAAATGCATTTTCATCTTTAATCAGTGTAGTAATGTCTCTAAATAAAATCCCTTTTTTGGGGTAATCTGGAATAGATCTAATAAAATCTTTCAAATTCATAATAGTAAATTATAAAAGTATAAATAAATATATTTTAAATTATGACAACAAATAAATTAGCAATTATTGGTGGAAGTGGTCTTTACGATGTTGAGGAATTCAAGGAAAGAGAATTAATTGAAGTAAATACACCGTGGGGAAAACCTTCAGATCAAATTTTAAAAACAAATTATAAAAATAAGGAAGTATATTTTTTACCAAGACATGGTAGAGGACATATTATTTCTCCCTCTAATATAAATTTTAGGGCAAATATAGATGCACTTAAACAGTTAGGTGTTACAGATATTGTTTCAATTTCTGCTGTCGGTTCTTTAAAGGAAGATTTACCTCCAGGAAAATTTGTAATAGTTGATCAATTTATTGATAGAACTTTTTCAAGAATAAAAACTTTTTTTGAAGATGAAATTGTAGCCCATGTTTCAATGGCTCATCCAACTTCTAATGGTCTAATGAATGCATGTGAAGATGCTATAAAAAAATCAAATATAGATTATCAAAGAAATGGAACTTATGTTGTAATGGAGGGTCCTCAATTTTCAACATTAGCTGAATCTAATTTATATAGATCTTGGAAAGCGGATGTAATTGGCATGACAAATATGCCGGAGGCTAAGTTAGCAAGAGAAGCCGAAATTAGATATGCATCTGTTTCAATGGTAACTGATTTTGATTGTTGGCATCCAGATCATGAAAATGTTGATGTTCAGCAAGTAATTAAAGTTTTATTAGGAAATGCTGAAAAAGCTAAAGTAATGATTAAAAATTTAATAGATAATTTTGAAAATCATATAGATATTAACGATCCTACAAATAATTGCTTAGATGTAGCCATTATAACTGCTCCAGAAAAACGAACCCAAAAGACAATAGAAAAACTCAAAACTGTTGCTGGAAGAGCTCTAAGTAAATGAGAATTGACGGAAAAGAATACAGAACAATATGGTATGAAAATAATGTGGTTAAAATAATTAATCAAACCAAACTTCCTCATAAGTTTACTATAAAAGAACTTAAGACTGTAAAAGACGCAGTTCATGCAATTAAAACAATGGAAGTAAGAGGTGCACCTTTAATTGGTGGGACAGCTGCTTATGGAATAGCTCTGGCAGGTCAAGAAAATCATAATCATGAATTCATTAAAAAAAGTGCAAAAGAATTAACTCAATCAAGACCCACCGCAATTAATTTAAAATGGGCAGTAGACCGTATGATGAAAAAATTATCTGGTATCAATAGTGATCAAATTTTAGGTATAGCTTTAAAAGAAGCCAAACAAATATGTGATGAAGATGTAAAGTTTTGTGAAAATATAGGTATTAATGGATTAAAAATAATTGAGGAAATCTATAATAAGAAAAAAAGTATTGTAAATATTCTAACTCATTGTAATGCGGGCTGGTTAGCAACAATTAATTGGGGAACAGCAACATCACCAATATATCATGCTCATAAAAAAGGAATTCCTGTTCATGTTTGGGTAGATGAAACAAGACCAAGAAACCAAGGAGCGAATTTAACTTCGTATGAGTTAAATGAAGAAGAGATACCCAACACAATTATTGCTGATAATACCGGTGGAATTTTAATGCAAAGGGGTGAAGTAGATATGTGTATTGTTGGAACTGATAGAACATTATCTAATGGGGATGTTTGCAATAAAATTGGAACTTATCTAAAAGCATTAGCTGCTTATGATAATAATATTCCATTTTATGTAGCCTTACCTAGTTCAACAATAGATTGGGACACAAAAGATGCAAAAAATATTCCTATTGAGGAAAGAAACTCAGAGGAATTATCACATGTAGAAGGGATTGATGAAAATAACGAAATTAAAAAAGTTTTGATATATCCCAATAAAAGTAAAGCATTAAACTTAGCTTTTGACGTTACACCAGCAAAATATATTACAGGTTTAATTACTGAAAAAGGAATTTCTGAAGCCTCCTATAGCGGTTTACAAAAATTATTTAAATGAAAAATTTAAGATCTGAAATAATAAAATATTCAAAAATGTTGAATTCCAAAAAATTATCAGCATTAAGATCTGGTAATATTTCTTTAAGGTACAAAAATGGTTTTTTAATCACACCATCAGGAAAAAAGTATTCGTCTTTAAAAAATAAAGACATTGTTTTTGTTTCTCTAAATGGAAGATATGATAAGAAAAGCGGGAGCCCATCATCTGAATGGAAATTTCATCAAGATATTTACAATACTAAAAAAAAGGCAAAAGCAATTGTTCACGCTCATTCTACAAATGCCACAGCAGTATCTTGTCATAAAAGGGGAATTCCTCCTTTTCATTATATGGTTGCAATGGCAGGAGGAAATGACATCAAGTGTGCAAATTATGCAACCTATGGAACTCGAGAATTATCAAAAAATATCTTAAAGGCTTTAAAGGATAGAAAAGCTTGTTTAATAGCAAATCATGGACAAATAGTATTTGAAGAAAATTTGTCAAAAGCTTTTGAGCTAGCTGAAGAGGTTGAAAATATATCCCTTCAGTATATAACCAGTCTTAAATTGGGTAAGCCTAGAATACTTTCTTTTAAAGAAATGAATAAAGTTTTATCCAAAGCCAAAAATTATAAGAAGGGATAATAGATGACTAAAGTTGGAGAACATATAACTCTAGACATTATTGGTACCACAAAAGAATATGATCCTTCAGTCTTTGAAAAAGTAATTCACGACATAGCTAAAGCTGCCGAAGTTACTATTCTTAATATTTCCAAATATAAATTTGAACCCCAAGGTTTTACAATTTTAGCTTTATTAGCAGAGAGCCATATTAGCTTTCATACTTTTCCAGAAAAAGGCATTATTAGCTTTGATTTTTTTACATGTGGAAAAATAAATCCATCAGTTGCAGTGGAAATTATCAAAAAAGAATTTGAACATTCAAGAATAGTTAAAAAAGAGTTTAATAGAGATACTAAGTCTCTTTATCCAGATATTTACAGCTCACCAGGTTTACAAAAATCATATGTAGTAAATGATGTATTAGAGGACTTTAAATCAAAAGTAGGGCAACATATTGAAATTTTAGAATTAGAACAATTTGGTAAATCTCTTTTTATTGACGGTGAAATTCAAGTAGCAGCTACAGATGAATATTTGTATAGCTCAACATTTGTAGGAGCAGGCTTAAATCTAAATAAAAATAATGAGAGAGCAGCTATTATCGGTGGAGGTGATGGAGGAGTTGCCAGAGAATGCATATCAAAAAATTTTAACTTTATTGATTGGTATGAATTAGATCCAGAGGTTGTTGATGTATGTAATAAACATCTTGGAGATATAGGAAAAAAAGCAACTGAAAAAAATTCCGTCAAGTGTGTTTGGGGAGACGCTTTTGAAAGCATTAAGTCTGTGAGTGATGATACTTACGATCATATTTATGTAGATTTAAATGATGACCAATTTTGCATTGATCTAGCATCGAAGAATATGGACTCGTTAGTTAGAATTTTAAAACCAAAAGGAGTTATTACTGCGCAAGTGGGTAGCCAAGATAAAAAACCACATCAGGTTGAAAATTGGCTGAATGTTTTTAACCAAAATTTTGGAAACACAAAATTATCCAGAGTTTACATACCGAGTTTTGATTGTTCTTGGAATTTCTCTTCTTCAATAAACCATTGATTTTTCTTTTTAATTATTAAAATTTGTGAAATAATTATCTCCAAATTAAGGAGAAAATAATGAATATATTTAAAAAGACTATTTTAACAGTTCTTGCTTCTCTTTTTGTTATCGGAAATGTTTACGCTGACAAAATTAAAATTGGAACTGAAGGAGCTTACCCTCCATGGAATTCAAAAGATGCATCAGGTAATCTTATTGGTTTCGAAGTTGAGCTTGCTCAAGAATTATGTGCAATCATGAAACATGAATGTACAATTGTTGAACAAGATTGGGATGGAATGATTCCAGCTCTATTAATGAGAAAGTTCGATGCGATCATGGCAGGAATGTCAATTACTGCTGAGAGACAAAAAACAATTACTTTTTCACAAGGTTATGCAGACGAAGTTGCCTCTCTTGCAGTAATGAAGGGCTCAAGCTTAGTGGGCATAGATACTCCAGAAGGTATAAACTTATCTTTGGGAGGATCAGATGTTAAAAAAGCTCTTAAAACTTTAACAGGTGCACTTGCTGGTAAAACAGTTTGTACTCAAACAGGAACTATTCACCAAAACTTTTTAGAGTCAGGTGACGTAGGAAGTGTGAATGTAAGAACTTACAAAACACAAGACGAAGTGAACCTTGATCTAACTTCTGGGAGATGTGATGTTGCTTTAGCAGCAGCAGTTGCATTTACTGATTATGCTGACAAATCCGGTGAAGCAGTTACTCTAGTTGGACCAACTTTTTCAGGTGGTGCATTTGGTAATGGTGTTGGTGTTGGAATTAGACAGGGTGGAGATGATGCAATCGGAAAACGTGATGCAAAACTTCTAAAAGATTTCAATAAAGCAATAAATACAGCTAGAAAAAAAGGAATTATTAGCAAGCTTGCTATTAAACACTTTGGTTTCGACGCATCTATGTAATTAATTTAAGATTTGGCGACTATAATATATAGTCGCCAATCTATATGGAACTTCTTGCATTTGGTAAAACTGGTTGGGGTGACGAACTATTTTACGCAACCCTGATGACAATAGTTGTTTCTGTTACAGCAATATTTATAGGATTTTTTTTTGCACTAATATTTACACCTTTAAAACTCTCTAAATTTAAGTCTTTAAATTTGATTGGAAATTTTTACACTACGGTTATTCGAGGTGTTCCTGAGCTTTTAGTCATATATCTTTTCTTTTTTGGAGGAAGTGGTGCAATTATGTATGTTGCATCAATTTTCGGATATTTTGAATATATTGAAATTAATGCGTTCATTACCGGATCTATGGCAATTGGAATAATTTCAGGAGCTTATTCAACAGAGGTTTTTAGAGGCGCAATTCAGTCAATTGACAAAGGTCAGTTTGAAGCTGCAAAGGTTCTTGGAATTAATAAATTTACTCAGTTTTATAAAATAATTTTACCTCAAATGTTAAGACTAGCTATTCCAAACTTAAGTAATGTCTGGCAAATTACTTTAAAAGATACCTCTTTAATTTCTGTAACTGGACTTGTAGAAATTATGAGACAGTCCTACATTGCAGCAGGCTCAACAAGGGATCCTTTGTTCTTTTATTGTTTTGCAGCAATTTTGTATCTGATGCTCACTTACATCAGTATGAAAATTATTAACAGATTAGAGATTAAATATAACAGGGGGTATTAATGGATTTTGATTTAATGTTCACTAGTTTTCCTAAACTTTTAGGAGCTACAGTTGTAACTCTAAAATTGTTATCAGCATCATTATTCTTTGGATTAATCATTGGGCTTTTATTTGCAATATTAAGAATAAATAAAAATATTTTTATAAATAAATTTGCTTATGGGTATTCTTATTTGTTTAGAGGAACTCCTTTGCTAGTTCAAATTTTTATAATTTATTTTGGATTAGGGCAAATTGAATATTTAAGGTCAACATTTATATGGGTTATTTTAAAAGAGCCTTATTGGTGCGCAATTATAGCTTTTACTTTAAATACAGGTGCCTATACATCAGAAATATTAAGATCAGCATTTCAAACAATAAAACCAGGAATAATTGAAGCTGGTAAAAGCCTAGGGATTCCAAATAAAATTATTTTTTATAAAATTCAAATACCAATTGCTATTAGACAATCTCTTCCAGCTTATGGAAATGAAATAATATTGATGATGAAAGGAACTTCGCTAGCTAGCACAGTAACTTTAATGGATTTAACTGGTGTAGCAAAATATATAATATCAACAACATTTAAACCAATAGAGGTATTTATCGTTGCTGGTGGAATATATTTATTTATGACTTTTATTATCCATAACTTTATTAAATATTTGGAAAAAAAATATAGTTTTTCTCAATGACGATGCTCACAGCACACCAAATAGATCATTATAGAAATAAAGGATATGTCTCTTCATTAAGTGCCTTAAACACTAGTGAAGCAAAAGAAATTAGAGAAGAAATTGAAAAAATCGAAAAAAATTGGCCAGGCGCATTGGATGGGATTAATCGTAATTATGTTCACTTAATTTCACCTATATTAAATAAAGTTTGTTTAAATAAAAATATCTTGGATGCTGTTGAGAGTATTATTGGTAAGAATATTCTTATTTGTGGAACTACGCTTTTTATAAAAGAAAAAAATGAAAAAGGATTTGTCAGTTTTCATCAAGACGCCAAATATATAGGTTTGGAGCCTCATAATTGGGTTACAGTTTGGCTAGCAGTTACAGATTCAAACGAAAAAAATGGTTGTATGAGAATGTTGCCAGGCTCTCATAAAGACAATTTAAAATACCATGAACAAAAATTCGATAAAAATAATTTATTAACACGCGGTCAAACAATTAAAAATATTTCTTTGAATGAAACAGATCCTATAATTCTAAAAGCAGGAGAAATATCATTACACCACCCTTTGATTGTTCATGGTTCAGGACTAAATTATAGTGATGACAGAAGAATTGGCTTTGTTATTCAAAGTTATATAGGTACCAATGTAAATCAGGTTATAGGAAAAATGTATGTTCAAAGAGCAAGAGGTGAAGACAAGTATAATTATCATGAATATTCTGAAATACCCTTGACACTTATGGGTAAGAATGAAATTATTTCTCAAAACAAAGCAAATAAAGAATTATCAAAAATTTTTTATAATGGTTCAAACAAAAAAGGTAAATTTTGAACAAAAAAATTAATAAGTAGTGTACTCTTTAATTTCTCTAATCTTTGAATCAGTAAAGTTATTAATTTCTAATTTAATTTTAGCTCTTTCATCATTAAGAAAATGAACATCTCTTGAAAGTTTGATAAATTTTTCAGTAAAATCTTTGTCTTTTTCACATCGTCTTTTATCATCCTCTATTATCCATAATTTTGTATTAATTTTTTTTAATTTTTCAAAAAGTTCATTTAGCTTTTGATCAGATTTAACATTTTTATTTAATTGATCCTTAAGAATTGAGTGTTCTTCGTTAATAAATTTTAATTTTTTAGTATCTTCGATTTTTTCTTGTTTAATCTCGAGTATAGAAATTTTGTCTAATAACTCACCAACAGATACTTCAACTAGAATTTTATTCATAAAAAAATATACTATGTTAAGTTGTTATAAATATGTCTAATATTTTAATCATTAAACATGGTTCTTTAGGTGATATAGCGCAAGCATGTGGAGCAATTCAAGATATTTCTGAAAATCACAAGGATGATGAAGTACATTTGTTAACAACAAAACCATTTTTTTATTTATTTAAAAAAAATCCCTATGTCTCTAATGTAATTTTAGATAAGCGATTATCAAGATTTAACCTTATCTATTTGTATTCATTGATGAAAAATATTAAGAAATTTAAATTCACCAAAATTTATGATCTTCAAAACTCTAGCAGAACGTCTTTTTATAAAAAAATATTATTTCCCAAGGCGTCAAAAGAAGTGTGGTCATCCACTGAAACCACATTACCAGAAGGTACTTCAAAGCAAGATTTTGATAAAGACTCTGTATTATCTAGATTCGATCATCAATTAAAATGTTCTGGAATTAATACTAATCATACTTTAAGCCCTGATTTCTCATGGAGTACATCAGATATTTCTTTAATAAAAAATCAATATCAATTAGAAAAATATATCGTTCTCTTTCCTTTTTGTTCTCCTCATTTAACTTATAAGAAATGGTCTTATTATAATGATTTAATTTCTCTGATTAATGAAAAATTGGAAAATAAATTTAAAGTAGTTGTAGCACCTGGACCAGGAGAAATTAAAGAGGCAACAAGTATAAATGCACTTTGCATATTGGATAATGGTAAAGCTCTAGATATTTCTCAGCTGGCGGCATTGATTAAAGATAGTTCTTTTGTTATTGCTAATGACACTGGACCTGCTCATATGACAGCTCATTTAGGATCAAAAGGAATTGCTTTATTTGGTGCACACACAACAGCTCATAAAGTAAGTATAGAAAGAGAAAATTTTAAAGCCATTCAGGTAAGTGATCTGTCAAAACTTTCAGCAAATAAAGTATTTGAAAATATTTTGTTGCATTTACATTAGTTTAGAATTTTTTTATAATCTTCAATAATTTTAGACCATTGGAATTTATTGACAAATTCTTTTGCATTTTTACCAAATTCTAAATATTTTTTATTTTCTAAAATTGCATTTATAGATGAGTAAATATCATCTAAATTATTCCCATCACATATTAGACCAGTTTTTTCATGCTCTATTGCATCTGCTGCTCCACCATCATTTCCACCAACAGACGGTATTCCATATTGAGCTGCCTCTACATAGGCAATACCAAATCCTTCTACTGATGTTTTGTGAATTATTGAGGGCATCACAAATATATTAGATTTTGCGATTAAAGCATTTTTTAGATCATCAGTTATGTCCTTAAAAAACATAACTTGACCCTCTAAATCTAGCTCTTTAACAAGGCTTTTAATATTTTCTTCCTCTTCACCATATCCAACACATATATAAACAATATCAGGATAAATTTGTTTTAAATTTCTAAGAGACATAATTATTTTTTCATGGTTTTTTCTTTTGTCAAACCTTGAAACAGTAATTAATCTTGGTGTTTTTACTTTTAACAAACTCTCAACTTTATCTATAGTTTTTTTGTCTAATTCTTTAGCAGGATCTACTCCAGGGTTGATTACAACAACTTTATTTTCATTAACACCACAGTTAATTGCTAAATTTTTTGTAAATTGTGAATTGGCAATTACTTTCTCAACATTATTCAAAACATTTAAAACTCTTTTATTTAAACTTGAGCCTTTTGGATGATTAATTTCTTTACTATGAATTAGGCAATATTTCTTTTTAGATGATTTAATTAGCTCCAAACTTTTCCAATGATCAGCAAAAATTCCTTGTATTTTATTATCTTTAATAAATTCATCTATTAATTGAGCTTTTCTGTATTTTCTTAAAAGTTTAATTCCTCCGACTCTTTCAATTGAAAAAGATGCTTGTTCATCAAATTCTTTATGAGCTTCACTATAATCTGCAAAAACTTTAATCATAAAGTTTTTCGATAATTCTCTTGATAAACCCCACATCAAACTTTGCATTCCACCAAGCTCTGGTGGAAAAGATCTAGTAACAACTAAATACATTAAACATATTTCCACTTAATGCCACATCCAGCACTTGGAATTTGTTCTCTTGGACCTTTACCAGTTTTAGCTATTTGTTTCATTGCTTGAAATAGATCACTTTCTCCACCTCTAACTGGAATAAGTTTTTTTAATTCTCTCACTCGACCTCTGTATTGAAGCTCTAAATTTTTATTGTATCCAAAAAAATCAGGCGTGCACACAGCGTCATATGCTTTAGCAACTTCTTGTGCTTCATCAGCTAAATATGGAAAATTAAAATTATTGTTATTCGCGAATTTAATCATATTTTCAAAAGAGTCTTCAGGATAATTAACGGCATCATTTGAACATATTGCAACAGAGTTTATTCCCAATTTTTTTAAGTTATTACAGTCTTCAACAATATCTTTTGTAACTGCTTTGACATAGGGACAATGGTTACAAATAAACATTATTAGAGTTCCATTTTCTCCTTTAATATCATCTAGTTTAAGAATTTTTTCATCAGTTGATTTTAGTTCAAATGGAACAGCTTTTTTACCAAAATCACATATTGGAGTTTGTATTGGCATAATGTAATAATGTATAAATTATGTTTTACGATTTAAAAGATAAAAAACCAAAAAACTCTGGCGAAAATTGGGTAGCACCAAATGCAACTATAATAGGTGATGTTACATTAGAGAAAAATACAAGTATTTGGTTTAATGCAGTTTTAAGAGGAGATGTTGAAAACATATTTATTGGTGAAGGGTCAAACGTTCAGGATGGAAGCGTTTTACACACCGATCCAGGGTGTCCTCTTAAAGTGGGTAAAGATGTAACTATAGGTCATATGGTTATGCTTCACGGATGTACTATTGGTGACAGTAGTTTGATTGGTATTGGTGCTGTTATTCTTAACAATGCTAAAATTGGAAAAAACTGCATCATTGGTGCTAAAGCTTTAATAACAGAAAATAAAGAAATACCAGACAACTCATTAGTAGTTGGTTCACCTGGTAAAGTTATAAGAGAAGTAACTGAGGATGAAAAAAAAGCTATAGTTGAAAATACAAAGCATTACCAGAATAACTGGAAGAAATATTCAAAATCTATATTTTAATTTTTATGCCAACTTATACCGTCACTAATTCAAATTTTAATTTAAGTTCTAAACAGCAAAAAAATTTAGCAGAAGGAATTACCAAGGTTCATAATGTTGTAACGGGTGCAAATACTTATTTTGCCCAAGTTATATTTAATAAAACAAAAAAAAACAATCATTTCATGGGAGGAAAAAAAGTTAAAGAGCCTTCAATATTTTTACTTGGTCAAATTAGAGCCGGCAGACCAAAAAAAATAAAAGATAAATTAATTTCTGATCTAAGAGATATTATAATTAAAAATTCTAACTTAGATGAAACTCAAATTTGGGTTTATATTATTGATTTACCTCCATCTCAAATGATCGAGTACGGAGAAGTATTACCTGAATCAGGAAAAGAAAAAGAATGGTTCTCCAAACTTTCTAAAAAATTAAAAATAAAATTGTCCATAATAGGTAATTAGAAATTAAATAATCTTTTTATTATTTAACAAGCTAATAAATACAACCAAAGATTGAAAACACAATTGTTTTGTTTACAAGTCCTTTTAATAAGTTTTTAATTTCATTTATATAAATGGCTAAAAAAATTAAAAAAACTAAAAAGAAAAGAAAAAAATTAGTCAAAACTTCTAGAAAAATAAAAAGAAAAAAAAAGGTTAAGATTAAAAAAGTTAGGACAAAAAAGTCTGCGACTAAGAAACCTTTAAAAAAATCTAGAAGATCTAATAACATCAAATCTAATAAAACAAGAGGAGAGAAAAAAATGAGTGCAGAAGCATTAAAGGTGTCATCAGCTCTAGACACATCTCATTTAAAAGTAGAATTTCCATATAAAGCAAAATATGGAAACTTTATAAATGGGAAATTTGTAGAGCCTTTATCGGGTAAATATTTTGATAATCCGAGCCCGATATCAAATGAAATTATCTGTTCAGTTGCCAGATCAAATGAAAAAGATGTTGAAGCAGCATTAGATGCTGCACATGCAGCTTTTCCAGAGTGGGGAAAAACAGATATTACAACAAGATCAATTATTCTTAACAAAATAGCAGATGTTCTTGAGCAAAATAAAGACATGCTTGCAGTTGCTGAGTGTTTAGACAACGGTAAACCAATTAGAGAGTGTATGGCTGCAGACATAGCTTTAGTGATAGATCATTGGAGATATTTCGCTGGAGTAATCAGAGCAGAAGAAGGTTCTGTTGCTGAAATAAGTAACTCACAATACTCTTACAACATCCCTGAGCCTTTAGGAGTTGTAGCTCAAATAGTTCCATGGAATTTCCCTTTATTAATGGCTACATGGAAATTAGCACCAGCTTTAGCTGCAGGAAATTGTTCAGTTCTTAAACCAGCAGAACAAACACCAGCATCAATTATGGTTATGATGGAATTAATTGGTGATTTACTACCTCCAGGAGTTGTAAACATTGTTAGTGGTTTTGGTTTAGAAGCAGGAAAACCTTTAGCTTCATCTAAAAGAGTAGCTAAAGTTGCATTTACTGGTGAAACTACAACTGGAAGACTGATCATGCAGTATGCTGCACAAAACATTATTCCAATCACACTTGAGTTAGGTGGAAAATCTCCTAACATTTTCTTTGAGGACATCATGGATAAAGATGATGATTTCTTAGATAAGTGTGTTGAAGGTTTTGTAATGTTCAACTTAAACCAGGGTGAGGTTTGTACTTGTCCAAGTAGAGCATTAGTCCAAGAATCTATTTATGATAAATTCATGGAAAAATGTATTGCTAGAACAAAAGCAGTCATACAAGATAATCCATTAAAAATGGAAACAATGATTGGTGCTCAAGCTTCAGTTGAGCAAATGGAAAAAATCAAATCATATCTTGATCTTGGTAAAAAAGAAGGTGCAAAAGTTCTTGCAGGTGGAGATGTTGGTAAACTAAATAGTGGTTTGGAAAAAGGAAACTATATCCAACCAACTATTTTTGAAGCTGATAATTCAATGAGAATTTCTCAAGAGGAAATTTTTGGACCTGTTGTATCTGTAATTAAATTTAAAGATGAAGCAGAGGCATTAGAAATCGCTAATGATACACTTTATGGTTTAGGTGCAGGTGTTTGGACTAGAAATGGAAATATTGCCTACAGAATGGGTAGAGCAATACAAGCAGGAATAGTATGGACAAATTGTTATCATGCTTATCCAGCTCACTCCCCATTTGGTGGTTACAAACAATCAGGTGTAGGAAGAGAAACTCATAAAATGATGCTTAATCATTACAGGCAGAATAAGAACTTACATGTTTCTTATGCTGAACAAAAATTAGGCTTCTTTTAATAAATAATAATATATACTGGCCCATGATTCTAAATCATGGGCCGGACTTTAAAAATGAAAGTATCTGCAACTAATTCAGCGTTAAATTTATTATCTGAACTTCAGGGTAAATATGGTGAAAAATTAATGTTTCATCAATCTGGGGGTTGTTGTGATGGCAGTGCGCCAATGTGTTTTCAGGAAGGTGAATTTCCTCTGGGAGATAATGATGTTAAATTGGGAGAAATAGGTGGTGTTCCTTTTTATATGAATGGTGATCAATATGAAAAGTGGAAACATACCGATTTAACCATTGATGCTGTTAAAGGAATAGGTGGCATGTTCTCATTAGACAATGGAACAGGTCGCAGATTTCTGACTAAATCAGAAATCTGCTTAGTTGTCGATAACGACAAAAAATAATTAATTCAAATTATTGTCCTGGAGCCTTATAAGCACCAGAGGCAACTTCACTTGCTTTAGTTGTGGCTTTATTAAAATCAATAGCCTCCAACATTGTTAAGTTTTTAACTGCACCTGAAGCTTCTACAACAAGTTTCACAGCTGCAAAATCCTCAAATGTAGCTAATTCATTAACAACTACAAAATCATATGAACCACGAACTATATCCATACTATGCATTGTGCCACCCATAGCTTTTGTTAATTGTTCTACAACTGCTTTTCTGTCAGTTTTAGGATCTTTTAAAAAACCCTGAAATGCTTTTTCAGTGTAGTTTCCCATTATATATGCTTTCATTATTTCCTCCTTTTAAAACTAATAAATTAGCACGAAGATATTACACTTAAGTTAAACAAATTGTCTCAATAAAAATTAAGCAAATATCTTATTTATTTTTATTATTTTATGATTTATTTAAACTAACTTAATTAAAGAAAGGAAAAACTATGAACTTTGTTGGAACAACAACTTATGAAGGAACTAAAAAAGATGCAGATGATTTATACAGTATGTTTAAAGATGATCTTGCAAAGTGCACGTCATCATTTGAATGGGCGCACATTCGTGAAGGTAAAATGATTTTTATTGCAAATGTTACTGATGAAGAAAAATTTTATGCCTTATTTGAGGATCAAAGATCTAAAGACTGGAACGCAAAATTTAATGCTAAAGATGAAGCTTGGAAACTTGAGAAAATAATGTAGCAACATCAAATACTATACTAGATTTAATTAAATGAATTTAACAATATGAAAAAAATATTTTTAATTTTATTATTATTATTATTTAGTTTTACAGGTGCACTAAGTGACGGACATAATATTACTAAAATGGGTTTTGTTTCTAAAGATTTTAAAATTACAAAACTTTCATCGATTGATAATGCTAAAAATAAAATAATACTAATTAACAATCATGGTCAAAATACCAATGATGGAAAACAAAAAGGGTGCACCTCGATTGATCAAATAAGAAATCGAGTATCTTTAGTAAACGAGAAAGTTAATGAAAAAACCATTATGCTTTTCAATCTTTGCGCTGGTCACATCGAGGGGGATATGGGTATGAAATGGTGGATATCAAAAAAACCGTATGTAGGTAAACATAAACTTGAAAAGAGAGTAGAGCAAAATCTTGAATTAATCGACAAGTTGGTATCCTTAGGTGTACCGAGAAAACAAATATTTGTTACAGGACATTCATGTGGTGGATTAACAACTTTACTATTTTTTTCTAAGTATCCTGAAAAAGCAGCAGGGGGTATAGCTTACGCTCCTGCATGTTTTGGAAAGTTAAGTAAAAAATATAAAGCCAAAAAAGTTGGTTCAGAAGCTGCTTTAGCAAAATTTAAAAAAAAAAAACCTGCTCAATCTGATCTTAGAGACAAATTAAACAAACAAATTTTAGATCAATTGAAAACTCCACTTTTAATTTTTACTCATCCAAAAGATACTTATGAAGGCTTAACGTCTGATTGGATAGATAGAATTCCTGGTATGGAAAGAATAATCATATCTGATGATTATAAAATTAATGGAAAAAAATGTTTTAAATTAGGGAAATTAGCAACAGATAAATTTTCAGTTAATGACGGTCATCAAATGGATCAAGCTACTTGTTTTCAGCATTACAACACAAAAATATTAAAATATATTGAGTCTAGAATTTGAAATTAGATAATTAGGGAACTAACCAATTATCTTTATTATTTTCTAAATCAAATCTGGCTCTTCGGTGACCTTTTGCAGCTAAGTATAACCATTCAATAGAATTAATTTTACACTGAATAACAGTAAAATTTTTATAACCTTCTTCGCTTTGTTCTTTTGTATAATCAAAATTATCAAGTTCTGGTTTTAAACCAGAAGTTGGTACATCTGAAATAGTGCCAGGACCATTATCAACTAAATAACATTTTCTACTTATATGTTGAGTTTTTTCCCAAGATTGTTTTGCAATATCATTATTGTGGTTGATAATTGCTTCTACTTTTAATCTGACTTGGATTTTTAATTCTTTATCGTAAAACAGAAAAGATGCTTTAGGATTTTTTTTTAAAATATTTATCTTATCAGATCTAATATCACTATGAAATTGAACTATATTATTATTTTCATCTGATTTTCTTAAAACTACAATTCTACTTTCAATGTTGCCATTTTCCCCACACGAAAAAACTGGAATTCTAAACTGAGAACTTCTATCTTTGACAGCATTATTTAGCATAGACCAAATTTTTTTTTTGATCTCAGAAAAGTCCTCGTAATAAGGAACAGTATCAGTCACAAATTATTTTTTCTTTTTTAATAAAGCTATCAAACTTGAGCTATCCCAACGATTACCACCCATTTCCTGAACTTTAGAATAATAACCATCCACAATTTCTGTGATGGGCACAGGTGAACCATTTCTCTTAGCTTCCTCAATAACTATTGCTAAATCTTTTCTCATCCAATCTACGGCAAAACCATAATCAAACTTATCATCTGTCATTGTTCGATATCTGTTTTCCATTTGCCAAGACTGAGCTGCACCTTTTGAAATAGTTTCCATAACTTTGTCCATATCTAATCCAGCATTAATTCCAAAGTTAATAGCTTCTGACAATCCTTGAACAGTTCCAGCTATACACATTTGGTTCATCATTTTAGTTAGCTGTCCACTACCGGAGGGACCAATTAATGTAACTTTTTGACTATAACAATCGATAACCGGTTGTGCTTTTTTAAATGTGCCTTCATCACCACCAACCATAACTGTTAATATTCCACCTTCCGCACCTGCTTGGCCACCAGAAATGGGTGCATCTAAAAAATCAAAACCTCTATCTTTCGCAGCTTTGTAAAGCTCTCTTGAAATTTCTGCTGATACAGTTGAATTATCGATATAAACAGAACCTTTTTTAGCCGTGTTAAATAATCCATCATCTCCTAAAGATACTTCTTTAAGATCATTGTCATTTCCAACGCAAGTAAAAATAAAGTCAGCACTATCTGCAGCTTCAGCTGGCGTATTAGCCATTTTACCTTTGTATTCACCAATCCATTTTTCTGCTTTTGATTTTGTTCTATTAAAAACAGTTACATTGTGTCTGGCTTTTGATATATATCCTGCCATTGGGTAGCCCATAACCCCAAGACCTATGAAAGCAACATTAAAAGTCATAATTTTTATATATGTTTAAAAGTTTAAGTTTAAAAGTAATTATATTTGGTTTTATTTTTACATTTTTTTCTAGTTTTGGACAGAGTTTTTTTCTTGGTCTTTTTAATTCTAGTATTAGAGATGCTTTATCTATTACTCATGGACAATTTGGCTCAATTTATGCATCAGCAACTTTATTAAGTAGTATTGTTTTAGTTTGGATAGGAAAAAAAATAGATGATGTAAATATTTTAAAATTTGCGTCATTTGTAATAATATTTTTATCTATTTCTTGTTTTATTTTTTCTAAAATTTCCTCTGTAATTTTTTTATTTGTAGGAATTTTTTTAATGCGTTTGTCAGGTCAAGGTTTATCAAGTCATACTGCAACAACAACAATTTCTCGTTTTTTTGAAAAAAACAGGGGCAGAGCTCTAAGTGTGGGTTGGTTGGGACTTTCTTTAGCAGAATTTATCTTACCAGTTTTGATTGTTTTTTTATTAACGTTCATAGAATGGAGAAATATTTGGATTTCAATTTCTATTATAGTTGTAATAGTTTTACCTATTGCCACTTACTTCTTGGTCAAGGATATTAAATTAGATACTAGAGAGGAAAGCAAAAAAGATATTGTCGATAAAGAAATAAAACAATGGAAAAGAATAGAGGTTTTGAAAGATTATAGGTTTTATATTATTTGTATGACCATGTTAGCTATGCCCTGGATTGCAACAGGTGCTTGGGTTTTTCAATCTTTCATGACCAGTTCGAAAGACTGGGGCCCTTATGTAATTGCTCAATCATTTATGGTTTACTCAATATTGTCTGTCGTTACTTTATTTATATCGGGATTTCTAATTGATAAATTTTCAAGTAGAAAACTGCTAATTTATATGAATATCCCACTTTTTTTTGCAACTGTAATTTTATTTTATTTTGATGCTGAAATTTCCTCATTTTTTTTCTTTGGCTTAATTGGAATTACAAATGGACTTGCTAATGTTTTAGGTTCATCAACGTGGGCTGAAATTTATGGTGTTAAATATATTGGCTCTATTAAAGCTCTCACAACAGCGTTAATGGTCTTTGCAACTGCTTTTGGAACAGCTTTATTTGGTATTCTTATAGATATTAATTTTTCAATTGAACAAATTGCTGTTGTTTCTGGGGCTTATATTTTGACCTCAATAATTCTTCTTTATTCAGTTAGAAATAAGTTAAATCCACAATATATTTAAAAAAAAACTTGATTTTATAGGGCTCACTGTATAGACACTGCGCATGGCTAGAGTAACTGTAGAAGACTGCATTGATAAAGTAGATAGTCCTTATGAATTAGTATTAGTAGCTAAAGAAAGAGCTACTCAATTAAATGCAGGTATAGAACCGACCATTGATAGAGATAATGATAAAAATACAGTTATTTCATTAAGAGAAATTGCAGAAGAAAAAATTCAAGTATCTGATTTAACCGATAGTGCTGTTTATAAACTTAGAAAACATGTTGAACAACTTGATGATACTGCTGAAGATGATGAAGATATAGGTGACGATTTTGAAAATTTATACAAAGGAGAAATTTCTAAAAGTGGAACACCAATTCTTCCATCAAAAAGAGCAAGAAAAACTCCAGAAAAAATTCAAGTTACAAAAGAAGATTTAGCAGAATTATCTGAAACTGCAAAAGCTGAAGTTGATAGTTCAGTTGGTGAAGAGTCTATCAATGAAGAGGGTGAGGTTTCTTTAGATGAAATTTCAGATAGTGAAGAGCCAGCTAAAGAAGATGCTCAAGAAGATCAATAAATTTTAATTTACAAATTCTTTTATTATTTTTTCTCGGTGCTCATCTAGATCAGGGATGTCACCTCTTTTATCAGGATCATCGTATGTAGACATTTTAATTGGGTTTCCTGCCAATCTAAAATCTCCTATTACTTTATGATAAGCTTTTACAATCATGTTTCTTGCTTCAACTTGAGGATTTTCAACTGCTTCCTTAATATTAAATATAGGACCACAAGGAATTTTATCTTTCTCCATTTTACTAACCCATTCATCTGTTGATTTAGCAGAAAGTTTATTTTCTAGAATTGCTTTAAGTTCTTCCATGTTTTTTGCTCTTGCAGAATTGTTTTTAAATTTTTCATTAGTAAAAATTTCTGAAATATCTAGAATATCGCAGAGTTTTTCAAATAATTTATCATTTCCTGCAGCAATAATTATATAGCTATCTTTAGTTTTAAATGCTTCAAACGGAGCTATCGAGGGGTGCCTTGAACCCATTGGTTTTGGAATTTCATTTTTAGATAAATATCTTGCAATTGCGTTTTCTAGAATTGCAATTTGACAATCAAGCATTGATACATCGATATACATTCCTTTTCCTGTCTTTTGTCTATCATATAAAGCTGCATTGATACCTATTGCTGTAAATAAGCCGGCTGTAATATCACCAATTGAAGTACCAACTCTTGTAGGTTCTGAATTAGGTTGACCTGTTACACTCATTAGTCCACCCATTCCTTGAACTACCATATCGTAAGCAGGTAGTTCTTTTAAAGGACCTGTTTGCCCAAAACCAGATGCTGAAGCATAAATTAGTTTAGGAAATTTTTTACTAACTTCTTCCCAACCATAGCCCCATTTTTTTAAAGTTCCTGGCTTAAAATTTTCTACTAAAATATCTGCTTTTGATAAAATTTTATCAAATATTCTTTTGTCATCAGAATTTTTTAAATTTAAAGCTATGCTCTCTTTTCCTCTATTAAGAGACATAAAATAAGCTGAGTAGTTCTCAACAAAAGGGCCAAATTTTCTTGAGTCATCACCTATTTCAGGAGCTTCAACCTTAATTACTCTTGCACCTAAATCTGATAAAACCATAGTGCAGTAAGGTCCTACCAAAACTCTTGTTAAATCCACTACCAATAAGTTTTTAAGGGGTCCGTCCATAATTATTATTAAATTTAACTGCGTTTTTTGTTAACTTGACTCTTAACGATATCTTCATTTTAATACTACTATCACAAATAACAATAGAGGGAGAATTAAATGTTAAAAAAAATATCTTTATATTTAACTTCGTTTATTCTTGCGTTCACATTAATTGGTTCTGCTTATGCCGTAACTTTAAAAGCAAGTCACCAATGGCCAGGAACTCCAAGAGCTGACGGTTCATTTGATCCAAGACACGAAATGGTTCAAATAATTGCAGATGAGGTTAAAAAAGCTAATGTTGGAATAGATATAAGAATCTACCCAGCTAAATCTTTATATAAACCAAAAGAACAGTGGAAACCAATGACAACTGGTCAATTGGATATTTCTGCATTTCCTTTAGCGTATGCTTCTAAATTCCATCCAGAATTTGATGCAACTTTAATGCCAGGAACTGTAAAAAATCATGATCACGCATTAAGATTTAATAAAGGTCCTATGATGACTGAAATTAAAAGAATTATAAATGATGCAGGTGTTGTAGTTTTATCAGATGCTTGGTTAGGTGGCGGATTTGCTTCAAAGTCTCAATGTATTAAAAATCCTAGTGATGCAAAAGGACAAGTTATGAGAGCTGCTGGAAAAGCGTTTAACCAAATGTTAGAAGCAGCTGGTGCAGGTATTCAAAGTATGCCTTCATCTGAAATTTATACTGGTCTTCAAACAGGTGTCTTAACAGGTGCAAATACTAGTTCAGGAAGTTTTGTAAGTTATAAAATTTATGAGCAAGTAACTTGTGCAACACCTCCAGGAAAATTTGGATTATGGTTTATGTATGAACCAATTCTAATGTCTAAAAAATCATATGATGCTTTAAATTCAAAACAACAAAAAGCACTTATGGCTGCTGGTAAAGTAGCTGAAAAATATATGACAGCTCAAGTAGAGAATTTGGATAAAAAGTTTGAGGATGCATATAAAGCTGCAGGCGTTAAATTAGTCTACATGGACGAGAAAGATCATGCTGCATGGGTAGAGATTGCAAAGAAATCTTCTCATAAAGCTTTTGCTGAAAAAGTTCCAGGTGGAGATAAACTAATGGAAATGGCTTTGGCAGTTAAATAAAGTAATATATAAAGAACCCCTATTTATCTAAAATAAGTAGGGGTTTTTTTTTATGAAAAATAAATATTTAAAATTCTGTGATTTTACAGCCAAAGCTTGTGGAGCATTTGCTGTTCTGGCTCTAATTCTATCAATTCTAGTAATTGTCGAATTAGTATTCGAAAGATATTTTTTTCAACGAGCAATTACATGGCAAACTGAGCTAGTAACAATGTTATTAGTTGCATCTACTTTCATTGGTAGTGCTTATGTTTTAAGTGAAAAAGCACATGTTAGTATGGAGTGGATATATGATTTTTTGTCTTCAAAAAACATTCTAAGATTAAAAATTTTTACATCGTTATTAAGTTTATTATTTTTTTTAATTTTATTTTATTTTGGTTTCCTAATGGTTGAAGAAGCATTTACTAAAAATTACTCAACTGGGACAGTTTGGGATCCTCCACTTTGGATACCTTACTCATCAATGATGATTGGAGCTATTTTAATGATACTTCAGTACATTGCGGAAATTATTAAGTTAACTGACGAGGCAGACTAAATAAATGGACCCATTAATAATAGCTATAATTGTTGCAGTTTTTACTCTAATAGTTCTTTTTTCAGGAATTCCAATTGCATTTGGTTTAAGTTTTGTATCGATTGTTCTTTTAGTATCATTTGAAGGGTTTCAAATGCTAGACGTTTTTGCAGAAACTTTTTATGCAGGTCTAAATTCATTTGTTTTACTTTCGATCCCAATGTTTATTTTAATGGGAATGGCTGTAGCCAACTCTCCGGCGGGAAAAGATTTATACACTGGCTTAGATAGGTGGCTTTGGAGACTTCCAGGAGGCCTAGTTATTTCTAACATAGGTGCTTGTTCTATTTTTGCAGCTTTGAGCGGATCTAGTCCAGCTACATGTGCTGCAATTGGAACAATGGGAATACCTGAGATGAGAAAAAGAGGTTACTCTGATCAAATTGCTACTGGTACTATTGCTGCAGGTGGCACATTAGGAGTTTTAATTCCTCCAAGTATAGTTTTAATAGTTTATGGAATTGCAACAGGTACTTCAATTGGTAGGCTGTTCTTATGTGGTTTAGTTCCAGGATTTATGCTAGCAGGTATGTTTGCCATATGGGCTCTTATACACAGTTATTTTATTGATAAAGATTCGGCCAAGGCTTTAAAGAACAGAACACCTCCTACCTTGAGAGAAAAACTCGAAGTGTTACCTAGAGTTCTTCCATTTCTAGCTATTATAGCAGGTGTCTTGTATGTGTTGTATGGAGGCGTTGCTACTCCATCTGAAGCATCAGGTGTTGGGGCATTCTTAGTTTTTGTATTGATTGCCATTGTTTATAAAATTTACCAGCCAAAAAAAATATGGAATATCGTCAAAGTTTCAATGAAAGAAAGTGTTATGATAATGTTTATCATTGCAGCTTCTTATCTTTTTGCATTTACACTTTCACAACTTTACGTAACTCAGTCTTTGGCCCAGAGCATGGTTGAACTAAGTTCTAACAAATGGGTTGTATTTCTTTTAATAAATATATTTCTTTTAATAGCTGGTTTCTTTTTACCTCCAGTAGCAGTTATTGTAATGACTTCTGCTATATTATTACCAGTGATTACTACATTAGGGTTTGATCCTTACTGGTTTGCTATTGTATTTACTATTAATATGGAGATAGGATTAATAACTCCACCTGTTGGATTAAATCTTTATATAATAAAAGGCATTACCCCAGATGTAAGTTTGTCAGAAATTTTAAAAGGCTCTATACCATTTATGATCATAATGGCATTAGCAATTTTAATTTTATGTATCTTCCCAGAAATAGTTACATGGCTTCCTGATAAAATAATGGGTAAACCTCTTGGATATTAATAATAAAATTAATAGAAAAATTTCAGTTGCTCCAATGATGGATTGCACAGATAGACATGATCGTTTTTTCTTAAGATTAATGAGTAAAAACGTGATGCTTTATACTGAAATGGTTGCAACAAAATCTGCAATACATGGGGATAGAAAAAAAATCTTATCTTATAGTCCTGAAGAGAAGCCACTAGCATTACAGGTTGGTGGATCAAATAAAGAGGAACTAGCTGAAGTTGCAAAGATTGCAGAGGGTATGGGATATGATGAAATTAATATTAACTTGGGTTGTCCTAGTAAAAAGGTTCAAAAAAATATGTTTGGCGCTTGTTTAATGAAAGAGCCTGACCTTGTGGCCGAATGCATAAGTGCGATGGTTAATTCATGTAAAATTCCAGTTACTGCTAAAACTAGAATTGGATTTGATGATGTAGAAAGCTTTGATTATTTAAATAATTTTGTACACAAAATGAGAGATGTGGGTACAAAAACATTCATTTTACACGCTAGAAAGGCAATGTTAACAGGACTTTCTCCAAAGCAAAATTTAAATATTCCAAAACTTAATTACAATATGGTTTACGAAATTAAAAAACAAAACCCAGATTTAGAAATAATTATAAATGGAGGTATTTCTAAAATAGATGAAATTAATAATCATTTAAATCAGTGTGATGGAGTAATGATTGGAAGATCTATATATCAAAACCCATACTCTTTAGTCGAAATCGAAAAAGAAATTTTTAACACAGAAGTTAATCCTACTCGAGAGCAGGTTGCTGAGCAACTTTTAGAGTATGTAGGTAAAGAGATTAAATTAGGAACTAAAGTTAATCATATAATGAGACACACTGTAGGTTTGTACCATGGCCAAATAGGATCGAAAAAATGGAAAAGATATTTAAGTGACAATTTGATGGCTCGTGAGTCTGATTTTCAAAAAACAAAAAATATTATGTCAATTGTTCAAAATAATGAAAAAGCCAATCAGGCAAATATATAATGGATATCTCAAATATTAATGAAATTATAAATCTATTAGTCGTGTTAGCTATTGCTGCTGCAGTAGCTGGTTTTATGGCAGGTTTATTGGGTGTTGGTGGAGGAATAATAATGGTTCCAGCCTTATATTATGCTTTCTCAGTTTTAGATTTTGACATTGTAACAAGAATGCATCTTTCAGTTGGAACATCCTTGGCAATCATAATACCCACCTCAATAATTTCTACAAAAACACATATGGAATATGATGCTGTAGATTTTAAGATGGTTAAATCATTTGGTATTTTTATCTTATTTGGGGTAATAGCTGGAACATTTTTAGCAGTTAATTTAAAAACACCAGCCTTAGTATTATTTTTTTCAATTTTTGCATTTATTGTTGGTTTATTTTTTATTTTTATTAGAGAAAAGCTTTTAGAAAATCCAAAAAAAATATCTGATTTAGTCAAAAATATTTCAGGAATTTTAATAGGATTTATTTCAGTTCCACTTGGGATAGGTGGCGGATCTTTGATGGTTCCTTTTATGAGAACTTTTGGTTATGATATTAGAAAATCCATAGGGACTGCCGCTGCAGTGGGCATTTTAATTGCTGTTACTGGAACAACTACAATGATTATTGGGGGAAAAGTAGTTAACAACATTAATACTCCTTTTAGTTTTGGATATATAAATTTATTAGGGTTTATTGTGTTTGTACCTGTGACGATGTTTATGGCACGACTAGGTGCTAGAGCAGTGTATAAAATTAATAAAAGCCTATTAAGCAAGATTTTTGGGATATTTTTATTAATTGTTTCAATTAGATCCTTTTATGAATATTTAAGTATAAGTTAATTATGAAAAACATATTTAAATTAAAAGATATAATTTCATCTATCGCCGATGTTGGTCAAAAGCTATTTAAGAAAAAAGAGCTTAAAAGAAATGATTTAGATACAATATTGTCTTTATGTGATGACTTAATTTCCAACAAGGGTGCAGCTTTTGGTATCACAGTTGCAAGAGATGTGACAGATCTTTATCAAAGCCTTACACCTGAGAATAAACTAGCTTTCTTTAAGAAAATTAATGAAAAATTTAAACCTAGTCATACCAAAGTTTCAGAAGCTATTGAAATTTATCAAAAAACACAGAATGACAAAAATTTATTTAAATTATTTATTGTATCTGAGGGAAAGAGAAGAGAATTGTTCAGAAGGATGAATATGGCCCCGAATGGTATTTCTACTATAGTTTCATTAAGAGAGGATTTAATAAAAGTTTTACAAGAGGATCCAGAATTAAAGCCTTTAGATGATGATTTACGAGAATTATTTAAATCTTGGTTTAATCCTGGATTTTTAAGATTGGCTAAAATCACCTGGGATAGTAAAGCAGCAGTTTTAGAAAAAATTATGAAATATGAAAGAGTTCATAAAATTAAAGACATGGATGAACTTAAGAGAAGACTAGGAGAAGATAGAAGATTTTTTTCATATTTTCATCCAGCACTTGAGGATGAACCAATAATATTTGTTCAAGTGGCACTTACAAATGGTCTAGGTAAGTCAATCCAAGAAATTACTAAGCCACAAACATTGAGGAATAAAAAATATGACACCGCAACATTCTATTCAATCAGTAACTGTCAAGAAGGTTTGTCAAGGGTTACTTTAGGAAATTTTTTAATTAAAAGAGTTGTTTATGAAATTCAAGAAGAATTACCTGATATAAAACACTTTGGAACCTTATCACCTATTCCAGGTTTTAGAGATTGGTTTTCATATTTAGAGGACAATAAAATAAAAAATATTCTAGGAAATATTCCACTTGAAAATATATCTTTCTTAAAATCTCCAGATTTAAAAATTGGTGATACAAGGATTTTATCTAATAAGGATGCTATTTTAAAAATTGTTGCTCATTATTTGATAAATGAAAAAAATCATAAGCAATTACCTGTCAACGATGTAACAAGATTTCATTTAGGGAATGGAGCCAGTATTGAAGATATAAATATAAATGCCAATGTATCAGAGGTTGGTTTTAATAGATCTTTTGGAGTTATGGTAAATTACCTGTATGAACTTAAGAATATTGAAAAAAATCATGAAGACTACATCAATAATAAAAAAGTAATAATCTCAGACAAACTGAAAAAGTTTATTTAATTGGTACCCCATTTAACTTTATTCCATATCCTCTCGTGAAAATAATAAAAAAAAAGTGGAATAATTGATCCTACTCCTAATATTCCAGCTCCCACAAATGTACCGGTATAAATGTAGCCAAATATTATCCAATAAATAAAAATAAAAAGTCTCCAAGAAAAAGTTTTTGCAACCGATCTTATTTTTTTATCTGCCATTAATTAGGTATATAGGAAAAATAGAATTTATAAATCTAACAAAAAAAAAGAGGTGATTTCAGTCTCCCTCCATCACCTCACAATTTAATTTAGGCGATTCTTGTAAAATTCTAAAACACTTATTAGTTGAAATTAAAGACTTATAAATTTAATACTATCTTATGGATTTAAAAAATTTAACTTTATTAATTCCTGCTAAATTTGAGGCAGATTCATTACCTACGGTTTTAGAGGAATTAAAAGATTATGATCTTAATATAGTGGTAGTTTTAGAGGAAAGTGATCATGAAACAATTGAATCAATAAAAAATTTTAATTTAAGAATAGTAAAACAAAAAAATTATGGTTATGGATCCGCTTTAATAGAGGGCGTAGAGGTAATAAATACCGAATATTTGTGTATATTTAATGCTGATGGCTCATTTCAACCCAAAGATCTAAAGCCAATGATAGATCTTTGTGAGAATTCTGATTTTATTTTTGCATCACGTTATAGAAAAAATGCTGGGAGTGACGATGATACTTTATTGACAAAGATAGGAAATTTTTGCTTCACTTTAATTGGTAAGATATTTTTTTCCTTACAGATATCAGATATTTTATACACTTATGTTCTTGGAAAAACTTCATCATTTAAGCAATTAGGTTTAAAATCAAAGAATTTTAACATTTGTGTTGAAATTCCTATAAAAGCTGAAAGAAATAAAATGAAATATACTGACTTTCCCAGTAAAGAAAGACCAAGAATAGCAGGTTTTAAAAAAGTAAATGAGTTTAGGGATGGATTTAGCATTTTATATTTTTTGATTGATAGTTATTTCAATAAAAAAAAATAATCATGACATATAGCAAAGATTATTTTTTGAATTTTTTTGTTATAACTTATTTTATTGTAATCTGCTATTTTCAAATTACTGCACAACATTGGACAGCTGTACCAGATCAAGAAACCGTAATAATATATAATTCATTACTAGTTGCTAATAATATTCAGCAAGAGTATTTAGATCAC
>CABZLO010000008.1 GCA_902526595.1 uncultured Pelagibacteraceae bacterium | reverse complement strand
ACACTGTACAACAATTTTGGAAGGTAAATGTGTGATTCTTACTGCACTATCAGTGGTATTTACGTGCTGACCGCCTGCTCCACTAGATCGATAAGTATCAATTCTTAAATCTTTTTCTGAAATTTCTATATTAATATTTTCGTCAACTACTGGATATATCCAAATACTAGCAAAACTAGTATGCCTTCTGGCACCTGAGTCGAATGGAGATATTCTAACCAAACGATGAATACCAGACTCTTTTTTAAGCCAACCAAAAACATAATCACCTTCTATCTTTATGGTTGCTGACTTAATTCCAGCCTCATCTCCTCTATGTTCACTTATTAAGTTAGATTTAAAATTCTTTTTATCAGACCATTTTAAATACATTCGCCTTAACATATCAGCCCAATCTTGACTCTCAATACCCCCAGCACCTGCATGTATCTCGATATAACAATTTAATGGATCAGCTTCACTTGATAAAAAACATTTGATTTCACTTTTTTTTATTTCAGCCCTTAATTGTTTAATATTTTGTATAATTTCATCTTGAACATCTGAATTATTTTCCTCCAAAGCTAATTTATTTAAATCCTCAAAATCATTTAATTTTTCAACAGATGAATTTAAAGAATTTATTAAGTCCTCAAAAAATTTCTTTTCTTTAACTACTTTTTGAGAATTACTTTTATCCTGCCAGAAATTGGTTTCTAGCATTTTTGAATTTAGAGACTGAAGTTTTGAATAAATATTATTATTTTCAAAGATACTCCTTAATTCTTTGATTTATTTTATCTATTTCTTGTTTATAGTTTTGAAAATTATCATTCATTAATAAAACTTTAGTATATTATTACTGTCTAATCTATCTGTATTTGAGTAAAGAACTTTCCCATTAACCACATTTTCTTTTTTAAAAACCTCTATAATTGTATTTTTTGAGGAAAATTTAGCTTTTAGACCTGTTTTAGGATCTACTACCATCATAATTGTATCTTCAGCTGCCTTAAATGGTCTAGCATCAGATTTTTTTACGGCTTGTTTAATAAAGTCTTTAAAAATTGGTAGTGCAGTTTTCGACCCAGTTTCATATTTTCCAAGAGGTGAAGGGTTATCTGAACCCACATAAACCCCTACTAATAAGTTTGACGTGAAGCCAATAAACCAGGTATCCGTGTTCTTGTTTGTTGTTCCAGTTTTACCAGCAATATTTAAGTTTAAATCTTTAAGTTTTTTCCCTGTACCTCTTTGGACTACACCTTCAAGAATTGAGGTCATTTGATATGCAGTTTCGGGTGAAAAAATTTGCTTATAGTTATTTTTAATTTTTGGATAATCGTTGCTCAAGTATGAAATTTGATCACAATCTATGCACTGTCTCAAGTTATTATTGTATATAGTATTACCTTCACTATCTTGAATTCTATCAATTAATATTGGCTCAACAAGTTTTCCACCATTTACAAAAGCTGAATAAGCTGAAGTTAAATTTACAAGAGTAGTCTCAGCAGAACCTAATGATATAGACAATAATTCTTCAGGATTTTCATAAATTTTGAGATCTTTTGAGAAATTTACAATTCTTTCTATGCCAAGATTCTTAGCAATTCGTACAGTCATTAAATTTCTTGATTTTTCCAATCCAGTTCGAAGTGTAGATGGTCCATAAAATTTTTTTCCATAATTTTCAGGCTTCCACATCTTTAAATCATCGCCTTGATCTAAAACTAAAGGTGCGTCTAATACTAACGATGTTGGGGTATAATTATTTTCTAACGCTAATGCATAAACAAATGGTTTAAAAGCAGATCCTGGCTGTCTTTTTGCTTGAGTTGCTCTATTAAATTCACTTTTTTTAAAACTAAACCCACCACTAAGTGCCAAAATCCTACCAGTATAAGGATCCATAACAACAATTCCGCCGTTTATTTTAGGTAACTGTTGTAAACTAAATTTTTTATCACTTATTTTTTTCACATAAATAATATCTCCCTGCTGAAATAAATTTTTAAATTCTTTTTTGGTCCAAGAAATATCTTTATACTCGATAACACCTTGAATTTTATTTTCAGTCTCAATTTCTGCTGAAAATTTATTTACTTTTTTTACTATTGCTAATGACCAATCAATTGATTTTTCTAAATCAAACTTTTTTAAATCTTTATTCCAATTATTATTATAAATCTTGCTTGTTAACGCCCCTCTCCAACCTTTTCTTTGATCATATGAAATTAATCCGTTTCTCAAGGAATTTGTAGCAATTTTTTGAAACTCTAAATTTATAGGTGTATTTATATTGAACCCTTGTTTATACACTTTATCATAAGTAAAATTTTCAATTACTTTTTTTCTTACATCCTCAATAAAATATTGTGCATCTTCTAGATAAATTTTTTTATTTTTGTTCAATATAATTTCTTTAGTTTTTAATTTTTCATACCACTCAGAGGTTATATAATTATTTTCAAATAAATTTTTTAATACTAGATTTCTTCTAAATTTTGCAACTTCAATATCTCTATATGGATTGTATCTACTTGGAGCCTTAGGCAATGCAGCTAGTAATGCAGCTTCCGAATAATTTATATCTCTAATTGATTTGTCAAAGTATTCTAAGCTTGCGGCCGCTATTCCATAAGCTCCACTTCCTAGATATATTTGATTTAGATATAATTCTAAAATTCTTTCTTTAGAAAGTGCTCTTTCGATTCTAAAGGCCAAAATTGCTTCTTTAATTTTTCTATTAATACTCACTTCATTTGTTAATAAAAAATTTTTGGCAACTTGTTGGGTTATTGTTGAGGCACCCTCTAATCGATTAGATGAAATAATATTAGATATATTATTAACGACTGCTCTCAAAACTCCTTTTGCATCTACACCTGGATGCGAAAAAAAATTTTTATCCTCTGCAGATAAAAAAGCGTTTACTACATTTTTAGGAATCGAACTAAAAGGCACAAATACCCTTTTTTCCTTAGAAAAATCTGCAACTAATTCTCCCTCTCCTGAGTAAACTTTACTCGAAACAGGTGGTTTATAATTTTTTAAAAATCTATAATCAGGGATATCATTTGAATATACCCATAAGACACCAACTATCAAAACACTAGTTAAAAGAACTATAGATATAGAAATAAGAAGAATATTTTTTAAAAACTTATGCATTTTAATTCCATTATATCTTGGAATTTGTTAAAGATAAGGCAGAAAGATTAAACAAAATTTATTTTAAATTATAAAATTTAATGAAATCAACAATTACAATATTATGGAAAAAAATTTATATATCGATGCTTCGCATCCAAATGAAACTAGAGTTGTTCTTAAATCTGGGGAAAATATTGAAGACTACGAATACGAAGGTTTAAAAAATACCCTTATAAAAAACAATATTTATTTAGGTAAAGTTAGCAGAATTGAACCATCTCTTCAGGCAGCATTTGTAGATTTTGGAAGAGATAGACATGGCTTTCTGTCTTTTAATGACATCCAGTCAGATTATTATCAAATACCAAAAGCTGATTTAGATAAAATTAAAGAAGAAGAAGAAAAAGCTAGAGAAGAGCTCTCAAAACAAGTTGAAGCTAAAGAAGAGGAAAATATTGCTGAAGGAAAATTAGAGATAGATGATCACATTGATAAAGAAATAGAAAATCAAGCTGAGGATAAAGATATTGCTGAAGAGAAAAATGATACAGATGTAGAGAGAGAAAAAAAGAAAGAAAATAAGCACAAGTTTAAAAGATATAAAATTCAGGAAGTTATAAAACCAAATCAGGTCATACTTGTTCAGGTTATTAAGGATGAAAGAGGTCAAAAAGGAGCCGCTTTGAGTACATTCATTTCTATTGCAGGAAAATATATAGTTCTAATGCCAAATACACCAAAAGGTGGGGGGATTTCTAGAAAAATATTCAATCCTGCTGACAGAAAAAAAATAAGAACAATTTTAAATCAAATAGAAATTCCTAGAGAGATGGGATTAATAGTTAGAACAGCAGGAAGTAATAAAACTAAAAATGAAATTAATAATGATTTGACAACTCTTATAAAAACATGGAGTCAAATTAAAGATAATGCAATTAATTCCATTGCTCCTTCACTTATTCACCAAGAAAGTGAGATTATTAAAAGAACCTTAAGAGACATGTTCGATGATAATACTCAAAATATATTTGTGGAAGGTACAGATGGTTATAAAAAGGCACAGTCATTTATGAAATCAATGATGCCATCTAGTGTTAAAAAAGTAAAAAAATATAGAGGTAAAGTGCCTTTATTTATTCAAGAAAATATTGAGCAAAAACTCAATCAGATATTTGACTCTGAAATTAAACTTAAATCTGGAGGTTATTTGGTTATTAACCCCACAGAAGCATTAGTATCCATAGACATAAACTCAGGGAGCTCAATCAAAGGTAAAAATGTTGAAAGCACAGCGCTAGACACAAACATTGAAGCAGCAGAGGAAATTGCAAGACAAATTAAAATAAGAGATTTATCTGGTTTAATTATAATAGATTTTATTGACATGCTAAGTTATGGAAATAGACGATTAGTTGAGAGAAAACTAAAAGAAAAATCCAGGTCAGATAGAGCTAGAATACAGATTGGCAGAATAAGTAACTTTGGTCTTCTAGAGATGTCTAGGCAAAGATTAAGAGAAAGTGCTATTAAATGGAAAGTTACTTTAACAGACGAGTCGTTTGCACAGAAACTACTTAAAATTGTTGAATTAAAAGCAGTTTTAAACAAAGCAAAATTTGTAGAGTTAAAAGTTTGTAAAAAAATTTCTGATTTTTTAAAAGAAAACTTTGTTAATGATTTAACTTACTTTGAAAAAAAAAATAAGATGAAACTGGATATAATCAGTGACAATTCATTAATTATTCCTGAGTATATAATAAATGTTCAAAACAAATCTAAAAAAACGATAGAATTAGTTGAAAATTATGAGAAACTAAAAAATTTAGAACTACAAAATAAAGAGGATAAAATAATCAAAAATAAAGAAAAAAAAACTTATAAAAAAAGTTATAAAAAAAAAAGATTTTATAAAAAACCTAAATAATTCCTTTGGTTGGAGATGACGGATTTCCCATTATTGTTTTAGATATTCTACCGGAGTTGTAAGATTGTCTACCAGCTACAACAGCATTTTTAAAAGCTAATGCCATTTCAAATGGTTTTTTAGCTTTTGCTATTGCTGTATTCACTAAAACACCATCACAACCAAGCTCCATTGCAATCGTTGCGTCTGATGCTTGACCTAAACCTGCATCGATAATAAGAGGAAGCTTAGTTTGCTTTCGAATAATTTGAATATTAATTTTATTTAATATTCCTAATCCAGAGCCAATCGGAGCTGCCAAAGGCATAATTGCATCTGCTCCTGAATTTTCTAAACGTTTTGCCATTAAAGGATCATCGTTACAATAAACCATAACTCTAAATCCTTCTTTAGCAAGAACCTCGGTTGTTTTTAAGGTTTCAATCATGTCTGGAAATAAATTTATCTTATCCCCTAAAACTTCAAGCTTAACTAGCTTCCATCCTCCAATTTCTCTTGCTAATCTCAGAGTTCTTAATGCATCTTTTGAGTTGAAACACCCTGCTGTATTTGGAAGATAAGTAATTTTTTTTGGATCAATGTAATCCATTAGAAGTGGTTTATTTTTATTTGAAATATTCACACGTCTTACAGCTACTGTAACAATTTCTGCACCAGAAAATTTTATTGCTTTTGCACATTCTGACATGCTTTTATATTTCCCAGTTCCAACTATTAATCTAGAGTCAAATTTTTTTTTTGCAATTATTAACTTATCTTTTTTCAAACTATCCACCTCCAATAAAATGAACTATTTCAATTTTATCATCTTTTTTTAATTTTATATTGCTAGTTCTTTTTTTATCAATAATTTCTTGATTTAATTCTATTGCTACTTTTTTTATTGGAATTTTAAGATATTTTAGAAGATCAGACAATTTATAGTTATTCAAAACTGTTTTAACTTTACCATTTACTTTAATTTTTATTTTTTTCATCGTATATAGGTGCTGAATGACTAATAAAATAATTATTATTAATGGACCTAATCTTAATCTATTAGGTGAAAGAGAACAATCACAATATGGATCAGATACATTTAAGGAATTAGAAGAAAAATGCTTAACAAAATCAAAAGAAATTGGTTTAGAGGTAAACTTCACTCAATCAAATTTAGAGGGCGAAATTGTAAATATTATTCAAGAAGCTAGAAAAGAATACAAAGGAATGATAATTAATGCAGCGGCGTTTACACATACATCAGTAGCGATTAGAGATGCTCTTAGTCTATTTAAAAAACCAATAATCGAATTACATATATCTAATATTTATAAAAGAGAGAAGTTTAGACACAAATCTTTAATAAGTGACATAGCAACTGGTGGTATTTTTGGTTTAGGTACCGAAGGTTATATTTTAGCCATAATTTCTATACAAAAGATTATAGAGAATGAAAATAGATAAAAAAATTATTAAAGAATTAAACGAATATTTGGAAGAGTTTAATCTTACTGAAATAGAAATCACTGAGAAAGACACCAAAATCAAGGTATCAAAAAATATAAGATCTAACGTTAATCAACCTTCAATGGTTGCATATAATTCACAACCTGAAAACAATATTTCAGAAAATAATCAGAATAATAAAAATGGAATTGAAATTACATCTCCAATAATCGGAACAGCCTACCATGCCCCTGAACCAGGTGCAAAAAAGTTTGTTGAACTAGGTAAAAAAATTAAAAAAGGCGACACAATAATGATTGTCGAAGCGATGAAGACAATGAATCATGTGCCCTCCTCATCAGATGGAGTTGTTAAAGAAATCTGCATCGATGACGGCCAACCAGTTGAATTTGGTCAAACCCTTATCGTTTTAGAATAAATAATGTTTAAAAAAATTTTAATTGCCAACCGTGGTGAAATTGCGGTCAGAATTATTAGAGCTTGTAAAGAATGGGGAATATCAACTGTTGCTGTACACTCTGACGTTGATCGAGATAGTATGCACGTTAGACTTGCTGATGAAAGTGTATGTATCGGCTCACATCAACCTCAAAATAGTTATCTAAATATACCTGCATTGATGTCAGCTATAGAATTAACTAATGCTGAGGCTGTTCATCCTGGTTATGGTTTTCTCTCTGAAAATGCAAATTTTGCAAAAATATTAGAGGAGAACAAAATTAAATTTATTGGAGCTTCTTCCAAATTAATTGCGATGATGGGGGATAAAATTCAAGCAAAAAAAATTGCAAAAGAAAATGGATTACCAGTAATTGAAGGTTCTGAGGGTGGTGTTAAGGATATATTTCAAGCTCAGAAGCTTTGTAAAAAAATTGGTTTTCCTGTTTTAATTAAAGCCTCAGGTGGTGGTGGTGGAAAAGGTATGAAAATTGTTTACAAAGAAGAAGAATTTGAAACATTATTCTCAACAGCTAAATCAGAGGCAAAAAAATATTTTGGAAATGATGAGGTATACATTGAAAAATTTTTTCAAAATCCTAGGCACATTGAAGTACAAATTCTTGCTGGTAAGAATCGAGTTGTACATCTTCATGAAAGAGATTGTTCAGTACAAAGAAGACATCAAAAACTTATTGAGGAAACCCCTAGTCCAGTTTTAAATAACGAAATTAGAAAAGATCTTTTTGAAAAAACGGTAAATATGGTTAAAAACATTGATTATAGGGGTGCTGGTACAGTCGAATTTATATATGAAGATGGTGAATTCTATTTTCTTGAGATGAATACTAGGGTTCAAGTAGAACATCCGGTTACAGAGATGGTTACAGGCATTGATATTATTAAAGAACAAATTTGGATTGCATTTTCAGACGAAACAGCCTTAGAGCAAAGTGATATTAATCCAAGGGGTCACGCAATTGAATGTAGAATTAACGCCGAAGATGCTAGTAAAAATTTCCAACCATCTCCTGGTACTATTGGTATGTGTCATCAACCCTCTGGTTTTAGAACAAGAGTAGATGGAGCCATATACCAAGGTTATAAGGTGACTCCCTATTACGATAGTATGATTTGTAAGTTAATTTGTCATGGTCGAAATAGATCAGAGGCAATTCAAAGAATGAATAGATCTCTAGATGAGTTTGTAATCGAGGGAATTACAACAACTATTCCTTTACATAAAAAACTATTAAACCATAAAAAATTTATTGAATCTGACTTTAATGTAGGTTGGATAGACAAAGAAAAAATTATTTAATAGCAACTTACAAGCCAAATGTCATAAACTGGATGGTCAAAAGGAGTTATTGATGGACTTGAGGAAAACATCCATCCATTAAAAACAAAAACTTCATCGTTGTTTAAATTGTTAAGATCTGTAACTTGTAGATATGCACTAATTTCTGGGTTATCGTCAAATTCTGAATTTTTGCACTTTAAACTTTTTATAGATAAGTCTTTAAATGATACTAAATCTTCGTTTTTTAGTTTCAAAAGTGTATTTTTAGAGCTAATTTTGTCTAAAATTTTAATATCAGTATAAGTTCCCTCCAAATTACTTTGTGAAAATGCAATTGAAAATGAGAAAAAATAAATAAAAATTATTAATTTTAATTTAAGATTATTCTTTCCAGCTTTTATATTTTTTTTTAACTCCATCTTTATTTTTATTAGGATAGTATGCTTGATCAGTGCCTGTCAAATTAGATTGATGGGGCTTTTGCCATTCATATTTTTCAAGAATATGTTTGTTCTCTATTTTGTTTGGAGTAAAATGTATCCAAGAATACCACTCAACTGGAATTTTTGATGCATCAATTGTGTTAGTATATACAACCCACCTCTTCCCTTTTTTACTTTGATAATATTTGTTACCTAGCTCATCTGTTCCAACGAGTTTTCCAAAAAAAATAGTTTTTAACCTAGTTCCAAATGTGTCTTGATTCCACCAAATGAAAATTTTTTTAAAAAGTGTCAACATTATTATTTTTTATTTTTTCAATTAAAAATTGTAAAATTTAAATTAGACTAAAATTTGAATATGTATATAAATTAATTGATTCATTATTCAAATTAATTTTAAATTGAGGTTAAATGGCAAAATATCTAGTTGAAACGTATTATACTTGTACATTCAAAGTTAATCATTACTTGGATGATATTAATGAGACAGAATTAAAAAATTTAGAAAAAAGAGATGATGGGAAATTCGAAGTTTTGGATGTTAAATTAGATAATAGAAAAACTAAAAGTCTTGATCCTAAAAATAATAAAATTATAGATAATAAAAACGTTGAAATATTAAACAGTACAGAAAACTTAAATCAGATTAGCAAAGAAAATGTAGTAACAAATCTTAATAAAGCTTCTGAAAATAATGGAAAAAGATTTGGTATGCCTGATAGAAGAAAAGGATACATTCAAAAAGCAACAATTGGGGATCATAAAGTTTATCTACACACTGGCGAATACGAAGACGGAAAAATTGGAGAAATTTTCATTGATACGAGTAAAGAAGGCGAGCTTGTAAAAGCTTTAATGAATAATTTTGCAATTGCAGTATCTTTAGGATTGCAATATGGCGTGCCTTTAGATGAGTTTATAAGTGCATTTGTCGGGACAAAATTTGAGCCATCAGGTAAAGTTTTGGGAAATGATAGAATATTAAGTGCTACATCTATTTTAGATTATATTTTTAGGGAACTAGCTATATCATATCAAAATAGAGAAGATCTCGCTCACACACCTTCAATTGGTGGAAATGACACTGGTAATTCAGATGATCAAAACTCAGAAGATCAAAATCAACTTTTAAAAATAGTTAAGGATATTACTAGCAAAGGATTTGTAAGAAACAATTATAAAAAAAATTTAGTAGATCTTTCTGACGTTAAAATTAGTTTAAAAGGAAAAAAATAATTTTTAATTTTTAGTTTTTATTGAGAGATTTAATTCTTTCAATTGCTCTTCATTAATCTCTGATGGTGCATTCATCATTAAGTCTTGAGCGTTTTGGTTCATCGGAAACATGGTAACTTCTCTTATATTTTTTTCATCTGCCAAAAGCATTACAATTCTGTCTATTCCAGGTGCAATACCACCATGTGGTGGTGCACCATAACTCAATGCGTTAATCATCCCACTGAACTTTTCGTCTACCTCTGATTTATTGTAACCTGCAATTGAAAAGAGTCTATACATTAGATCAGGTTTATGATTTCTTATTGCGCCAGAAGATAACTCTATTCCATTACAAACTATATCATATTGATATGCAAGAATATCAAGTGGATTTTCAAAATCTTTGTCTCTTAATTTGCCTTGTGGCATAGAAAATGGGTTATGACTAAATTTAATCTTGTTTGTTAATTCATCATTTTCAAACATAGGGTAGTCAACAATCCAACAGAAAGCAAAAGTATCATTATTAATTAGATCTAAATCTTTAGCAATTTTATCTCTAGCTAGTGCCGTTATTTTTTCTAATTCATTTTGCTTTCCACATGCCAGAAAAATACTATCTCCTATCTTAGATTTAGTAATTTTCATTATTTCTAAGAGTGCCTCTTCAGAAAAAAATTTCCCTACTGGTCCTTTAGCTGAAATTTTATTATTTTTTTCTATAGTAAAGTATGCTAACCCTGAAGCACCTTGTTCTTTAGCCCATTTATCAATATTATCGAAAAAACTTCTGGGTTTATCTTTTGTATCTTTCGTAGTAATTGATCTAACTTTAGATCCAGATTTTACTAATTTTTTAAAAATATCAAATGTTACATCTCCTCTATTAAATATTTCTGTAATATCTTTTATAACAAGAGGATTTCTTAAATCAGGTTTATCAGTTCCATACTTAATCATTGCTTCAGAGTATGGAATTTTTGGAAAAACATTATGCATTAATTTTTTACTAGAAAAATTTTTAAATGTGTTAACCAATAGTTTTTCTACAATATTGAATACATCCTCTTGCTCAACAAAAGACATTTCTAAATCAAGTTGATAGAATTCACCTGGACTTCTATCAGCCCTAGCATCTTCATCTCTAAAGCAAGGAGCTATTTGAAAATATTTATCAAAACCTGACACCATTATTAGTTGTTTAAATTGTTGTGGAGCTTGAGGTAGAGCATAAAACTTTCCTGGATTTAAACGACTAGGTACAAGAAAATCTCTGGCTCCTTCAGGACTAGAGGAGGTTAAAATTGGGGTCTGAAATTCTAAAAAGCCTAATTTTGTCATTTCATTTCTTATGTAAGAAATAACTTTAGATCTTAAAATGATATTTTCATGAATTTTTTTTCTTCTTAGATCTAAAAATCTATATTTTAGTCTTATCTCCTCTGCATACTCTTGATCACTAAAAACAGGCATTGGTAATTCTTTACAGGTACCTAATGTCTCATATTCAGATATTACAACTTCAATTTCTCCTGTTGCAATATCTTTATTTTTAGCTTCATCTGAACGATTTACAACTTTACCACTAATCTTGATTACAGTCTCAAGCTGTGTCTTTTCTAATTCTAAAAAATTTTTATTTTCCTTATCAATAATACACTGCGTGATCCCATAATTATCTCTAAGATCAATAAACAATAAATTTCCATGATCTCTTTTTTTATTTATCCATCCAGAAAGAGAAACATTTTTATCAACATCACTTTTTCTTAACTCGTCACATTTGTGTGTTCTATATTTATTCAATTACTCTCCTAAAGCTTCTTTTATTATTTTAAAGTCGATCGGCTTTTTTCTTTTTAAACTAATTTCGTCGATTTTATATATGAAATCGGACATTTTACCATAAGATCTAGTTATTCTTTTAATAATAAAATCTATTAATTTTTTATCAATTGATATTTGACGATCAGACAAATTTTTTAATATCAAAGCATACATTAAATCATCTTCTGGTTTTTCTATCTTTGATAAAAGAAAATTCTTAGCTCTCGAATTTAAATCAACAAGCGTAAATTTAAATTCTACAATAGGTTTTGTGGAAGTAATTATAAGATATTTATTATCCTGCTCTATGGTGTTAATTAAAGTAAATAATAAATTTTCATCAATATTTTCCAACAGATCTTCTATAACAACATTCTCATATACTTTGATTTCCTTTAAAAAATCATTAGTAATTTTATCAGCTGAAATTTTAATACCGTTAAAATTTTGTAGGAAAATATTAATCAAATGTGATTTTCCAGAAAAATTTTCACCAATTAGATTAACAAAATTTTTTTCCCATTTGGGCCAATTATTTAAAAGTTTAAATGAGTATTCATTGCTTTTAGAAACATAAAAATCCTGATCTTTAAAATTCTGCTCAAAATCAAAATTAAGAATTTGTTGATTTAGATTTTTCATTTCATCATCCATATTTTGTTAACAGTTTCAAATTCGTAATTATTATTTTTCATTACCTCAATAAATTTATTAGGTGTTCCATTGAAAATAATTTTGTAAATATTATTTCTGTTATCAAATTTATAAATATAAAAATTATAAATTAAATCTATATTAGATAGTTTTTCCTCTAATTGATAAATTTTTATGTTATTACTGTTTTCAACTGATATAGTTAAAGGTAATTTAACAGATGTATTTATTTCATTTTGAGATTTCCAATAATCTTCAAAAGTAATTTTTAAAATTTCTATAAATTTATATATTTCAGAATTGCTATTAAAATTAATATTTTTTATTGTAGTATTTTTTAATGTTTCTTTGTTATCAAAACTAATTTTATTTAATAGCCTAGTTTGGTCAGAACCTATAAAAAATATCGATACAATATAGTTTTCAAGGTTATATTTTTTTACTATTTCTTGAAATTTAAAATTTTCTAAATTTTCAATATTTTTTTTTATTAAGTTTAAATCTTCGAGATCCTCAGTTGGTAAAATATAATTTAAAAGATCGTATCGTCTAATATTATTATTCCATAAATTATATATAATATTATCTGAAAACATCTTTATTTGATTTTTATTTTGATCAACAATTATTGGTAGGAAAATAATATCTTTTTTTAAAGGTATTGATGGAAAAATATTTTTTTTTTCTAATAAATCAAAGATTATTTTTTTGTTAAAGGATACATTAATTTTTATATAATAAATATCATTAACAAATTTTTCCTCTTTTATTGAAAATGTATCAATCATACTTTTGATTTGATTTAACTGTATTTTTTTTAATTTCTGATGATCCTTAGACTGAGCAATAGATAGCATTAACTGGTTAAAAGCTTGAATAAATCCTTCGTCTATTATTTTGTTTTTGTCAAAATTGATCTCAAAAGGAGTAGATAATTCAACATCATTTATAGAGAAAGTCTTAGCGAGACTAATTCCTGTGGAAAAAAAAATATTTAATACAGCAAGAAATAAAAAAAAAATATATAACTTTCTTAATTTTAAATTTTGAAAAATATATCTCATAGACCTTTTTAATGAATAAAAAAAAATTTACCTATAAAAAAAGTGGTGTTAATATCAATGCTGCTGATAATTTTGTTAATTTCATCTCTAATGTTTCATCAAAAAAAAAAGGCAAAAAAAAGTTTTCAAATATTGGTGGATTTGGGTCTATAACTAGTATTCCTCAAGGAATAAAACACCCCAAAATTGTGGCGTGTACAGATGGTGTTGGTACTAAAATTGAGATAGCAAACAAATTAAATAAATATGACACTATTGGTATAGATTTAGTTGCAATGAGTGTTAACGATTTGATCGTTCAAGGTGCCAGACCTCTTTTATTTTTAGACTACATTTCAATCAATAAAATTGATTTGAAAAAGCTTAAGTCAATAATAAAAGGAATTCTTAAGGGGTGTGGATTATCTGGCTGTGAATTGGTTGGTGGTGAGACAGCCGAAATGCCAGGTACCTATGAGAAAGGTAAATTTGATATCGCAGGGTTTGCGGTAGGTGTTGTAGACAAAAATAAAATTTTAACGAAAAATAAAATAAAAAAAAATAATCTTATCTTAGCCATACCATCAAGTGGATTGCATTCTAATGGATTTTCATTGGTAAGGTATCTTATTAATCAAAAAAAAATTAATATAAAAAAAAATAAATTTTTAAAATCTGAACTTTTAAAGCCTACTAAAATATATGTTGAAGAAATATTAAAATTAATTGAAAAAAATTTAATTAATGGATGTGCAAATATAACAGGTGGAGGCCTATCAGATAACATCAAAAGAATAATTCCTAATAAATTGGTCGCAGATATCAACCTTAATCAAATTAAGACTTTGAATATTTTTAAATGGCTTAGAAAAAATGAAATATCAGAAAAAGAAATGCTAAGAACATTTAATTGCGGGGTTGGATTTTGCTTAATAATAAATCCTGAAAATTTAGAAAAAGTCACAAAATATTTTTCAAAAAACTATAAACCATATGTAATAGGTAAAATTTCTAAAGGTAAAAGCAAAATTAAATTAAATGGTTCAATCAACTGGTAATAAAAAAGTAAAGTGTGCAGTATTTATTTCCGGAACCGGGAGTAACCTTAAATCACTAATTAAATTTTCTAAAAAAAAAAATTCACCTATATCAATAGAATTAATTATTTCAGATAACTCAAAAGCTAATGGATTAAAATTTGGAAAGATTTTTAAAATATCAAATCATGTTTTTAATTATAAAAATAAAATAAGTGCTGAAAAAAAAATAATTTATGAAATTAAAAAAAACAAAATAAAAATTATTTGCCTTGCAGGATTTATGAAAATTCTATCCAAAGATTTTATTAAAAGTTTTAAAGGTAAAATATTAAATATTCATCCTTCCCTGCTTCCAAAGTATAAAGGTTTAAATACTCACGAACGAGCTATATCAAATAATGAAAAATACTCTGGTTGCACTGTACATTTTGTTAATTCAAAATTAGACTCTGGAAAAATTATTCTTCAAAAAAAAGTTAGGATCATTAAAGGAGATACAGCCAAATCTTTAGCAAAAAGAGTTTTGACTCACGAACACAAGCTATATCCTAAAGCAATCAGTAAAATAGTTAGTCTCTAAAAAAAAAATCTATTTCAATTTTTGCGTTCTCAACACTATCAGAACCATGCACTGAATTTTTATCTATTGAAATTCCATATTTTTTTCTGATAGTTCCCTCTTCTGCGTCTTTTGGGTTAGTAGATCCCATTAACACTCTATTTCCAATAACTGCACCCTCTTTTTCAAGAACCATTACAACAATAGGTCCTGAAGAAAGATAAGTACATAAATCATTAAAAAAGGGTTTAGTCTCGTGAACTTTATAAAATTTTTCAGCTTCAGATTTTTCAATTTGTATCTTTTTTTCTTTTAATATTGTAAATCCTTTATTCTTAAACATCTCTTTAATTTCATTCTCTAAATTTCTTTCAACAGCATCTGGTTTAATGATTGATAAAGTATGCTCTAAATTACTCATAATAGTCCTCTACTAGTTTATTTAATAATCTTACTCCGTAACCTGTTGCACCACCTGAATTAAGAGCCCCACCGTACTTTGAAAAAGCCATACCAGCTATATCCAAATGTGCCCATGGAGTTTTGTTTAAAATAAATCTTTGTAAAAATTGTGCTGCAGTGGTTGAGCCAGCACCACCGACATAATTAATATTTTGCATGTCAGCATTTTTTGAATCTATGAGCTTATCAAAATTTTTATTTAAAGGCATTCTCCAAACTTTTTCTTCTGTTTTTTCACCTGCATCAATTAACTGATTCGACAATTTATCATTATTAGAAAATAAACCAGCATATTCTGATCCTAATGATACAATAATAGCACCAGTTAAAGTTGCTAAATCAATAATAAATTTTGGTTTATATTTTTCTTCTGTGTATGTAAGAGCATCTGCTAATACAAGTCTACCTTCTGCATCTGTATTTAAAATTTCAACTGTTTTTCCACTATAAGATTTTACAATATCTCCTGGTCTTTGAGCATTTCCACCTGGCATATTTTCGACTAGACCTACTACACCTATTGCGTTTACTTTTGCTTTTCTAAGAGCTAAACTTTTCATTAAACCTACCACAGTAGCTGATCCAGCCATATCATAGGTCATGTCTTCCATAAACTTTGCTGGTTTCAAGGATATACCTCCAGTATCAAAGCAAACACCTTTACCTACAAAAGCTATCGGTTTTGAATTAGAACTAATTCCTTTCCATTCCATAGTTACAAGATAAGATCCTCTTATACTGCCTTGACCCACACCTAATAGTGTATTCATGCCTAATTTTTTTAATTTTTTTTCATCATAAACATTTACTTTTAAACCAATTTTTTTTAACAAATTTAATCTTTTTGCATATTCATCAGGATGCAAGATGTTTCCAGGCTCTGATACCAAATCTCTTGCAAAAAAAGTTCCCTCCTCAATAGCTTTAAATTTTAATTGATCACTTAAAGATGGGACATTAGCACCAACAACATTTATAAAAAGATTTTTGTTTTCCTTTTTTGATTTATATTTATTAAAAGAATAAGATTTAAGTCTTAGACCATGTAAAAAATAACCTATAAAATTTTTTAATATATTTTTTGGACAATCAGAATTGATGTCATAATGATTTTGTTTAGCATCTTTAAAAATATCATAAAATTTTGCTCCTAAACTTTCAGCGGCAGAATTTGTTAATTTTTTTTTAAGTGATATTAATATTATTTTTTTTCTTGAACTAATATCAAAAGCTATAATCTCTTTTTTTTTATCATTTATTGAGAGTAAATCAGAAATAAATGAATAATCTTTATTCGAAGTGAATTTTTTTAAAGTAGTAATATTGAAATTTTCATCGACAAATAACACTAGATTACTTGATTTTTTTTTTAAAAAAGCAGTTTTGTAATTTATTTGGATAGACATAAATTTTAAATACACTCTATACGAGTAGGATGTTATATATATTTAAATAATCATATTTCAATGAAAAAAATATTATTTAGGAAATTATTAAGAGATTATCTGACTTTCTTTTTTATCGCGCTTGTGAGCACAAGCATAGTTATATGGGTTTTTCAAGCTGTTAATTTTCTTGATATTATGATTGAAGACGGCCGAGATTATTTAGTTTATTTAAATTTTTCATTGCTAAATTTTCCAAAGATTTTAAGTAAAATATTTCCTTTTGCACTATTTTTTAGTCTCTTCTATGTAACTATTAAGTCTGAACTGAACAACGAATTAATAATTTTGTGGAATTTTGGAGTGCACAAAATTAAAGTTGTAAAATTTATACTTAAAATTTCTGTAATTTTACTAATTCTTCAAATAATTTTAACTGCTTTTGTTGTTCCAAAATCACAAGATATAGCCAGGTCATTTCTTAGATCATCAACTGTAAATTTTTTTGATAATTTTATAAAACAACAAAAATTTAATGATACAATTAAAGGAGTAACTATCTACGCTGATAAAAAAGATAAATATGGAAATTTAACTAATTTATATCTTAAAAAAGAAATAAATATTAATGAATTTCAAATAACATATGCAAAAAAAGGAGAATTTAAACAAATTGGAAATTCACCAATTTTAGTTTTATTTGAAGGTGCAACTATTAACTCAAAAAATAATGAAATTACTAATATTTCGTTTTCAAAGTCTGATTTTTCATTAGCCAATATTGAAACTAACACAACTACATATAAAAAAACACAAGAGATTTCATCTCTGAAATTATTTTTATGTATCAAGAATTTTTATACATTAAATAAAAAAGAATTTGAACTGAATTCAAAAAGTATTGAAAATTGTACTTACCGAAATATTCAAAATATTACAAAAGAATTTTATAAAAGATTTATAATTCCTTTTTACATCCCTTTGCTATCTCTAATCCCACTTTTATTAATTACGACTTCAAAAGAAAATTCAAACTACAGCAAAATAAGAATAATTGCTTTTTTAATAGGACTATTTGTAATTATATTTTCTGAAACAACTATTAGGTTTATATCGCAAGTGTCTATTTATGATTTAAGTATAATGACAATTCCTATTGTACTGCTTATTCTGCTATATTTTTTTTTAGCAAGTAAATTTAATTTAAAAATAAAAAATTTATAATTTATGAGAGTGTTCATCAAATTTATATCAATTGTTTATCTAAAATCTCTCGTTTTTGTTTTTTTGATAATGACTAGTTTAGTATTTATTTTAAATTTATTAAGCGAACTCGACTTTTTCAAAAATGAAAATGTGGGTATTAGTTTTACATTATTTTTATCTGCTCTAAACTCACCTATTCAAATATTTGAATTATTTCCATTTATATTACTGATAACAATACAACTTTTTTTTATTAAGTTTTTTGATAATAGAGAAATAGATATTTTTAAATATTCAGGGCTCAAAAACTCTTCTATTTTATACATTTTAAGCATACTTTCAATTTTAACTGGAATATTCATTATAACTATATTTTATCACTTATCTTCTAATTTGAAAAATATTTATCTAGAAATTAAATCCGAGTACGCAACAGACGGAAAATATCTTGCAGTTATCACAAAGAATGGTCTATGGATAAAAGATAAAATTGATGACAAGGTTATAATTACAAACGCTTCAGCTATAAACCAAAAATTTTTAAACAATGTTTTTATTACGGAATTTGACGAAAATTTTAATGTAATAAGAAATATAAAAAGTAATAAGATAGATATTTCTAGTAATGAATGGCAAATAAGAGAAGCAAAAATTTATGAAGAGAATAATTATAGTAATAGAGAATTACTATATTTAAAAACAAATTTTGATTTAAACAGAGTTCAGACGCTATATTCAAATTTATCAGCATTAAGTTTTGTAGAACTTTATGAATTAAGGAACAATTATAAAAATCTAAACTACTCTACAACTGAGGTTGATATGCATATATATAAACTAGTATCATATCCTATTTTTTTATTACTAATTACTCTATTATCATCAGTTATAATGTTAAATATTAAGCAAATAAAAGGTACTACTTTTAAAATATCAATTGGATTATTTTTTTCTGTAATAATTTACTACTTAAATAATTTTTCATATGTATTGGGTAGCACAGAGAGAATATCAATATTATTTTCAATTTTTCTACCTTTATTGATATTGCTAATTACAAATTGTTTATTGCTGTATAGGATTAATGAAAAATAGTATTTTAAAAATTTCTTATTTAATATTTTTTTGCTTAATTTCCTTGAGTGCGTGGAGTTTAGAGCAATTTAATTTTGATATTACAGAGATCGAAATTTTAGAAAATGGAAACAAATTTATTGGAAAAAAAAGAGGTACAATTACCTCAAATAATGGCCTTTTAATTAACGCTAATCAATTTGAATACAATAAAAAATTAAATATTTTAAATGCTAGTGGAAATGTAGAAATTTATGACAGAATTAATAATTATGAAATTTATACTCAAAGTATTATTTATAAAAAAAATGATAATTTAATTTTTACTAAAAATGGATCGATTGCAAAAGACATTAAGGGAGGAATTGAAATTCAAGCAGAATCTTTTACCTATAATGTAAGTGAGAATAATATTAATGCTGAAAAAAATGTTACAATAAATAATAAGATTAAAAATTATCTTATTAAATCTAATTTTATTTCATATCTTAAAAATGATGGAAAGATTTATTCCAAAGGTGAAACCGATGCAATAATCCATTCAAAATATAATTTTAAATCAAATGATGTAACTTTTTTAACTAATTCTATGGAATTATTTTCTCAAAAAAATACTACAGTTACAGATAAATCAAACTTATATAAATTAAAAAAATTCAAATATTTAATTAATGAAGAAGAATTAAGAGGTGAAGAAATATTAATTAATACAAAATATAAATTACCAACAAGTGATAAATTTTATTTTACTAGTGCGATTATAAATTTAAATGATCAAACTTTCTATGGATCTGAGGCTAAAATTAAAGTTCGTAAAGATATATTTGATGATACTAATAATGATCCTAGAATATACGGTATATCAGCAAAGAGTGAAAATAATCGAACTACAATCACTAAAGGAGTTTTTACAAGCTGCAAAATAAGTAAAAATTGTACACCATGGTCAATTAAAGCAAAAGAAATTGTTCATGATAATGAAAAAAAAGAAATATCCTATAAAAATGCAATTTTAAAAATATACGATTTTCCTATTCTGTATTTTCCAAAATTTTTCCATCCCGACCCTTCAGTTGACCGTCGTTCAGGATTTTTAAAACCACAAATCAATAACTCAACTACGCTAGGTGACTCATTTTCTATACCTTATTATTCTGTCTTAGCTGAAAATAGAGATTATACTTTTACACCATATATTTTTGAAGATAATATGCAAATGTTTCAAAATGAATTTAGGCAAATTAAAAAAAATTCAAAACTTTATACAAATTTTGGTTTTGTAAATAATTACAAGTCAACTCTCGACACAAAAAAAAATAGTATATTCAATTTGTTTGCAAATTATGAATTAAATCTAAATTTAAAAAAATTTACTGAAAGTAATTTATATTTATCAATTGAGAGAGTAACAAATGATACCTTTTTAAAAATTTTTGATACTCATATCGAAAATGATTTACTTCAACCAACCAACTATGACAACTTAAAAAATGAGTTAAAAATTGTTTTAAGAAATGAAAATTATGATTTTGAAAGTGGTGTAAGAAGTTATGAAAATCTTCAGAAAGTTAATAATGATAGATATGAATATGTTTTACCTTATTATAGTTTTAATAAAATTTTAAGTGATGATATTCTTAACGGAAGAATAAACTTTGCATCTAATGGAGATAATTTACTAAATAATACTAATGTTCTTAAATCAAGAATTACGAATGATGTTGGATTCAAAAGCAAAGATTATATGTTTTTTGATGGCTTAAAAAGTTTTTTTGAGTTTGATTTGAGAAATTTAAATTCAGTTGGTAAAAACAACACCGAATATAAATCTAGTCCTCAAGTTGAATTAATGGGTATAATTAATTTCAACAGTGATTATCCATTATTAAAACAAACTGAAAAAAATATAAATTATCTAACTCCAAAAATTTTACTTAAAATAAATCCTAACGATATGAAAAATCACTCATCATCAGACAAAACAATTAGTGTTGATAATATTTTCAGTAAAAATAGACTTGGTATCAGCGACTCTTTTGAAACAGGGAGGAGTATAACACTTGGTTTGGACTATAAGTTAGAAGATATAAAAGATTTTAATAAATTTTTTGAAGTTAAACTTGCATCCGTTATTAGGGATAAAGAAGAAAAATTTATTCCAAAAAAAACTACTTTAAATAGAAAAACTTCAAATATTTATGGATCTTTATCTAATAATTTTTCAGAGTTTTTTAATATTAATTATAAATTTTCTGTTGATAATGATCTTAATTCTATTGACTATAACGATTTTAGTGCGGAATTAAATTTGAATAACTTTAATACGAAAATCAACTTTGTAGAAGAAAGAGCAGAATTAGGTAGTACGAATTTTATAGACAATACAACCTCAGTAAATTTTAAAGAAAAGAATTATTTAACATTTAAAACTAGAAGAAATAGAAAATTAAATTTAACAGAGTATTATGACTTTGTTTATCAATACAAAAATGACTGTTTATCTGCAGGTATTAAATATAAAAAAACATATTATGAAGATAGAGATTTAAAACCATCTGAGAATTTATTTTTTACGATTAGTCTTATACCGCTCACAAATTACGAACAAAAAGTAGATAGATAAGAAATAATGATGCTTAAACTTAAATTTTTTATAATTATGTATTATGTGTTTCTTATAACATTTGAGTCATTTGCAATTGAAAATAAAGTCATGTTTAAAGTTAACAATGAGATTGTGACTTCAGTTGATATCTTACAGGAGATAAATTATTTAAATATGATTAATGAAGATGTTAAGAGATTAGATAAAAATGAAGTATATGAAATTTCAAAAAATTCAATAATTAAAAATAAAATAAGAGAAGTTGAATTAAAAAAGTATTACAAAAATTTACAATTAGATGAAAAGTTTATTGAAAAATTTATGTTAGATTATTTCAAGAGGCTAAACTTAAACTCATTGCAAGATCTTAATTTATTTTTAAAAAAAAATGGTATTAATTTAAATGATATCAAAAAGAGAATTACAGTTCAAATAATGTGGAATGAATTAATTTTTAAAAAATTTTCTAAACAAGTTAAAATTAATAAAAAATTAATAGAGGACGAAATTTCGACAAAAAAACTGCAAAAAGAGTTTTTAATCTCTGAAATTGTTTTTAATATAAAAGACAAGAACGAATTAGATACCAAGTTTAAATTAATTAAAAATGAAATAGCAAAAAGTGATTTTTCTAAAGCAGCAATAATTTATAGTGTTTCTGAAACCTCGATTAATGGAGGTAAAATTGGCTGGATTAAAGAAAGTTCGTTATCAAACAAAATTAAGGCTGAGTTAAAAAATACAAAAATTGGAGAAATAACTAGGCCTTTAAATATACCTGGAGCATTTATTATTTTAAAAGTCGAAGACAAAAGAGAAATACAATTAAAGTTAGATCTTAATAGAGAAATTGAAAAAATAATTAAAATAAAAACAAACGAACAACTAGATCAATTTTCAAACATTTACTTTAACAAAATTAAAAAGGATATGAAAATAGATGAATTATAATCCTATTTTGATTGTTAGTGGAGAACCAAATAGTATTTTTTTAGAAATATTTTTTAAAATTTTAAAAAAAAAAATAAAAAACCCTTTAATTTTAATTTCGTCTGAAAAATTATTAAAACTTCAAATGAAAAGGCTTAAATTTAAAAAGCGTATTAAAGTTCTAAATTTATTAAAATTGGACGACTATAAGCTTAACAATAAGACGATTAATTTAATAAACGTCGAATATCACCCACTAAAAGCTTTTGATAAAATTACATCAAAATCAAATTCTTATATTAAAAAATCATTCAATTTAGCTTTCGCTATTCTCAAGAAAGGTAAAATTACTAAGTTTATTAATGGACCAATTTCAAAAAAAAACTTTTTGAGTAATAAATACTTAGGAGTAACCGAATTAATATCAAGCAAATTTTCAAAAGATAAAACTTGTATGCTTATTTACAACAAAGAGCTTTCGGTTTGTCCTCTGACAACTCATGTTCCAATTAAATTAGTTTCAAAAGAAATCAATAAGAAAAAAATTTCAGAAAAAGTTATTTTGATAAACAATTTTTATAAAAAAAAGTTTGGATTTAAACCAAAAATAGGAATATTAGGTCTTAATCCTCATTGTGAAAGCGTTAATAAATATAATGAAGATGATAAAATTATTAAACCAGCAATTAAATATCTTAAAACAAAATATCATGTTTCAGGTCCTTATTCTGCTGATACTATATTTTTAAAAAATAATAGAAAAAAATTTGACGTTATTATTGGAATGTATCACGATCAGGTGCTAACTCCATTAAAGACTCTGTTTGAATATGATGCAATAAATATAACATTAGGTTTACCTTTTGACAGGATATCACCAGATCATGGACCTAACGAAAAAATGTTAGGTAAAAATATTTCAAATCCATTAAGTTTGTTAAGAGCAATTCAATTTTTGGAAAAACATTGATTAAAGCTAAAAAAAGTCTAGGACAAAATTTTTTAATAGATAAAAATATTTTAGAAAAAATTATTAATGTTACACAAATTGAGAAAAAAAATATTCTTGAAATAGGTCCCGGTACAGGAAATTTAACAAATTATATTTTAAAAAAAAATCCAAAAAAAGTTATAGTTATCGAAAAAGACAAAATATTAGCAGAAAAACTTGAGCAAAATTTTAGAGATGAAATAATAGTTATTAATAAAGATATTCTAGAGATTGATGAAACCTCATTGTTAAAAGAAAAATTTACCGTATTTGGTAATCTTCCATACAATATTTCTACAGAAATATTGAGTAAATGGATTGTCAATTTAAAGGACAGCTTTTGGTTTGACCATTTAATTTTAATGTTTCAAAAAGAAGTAGCAGACAGAATAATATCGAAATTTAATACATCAACTTATGGCAGATTATCAATATTGACAAATTGGAAACTCAAGATTGATAAAATTTGTGACATAAAACCTGATTCTTTTTCTCCAAAACCCAAGGTTGAAAGTTCATTGTTATTACTCTCTCCAAAAAATAAATCATTCACAATTAAAGATCCCAAAAACTTGGAAAAAGTAACAAGAATTTTTTTTAGCCATAGAAGGAAAATGTTAAAAAAACCTTTTAATGAACTTTTTAATGGCGATCAAAAAATATTAGAAAAGCTCAAAATTGATTTGAGTCTTAGACCTCAAAATTTAGACTATGAAACTTACTATCAATTAACCAGTGAATATGAAAATTTAAGAAGTTAGTTTTTCTATATGATTCCTAATATACTCAGCATCATAGTCCTTTGAGCCATTATTTATTTCTGCATGAATTAAATTTATTATTTTAGAGTAACAAGTTTCAATATTATCATTTATAATTACATAATCATAATTAATCCAATGCAGCACATCTCTCCCAAACTGCTTCATTCTTTCCTCAGCAATCAATTTATCTTTCATATCTCTATTTGAGAGTCTCTCAAACAATATCTCTTTACTTGGTGGTAAAATAAAAAATGAGATTAATTTATAATCTAAATTTTTATTTTTTATTTGATCAGCACCTTGCCAATCGATATCAAATAAAACATTTTTACCTTTATTAAGTTTATCGATGACTGGTGTTCTTGTTGTTCCATAAAAATTGCTAAAAACTTTTGCATATTCCAGAAATTCTTCATTTTTAATTAGTCTTTTGAATTCTTTTTCATTTACAAAAAAATAATCTTCGTTAGATGTTTCATTTGGTCTAGGTTGTCTAGTTGTGTGTGATATAGAAATTTCAAAGTTTTCCATCTTAGACAACATTTTTACTAATGTGGTCTTACCTGCTCCTGAAGGCGAGGATAAAATTATCATTACCCCATCTTTTTCTGAGGGCATTAAATTTTCTAGTTTGCTTTTCCTTCGATAAACTTAACCGCATCTCCAACAGTTAAAATTTTCTCAGCTTCGCTATCTGATATCTCAGATCCAAATTCTTCTTCGAAAGCCATCACTAGTTCTACTGTATCTAAACTATCAGCTCCCAAATCGTCTATAAAACTAGACTCTTCAGAAACTTTTGCTTCATCAATTCCTAAGTGATCAGCTACAATTTTTTTTACTTTGCTTGAAACATCTTCTGACATATTGATCCTTTTTGTTATAAATTCTTAATAGTTTAAAAACTTCTTTTGTCAAGCCATATACATTCCACCATTAACATGCAAGGTCTCTCCATTTATATAATCAGATTGATTTGAGCACAAAAATAGTACTGCATTGGCAATATCTTTTGGGTCTCCAAGACGCCCTGAAGGAATTTTTGATATTATAGCCTCTTTAAATTTATCATCTAGTTTGTCAGTCATTGCTGTTTTAATAAAGCCTGGCGAAATACAATTTATGTTTATATTTTTTTTTGCATACTCAATAGCCAAACTCTTTGACATTGCAATTATACCAGCTTTGGATGCAGTATAATTAGTCTGACCTAAATTTCCAGTATGACCAACAACAGATGTAATATTAACAATCTTGCCTGACTTATACTTAAGCATTTTTTTAATTGCAAATTTACTAATTAAAAATGTTGATGTTAAATTGATATTTATTACTTTTTGCCATTCATCTAAACTCATTCTTATTGCAAGGCTATCTTGAGTAACGCCTGCATTATTAATAACACAATCTAAATTCCCACCAAGTTCTTTTGTAGCACTTTCTATAAATTCCTCAATTTTACCACTTTGAGAAATATCAAACTTCAATATTTTTATATTTTCATATTGACCTTTTAACTGATCAAGTTTTTCAATTCTTGTACCGGAAGCTAAAATATTTGCTTCAGCTTGGTATAATTTTTTAATTATCGAATTTCCAATACCTCCTGAGGCACCTGTTACAATAATATTTTTGTCTTTTAAATTTGTCATACTTTTATACTCTCAATATCATTAAGGCTATTTATAGTATCTATTTTAACATCTCTATTAATTCTTTTTACTAAACCTGACAAAACCTTTCCTGGTCCAATTTCTATAAAATGATTTACATTATTTTGTAACATATTAATCACACTTTCTCTCCATCTCACTCTATTCTCTATTTGTTTAATTAACAGTGTTTTTAATTCATCTAGATCTTTAATTTCCTGAGCTGTCACATTTGAAATTAGTTTATTTTGCCCATTTTTAAAATTAAGTTTATTTAACTCATCTGTCATAATTTTAGTTGCATTACTCATTAAATCGCAATGAAAAGGAGCACTAACTGGAAGTTTAATGTTTTTAATAGAATTTTCCTTTAAAATTTGAATTAACTTTTCTAAGTCGTCTGTTTTTCCACTCAAAACCATTTGACCTTCTGAGTTATCATTTGCAATTTGAGCATTAAATTTTTTTTTGTTGTCTGTTAAAATTTTTTCAATTACATCAATTTTAGAGCCCAATACAGCAACCATGCCTCCTTGCCCTTTTGGAACTGAGTTTTGCATAGCTTCTCCTCTGATTCTCAAGATTTTTAAAGTCTCTGAAAAATTCAAATATCCAGCACATGACAAAGCTGAATATTCACCCAAAGAATGTCCAGCGAAATATTTGGCTTTGTTTAAATTTAAGTTGAATTCTTTTTTAACTATGTTGAATATTGAATAACTGATTAAAAATATTGCTGGTTGGGTATTAATTGTTAAATCTAACTGATCTTTTGGACCTTCTAAAATTAATTTAGAAATTGAAAAATTTAGTGTTTGATCTGCTTGCTTAAACAAATTTTTAACAATATCAAATTTGTCATATAATTCCTTTCCCATTCCCACTAATTGGGAACCTTGGCCAGGGAAAATTACTGAAAACATATAAAAAAAAACTAATTAATTTGCCTTTTTAACTATTGTAATTGAACTTTTATAATAGTATATCCTCATTTTTTATTAAAGAACTTAAATGAATTTATACGAACATACTATTATTGCTAGACAAGATACTTCACCGAGTGAATTAAAGCAATTAACTGAAAAATATTCTAAAATTATTGAAAAAAACGATGGTGAAGTAGTAAAGACTGAAAATTGGGGTTTATTAAACCTGTCGTATTTAATAAAAAAAAATAGAAAAGGCAGCTATATTCATTTTAAAATCAAAGGTAACGGAAAAGTTATTGATGATTTAGAGAAAAATGAATCAATAGATAAGAAATTATTAAGGTATTTGACAATAAAAGTAAAAAAGTTTGATTTAAATACAGTTTATTTTGGTACTAAAGAAAATAATGAAAAAAAAGAGAGTGTTAAAAACTAATGCCTAAAAGACAAAGTGGAAATAAAAAAAGTAAACAAAGTAATTTTGCAAAATTAAGTATTTTTCAACCAAACAAATATAAATTCAAAAAAAGTTGTCCACTTTCAATAAAAGGTGCCCCGCAGGTTGACTATAAAAATATTAAACTATTAAAAAAGTACATGTCTGAAAATGGAAAAATTTTACCATCAAGAATAACTAATGTTTCTCAAAAAAAACAAAGAGAATTATCTTTATCAATTAAAAGAGCTAGAAATTTAGCACTTATATAAATGAAAGTAATTTTACTAGAAAACGTTAAAAGAATTGGATCTATTGGTGAGGTGATAGATGTTAAGAGAGGTTTTGCAAGAAACTATCTCATAGCTAATAAAAAGGCACTTTACGCTTCAAAAGAAAATATTAAAGAAGTTGAAAAAATCAAAACTGATTTATCCAAAAAAGATAACGAAAAGAAAAAAGAGGCTTCTAAAATAGCTGACCAAATTAATGGGAAAGAATATTCAGTTAAAAAATTAAGTACAGAAAATAAAGAATTATATGGTTCAGTTAAACCAACTGAAATTGCTAAACTTATTCAAGACGAAAATAAGATAGAAATTAAGCCGTCAATGATACAACCTGTCGAAGAGATCAAAGCGCTAGGAAAGTTTAAAGTTAAAATTTCTCTACACTCAGAAGTTGACGCAAAAATCTCTATAAATGTTTCTTCTGCAGAAACAATTCAATAATTATACATTTTTTTCCCCAGTAATAATTAAGAATTTTATAAATAATTTTTTCATGTAAATTATAAGTATGGAAAATAATTTAAGCCTAGTTAAAAACCAATTCAAAGAACTACCAAACAATATTGAAGCTGAACAAGCTGTAATAGGATCTATTCTTGTTAGCAATGATATATTTGATGAGATAGGTACAATAATTTCTAGTATAAATTTCTATGACCCTATGCACCAAAAGATTTTTGAAGCAATAGCGAGCCTTATTTATAAAGGAATGCTAGCAAATCCAATTACTTTAAAGAATTATTTTGAAGATGAAAAAGATGATTTAAATGTTCCAGAGTACTTAGTTAAGATTACTAAATTTTCTACATCTGTTAGACAGGCTGTAGAGTATTCTAAAATTATTTACGATATGTTTGTTCGAAGAGAATTAATAAAAATCTCTGAGCAAACTATTGATAGTGCAAAATTAAATGACCTTGATACCAATGGACAAAATATTATAGAAAATTCAGAAAGACTATTATTTGATTTAGCTGAAAAAGGATCTTTTAACTCTTCTTTGGTAAAGTTTGATGAAGCAATGAAGCAGACCATCGAGATGGCATCTGCTGCTTTTAAAAATGAAGAAGGAATTGTTGGTGTTCCAACTGGTCTTAGAGACTTAGATGATAAACTGGGGGGATTACATAAATCTGACTTAATCATTATAGCAGGAAGGCCTTCAATGGGTAAAACCTCACTTGCAACAAATATTGCATTTAATGCAGCACAAAAATTACAAGATAGTGGAAAAAAATCATCTATAGCATTTTTTTCACTCGAGATGTCATCTGAACAACTTTCAACTAGAATAATTTCAGAACAAGCAAGAATTAGCTCAAATGATATTAGAAGAGGAAGAATTTCTGATGATCAATTTGATAAATTTTTAGAAACTTCAAAAAATATTTCTGAACTTCCGCTTTATATTGATGAAACACCAGCAATTACAATTGCTGCCTTGAGTAATAGAGCAAGGCGTATCAAAAGACTATTTGGTCTTGATCTGATTGTAGTTGATTATATTCAGCTAATGAGAGGTACTACGTTTAACAAAGATGGAAGGGTACAAGAAATCTCACAAATTACCCAAGGTCTAAAAGCAATTGCCAAAGAACTTTCTGTTCCAGTAGTAGCTCTGTCTCAATTATCTAGACAAGTTGAGCAAAGAGACGACAACAAACCACTTTTATCAGATTTAAGAGAATCAGGTTCAATTGAACAAGATGCTGACGTTGTTATGTTTGTCTATAGAGAAGCATATTATTTACAAAGAAAAGAGCCAAGGGCAGCCACAGTTGAACATGCTGAATGGCAAGCAAAAATGAATGAAGTCGCACATCTTGCTCAACTTATTATTGGGAAACAAAGACACGGTCCAATAGGTAACGTAACTCTTGAATTTGAAGAAAGATTTACAAAATTTAAAGATACTCAAACTAATTAATTTCCAATATAAAAGAGCTAATGTTGGCTCATATGTATCAAAACATTCTTCTAAAGAATCCTAAAGCAATACTTGTATTACTAATAATCACTATCTTAAGTTTTGGTTATTATGCAAAAGATTTTAGATTAGATGCATCCTCAGAGACATTATTGATCGATGGCGATCCAGATTTAGCCTATCTAAAAGAAATTTCTGAAAGATACGGATCTAGAGATTTTTTAATACTTACCTATTCACCTAATGAGGGGATGGTCACTGATACATCAATTAATAATTTACTGAGTTTAAAATATAAAATTCAAAGTTTGAATTGGGTTCATAGTGTTGTAACTCTCTTGGATATACCATTGTTAAGTAATTCTGATGCTCCACTTCAAGAAAGATTAGAAAGTTTTAAAACTTTAAAAGACGAAGATGTTGACAAAGATAGAGGATTTAAAGAAATTCTTAATAGTCCTGTATTTAGAAACTTTGTTATTAGCGAAGATGGTAAAACAAGTGGTATAATTGTATATATTAAACAATCTCAAAAACTTGAAAACATTGAAAATAAATCAAAAGAGGAAATAGAAAATTATAAAGATAAAATCAAAAAACAAAATCATCAAAATATATTAGAGATCAGACAAGTCATCCAGAGCTATAGCGATGTAGGTAAGATTTATTTAGGTGGCATACCAATGATTGCTGATGACATGATGACCTTTATTAAAAGCGACATTGTGGTTTTTGGAATAGGTGTTTTATTATTTATTATTGCAACCCTATGGTTTGTTTTTAAGAAACTTATCTGGATAATAGTTCCGATTAGCAGTTGTATAGCTTCAGTCGTGATAATGACTGGATTACTTGGACTACTGGGATGGAAAGTCACTGTTATTTCGTCAAACTTCATTGCTTTGATGTTAATTTTAACAATGGCAATGAACATTCACATGAGTACGAGATTTTTACAGCTTAAAAAAAACTTCCCTTCTAAAAATAATTTAGAAATCATTTCTTTAACCACCAGAAAAATGTTTTGGCCAATTTTATATACCGCATTGACTACTATATTAGCATTTTTATCTTTAATCTTTAGTGAAATTAAACCTATTATTGACTTTGGATGGATGATGACTTTTGGTCTAATTACTTCATTTATAATTACCTTCACTTTAATCCCAACTTTTTTAAGTTTTACTCCTTCAGATAATATTTCACTTAAAAAGGAACAAGATTCTAAATTCACCACTTATCTAGGATTACTTTCTATAAGTAAAAAAAATTTAATTTTTTCAGTGACAGGAATTGTAATTATTTTAAGTATTCTTGGTATTAGCAAGCTGGAGGTTGAAAACAGCTTTATTAATTATTTTAACAAAAATACTGAAATCTATAAAGGCATGAAACTTATAGATGAAGAACTTGGAGGTACAACTCCATTAGAGGTAATTATAAAGTTTCCTAAGAAAGAAAAAGAAAAAAAATCAGCTGAAGATGATGAGTTTGAGGACTGGGGAGATGAAAATGATAAGAATGACGACAAATATTGGTTTACTAAAGATAAAATTGATAAAATTTCATCTGTTCATAATTACTTAGACAGTCTTCCTGAAATTGGAAAAGTTTTGTCTTTTTCATCAATTATTGATGTGGCAACTCAATTAAATAATAATAAATCTCTAGGTACATTAGAAATGGGTGTGCTTTACTCTAAAATACCTGAAAGTATTAAAACAGAAATTATTGATCCATATCTTTCAATAGAAAATGATGAAGCAAGGATTAGTTTAAGAATAATAGACTCTCAAGAAAATTTAAGAAGGAACGATTTGATTAATAAAATAAATTTTGATCTTAAAGATAAGATTGGACTTGAAGAAAGTGAATATCAACTTGCTGGGGTACTAATTTTATTTAATAATTTATTACAAAGCTTATTCAAATCACAAATACTTACTTTAGGATTGGTAATGATTGGGATTTTTACAATGTTTTTAATTCTATTCAGAAATACAAAATTATCTTTAATAGGTGTGGTACCAAATTTCATTGCTGCATTTTTCATACTTGGAATTATAGGTTTGCTAGAAATTCCTTTAGATATGATGACTATTACCATTGCTGCAATTACTATTGGTATAGCAGTAGACAATAGTATCCATTATATTTATCGATTTAAAGAGGAGTTCAATAAGATTAAAGATTATAACAAAACAGTAAAATTATGTCACTCTACAGTAGGTGTTGCAATTTTAAATACTTCAATCACAATTGTTTTTGGATTTTCAATTTTAGTTTTGTCTAAGTTTATCCCTACAATTTATTTTGGTATGTTTACAGGTTTGGCAATGTTGCTAGCTATGATCTCAGTATTAACTTTACTGCCTGCGTTGATCTTGATTGTCAAACCTTTTGGTAAATCAGCTTAATGTTGGAAACTTTATCAGATTTTTACAAAACAACTTCCATTATAGATTTGACATACTTGGCCATCACTATTTGGTCTTTGATCAGTTGTTATAAAAAAGGTTTTATATTAAGTATTCTATCCATGGCAAAGTGGCTTTTGGCCTATGTGATAACTCTAATTCTATTTCCGAGAGTTAAACCATATGTAAAAGACATTATTGATAATGAGTATGTATTGGACGTTGGTCTTGGTATAACAATTTTTATTGTAGTTATTTTTTTAGTATTGTTGGTTAATAAAGGTATTAGTAAAGCTTTTAGATATACTGGGATAGGTGGATTAGATACAACGTTTGGATTCTTTTTTGGCTTTATAAAAGCTTATATAATTTCCATTTGTATTTTTTCAGGTGTTCATATCGTTTATAATTACGATAAATGGCCAATAAATATAGACAAATCATACGCCTTTCCATATTTAGAAAAAGGTAGTAATTATCTGATTAAAGAATTTCCTAATGAAAAAACATATCAAGAGTCTAGAGAAAAAATTGAAGAACTTTGATCCAAAATTAAAAGAAGAATGTGGAGTGTTTGGTATTAGTAATGCTAAAGACGCCTCCGCTTTAACTGCACTCGGATTACACGCCTTACAACATCGAGGACAAGAAGGTTGTGGAATAGTTAGTTTTGATGGTGAGAAATATTATTCTGAAAAGCGATTTGGTTTAGTTGGAGACAATTTTAATAAAGAAAAAGTTTTAAATAATTTAAAAGGTAATTACGCCATAGGTCATAATCGATACAGTACAACTGGTAATAATACTTTAAGAAATATCCAACCTTTTTTTGCTGACACAAATGCAGGGGGGATTGGAGTTTCTCATAATGGAAATTTGACTAATTCAATTTCTTTGAGAAAAAAACTAGTTGAAGATGGAGCTATTTTCTACACCACTTCGGATACTGAAACTATTGTACAATTAATTGCAAAATCTAAAAGATCGAAAACTATCGATAAAGTAATTGATGCAATTTTTCAGATTCAAGGAGGTTATGCTTTAGTAATGCTTACTCAAAACTCTCTTATTGGAGTAAGAGATCCATATGGCATTAGACCTTTATTAATTGGAAAATTGGGAAGTAGTTATGTTTTAGCATCTGAAACCTGTGCATTAGATATTATTGGTGCAAATTTTGTAAGAGAAGTTGAAAATGGTGAAATTGTATTAATTGAAAATAATCAACTTACTAGCATCAAACCTTTTCCACCTAGAAAAGTAAGACCTTGTATTTTTGAATATATCTATTTTGCAAGACCTGATAGCTTAATAGATAATAAGACTGCTTATGAACATCGAAAAAATTTAGGAAAAGAACTTGCAAAAGAAAACGATATTGATGCTGATATCGTAGTACCAGTTCCAGACTCTGGTAATGCGGCAGCGCTAGGTTTTTCTCAAAAGATTAAAATGAACTTTGAACATGGTTTGATAAGAAACCATTACGTGGGTCGAACCTTTATAGAACCAAGCCAAAAAATTAGAAGCTTAGGTGTTAAGCTTAAATTAAATGCAAATCAAACTACTATTAAAAATAAAAAAATTATTTTAATTGATGACTCGCTTGTTAGAGGAACTACTTCTCATAAAATAGTAAAAATGTTATACGATGCAGGTGCAAAAGAGGTTCACGTTAGAATAGCGTGTCCTGAAATTAGATATCCTGATTTTTATGGTGTGGATACTCCAACTAAAAAAGAATTATTAGCTGCAAATAAAACGAATGATGAAATTTGCGAGTATATAGGTGCTAAATCATTAAAATTTTTGTCTATTGATGGATTATATAGAGCTATTGGTTTTGATAAGCGAAATGACACTTACCCTCAATTAACAGATCATTATTTTACGGGAGATTATCCAGTTAAACCAGTTGACGAACTAGGAGATAGCAAAATAACACAATTATCTTTGTTAAGTACTGCCTCGAACAACTAGTAAGATAAAAAGAGTTCTTTAAAAAAAAATAAAAGATACTATCTAAATAAGCATGATTGATAATAAAGAAAAAATAATTGCATATTTTAAATCTGGAATAAAACAGAATAAAGATTTTAAAATTGGAATTGAGCATGAAAAGTTTTTATTTAATAAGAAAAATAATAAACGAGTGGATTATTCTAAAATTAAAGAAATGTTCAATGCATTATTGGAGTTTGGATGGAACCCAGTTTTTGAAAAAGAAAATATTATTGCACTTAATAAAGGAGGAAAAAACATTACTCTTGAGCCCGGTAATCAAATTGAATTATCAGGAGATAAACTTAACCATATACATGAGGCTTGTTCAGAATCTCAAGATTATTTATTTGAACTAAAGCAAGTCACAAAAAAATTAGACATTGAAATTGTCAGTGCTGGTTTTGATCCTATTTCGAAATTAGAAGAGATCCCAAATAATCCTAAGCAGAGATATAAACTAATGACTCAAGATATGCCTTTCGGTGGTGAATTAAGTTTAGATATGATGTATCGAACCTGTGGGACACAATTAAATATAGATTATAGTTCTGAGGAAGATTTTGTTAAAAAATTTAAAGTTATAAATTCAATTGTACCCATTTCTATTGCTTTATTTGCTAATTCTTCAATAGTTGAAAAGAAAAATAGTAATTATTTATCGTACCGATCAAAAGTTTGGCAGAATACTTCAAGAGGAGGACTACCAAAATTGTTTTTTGAAAATTTAAATTTTGAAAAATATGCAGAATTTACAATGGATTTTCCTGTTTTATTTATTCAAGATAAAGATGAATATATTTCTGGGAGAAAATATATTTTTAGAGATTTTATGGAGGGTAAAATTTCAGAAATTAATAACCGCTTACCTTCAGAGAGTGATCTTACAACACATTTAAGTACAATATTTACCGAGAATAGGTTAAAAAAATATGTTGAGCTTAGGTCTATGGATACTTGTGGTTGGGATTGCTTGTGTGCTGGACCTGCATTTAATATTGGAATGCTTTATGGCAATCTAGAGGAAGTTTATGATGTTATTTCTAAGTGGGAAACAGATAAGGTTATTAATGCATATTTAGAAGCACCAAAAAAAGGATTTAATACTCAATTAATGGGCAAAGATCTTCTTTACTGGTCATCCACACTATTAAATTTATCAAAAAAAGGTTTGGAAAATAGAGATATTTTAAGCAGAAAAGGAAACAACGAAACAATTTTTTTAAGTCACTTACAAAAAGTAATTGATAATAAGACAACAAACGCAGATCATATGATTAGTAAATTTTCAGAAAATGAAAATTTAGATAAATTATATGATAAATAAAATTGTTGCTATTCAAGGAAACCATCCTTCAAAATTAAATCCTGTTTCAGATACAAGTATATTTTTGGGTAATGAAATTCAAAATAAGAATTATAAAATATTCTATTATGAGCCAAAAGATCTTTCAATTATCAAGTCAAAAGTAATTGCAAAAGGTTTTTTTATTAAATTTAATTACACACAAAAAAAATTTTTTAAAATATTAAAAAAATGTAGTTTAGACCTTACTAAATGTAAATTTATACTTATCCGCCAAGATCCTCCATTTAATCTTGAATATATTTCAACTACATACATTTTAGACACCATTAGAAATAAGGTAAAAATACTTAATAATCCCACTTCTATTAGAAATGTCTCTGAAAAATTATACTCAGCTAAGTATCAAAAATATATGCCAAGTACTATTTTTACTAAAAATATTGATGAAATAAAAAAATTTTTCAAAAAAAATAGTAGTGTTATTTTAAAACCAATTCACAGTTATAGTGGAAACGATATACATTTATTAAACAAATTTGACTCAAAACTAATCAATAGTTTTATTAAAAAACATGATCATATAATGTTACAAAAATTTTTACCTAAAATTAGCAAAGGTGACAAAAGAGTTTTTATAATTAATGGTAAGGTCTGTGGTGCAATCTCAAGAGTTCCCAAAAAAGGTTCAATTTTGAGTAACATGTCTAAAGGTGCAATACCTATAAATATTAAACTTAGTAAGCATGAAAATAAGATATCTAAGCTAATTGCTAAAGATTTAAAAAAAGAAAATATTTTTTTTGCAGGAATAGACTTTATTGATAAAAAACTGAATGGAGATATTAATGTAACCTCTCCAACTGGATTAAAAACTCATTTCGATTTATCAGGTATAAATCTTGCTAAAATTTTTTGGAGAGAACTTAAGGCGTGAAAACTTTAAATGACCAGCAAAAAGGTTCTTTGTTAGCCTTTGTTGCTGTGATGTTTATCACTCCTGATAGTTTGTTCATAAGATTGGCTAGTGTAGATACTTGGAGTTTAGTTTTTTACAGAGGGATAATTCCTTTTTTTACTGTGTTAGTTGGGATGCTACTTATTTATAAAGCAAATTTTTTTAAAATGCTTTTTACTACTGGTCATCATGGAATAATTTATATAATAACATTTTCTATAACTAATATTGCTTTTGTTATTTCTATTCAAAATACTAATGTAGCTAATACATTAGTGATGATTGCTATGGCTCCTATGCTTTCAGCAATTTTAGGGGCAATATTTTTAAAAGAGATGCCAGACAGCAAAACCTGGATAGCAATTGGAGTGACCTTTATTGCTGCAATCTATATATTTTACGACTCCTTGCAATTAGGAAATATTTTTGGCGATTTATTGGGACTTATTTGCGCCTTAGGATTGGCAGTTGGAGCGGTGACTATTAGATCTGCTAAAACAAAGAACTTAGTACCTGCTGCTGTCATTGGTAAGCTGTTAGTTGCAGTATTTGCTATTTTCTTTATTGAAACTTATTCTTTAGTAGGAAAAGACCTTTTAATAGTACCTTTAATGTGTGTAATGTGTGTTGCTATACCTTTTGTTTTGGTGACTATCGCTCCAAGATTTATACCTGCAGAAGAGGTTAACTTATTCTTCTTGCTAGAAACAATTGTCGGGCCTATTTGGGTTTGGATGGTCATTAAAGAACAGCCAAGTCTCGAAACAATTCAAGGGGGTATTGTCATCATTTTGACGATAGCAATTCACTCCTTTATCAAACTAAAAAAATCATAGTAGCATTACAATTTACTTGATTTGACCACAAAACAGAAATAGACAGCGATTTATATGAACAAGGTGTTAAAAAATTCGTGGGCATTATTTTTAGGTATGGGAGCAATTATGCTTGCTTATGGTTTTCAAGGGTCACTTCTAGGAGTTCGAGCAGTTAAAGAGGAATTTAGTCTAACTGCAACTGGATTTATGATGTCTGGTTATTTTGTTGGATATTTTATAGGCGCAATTACTATCCCTAAATTAATATCAAGAGTTGGTCATATTAGAATTTTTGCAGCTTTTGCGTCAATTGCATCTTTAGTAATTTTAGTTCACGCGGTATTTGTTAATCCATTTGTTTGGTTTTTCTTAAGGGTACTCACGGGTATCAGTATGGTCTCTATTTATACAGTAGCTGAAAGTTGGTTAAATGATAGAGCCAGTAATAAAAATAGAGGAAGTGTCTTATCAATCTATATGGTGATTTTGTATGGTTCGATTGGGATAGGAATGTTTTTTTTAAACTTTAGTAATCCAATAAATTTTGAACCTTTTATATTGGTATCAATAATAACATCAGGTGCATTAATACCAATTTTACTTACTAAAAGAAAACCGCCAACATTTAAAAAAATAGAAACTATGACTATTCAAGAGGTTTATATTTCTTCTCCTTTTGGAATGGTGAGTTCATTTCTTTATGGAACGATACAATCTGCATTATTCACATTATTAGCTGTTTATGCTGCAGGAATGAATTTTTCTATTTTTCATATTTCATTAGTTACGTTTTTATTAGCTGTTTCTGGTGCAATTTCTCAGTGGCCAATAGGAAAATTGTCTGACATGTATGATAGAAGAAAAGTAATTATTTTTGTGAGTTTCGCTGCTGCTTTTTTTGCATTATGTGCAAATTTTTCATCAGCACAAATGTATTTACCTGAAGGCTTAGGAACAAGTAAATTTTGGTTTTATTTTTTTTTAATTTTATTTTCTTTTTGTAGTTTGCCAATGTTCTCATTAATCCTTGCTCATACAAATGATTTTATTCCTAAGGAAAAATTTGTTGCAGCTGGTGCAAGTTTACAATTTATTTTTGGCTTAGGTGCAATTGGAGGTCCATTTTTATGCTCAATTTTTATGGATATAGCAGGTCTGAATGGTTTTTTTATTTTTCTAATGTTTTTTCATATTTTAATTGGAGTTTATGGTGTTTATAGATCTAGAGTTAGACCAGCAGTTGAAAATCCAGACTCTCAATTCATTGCAATGCCTCAGTCAATTACGCCCGCAGGTATTGAATTAAACCCTACTACAGAGCCAATTGATGAGCCAACAAAAATAAGTTCAGAAACTGTTGCAAAAGACATAGAGGATTCTGGTCAACAATATAAGTAAGTTTAATAATCAGCGTCGTTTTGTAAAGTGAAGTATGTTGGCTTTGTTGTTATTTTGATAAAGTAATTTTATGAATAATAACGATATTCAGACCCTGTTTGAGAAAACACGGAATAAGTCGATTAAAATTATTGAAAATCTAAGTCCAGAGGACATGAATATACAATCGATGGAAGATGCTTCGCCTATTAAATGGCATCTTGCTCACACTACTTGGTTTTTTGAAAAATTCGTTTTAAGTAAAATAAAATCCAATTATAAATATTTTAATGAGGATTATAATTATTTATTTAATTCTTATTATGTCAAAGCAGGTCCAAGATACACGAGATCACTTCGAAACATAATTTCACGCCCAGGAATTGAAGAGGTTCTAAAATATAGGCATACTATAAACAATAGAATTACAGAGTTATGTCAATCAAGTAACTCCGATTTAGATATGATTGAAGTTGGCTGTCACCATGAAATGCAACATCAAGAATTAATGTTAACGGATCTACAGCATGGTTTAAGCTTCAACCCTACTTGTCCCAAGTACGATCTAACTAAAAAAGATATTGAAAGTGAAAATATTAAACAAGAATGGGTTGGTTTTGAAAAAGCTATTAAAAGTGTAGGTACAGATGATAAAAATTTCTCTTTCGATTGTGAGCGACCTAAACATGAAGTTTTAATCCTACCTTTTGAAATATCAAACAAATTAGTTACAAATAGTGAATGGATCGAGTTTATTGATAATGATGGTTATAATAAAAGTGAATATTGGTTGTCCGATGGATTTTCAAAATGCCAGCAGGAAAATTGGCAGTCCCCTCTGTATTGGAAAAAAAAAGAAGGTAAATGGTTTCACTTCACTTTAAATGGGAATAAAGAAATAGATCTCAATGCGCCTGTAAGTAATATTAGCTACTTTGAAGCTGACGCTTTTGCAAGATGGAACAATAAACGACTTCCAACAGAATTTGAATGGGAGGTTGCTTTTAATGATAATATTCAAGGGAATTTTTTAGAAAATAAATTATATCAGCCATATTCAAAAAAAAATGGTGCAGATTTAAATCAACATTGGGGACACGTATGGGAGTGGACTTCTTCAAACTTCTCTCCTTATCCAGGGTTTAAATATCACAATGATGATATCAGCGAATACAATGGTAAATTTATGGTCAACCAAATGGTGTTGAAAGGAGGCTCTTGCCTTACACCTAAAGATCAAATGAGAAAATCATATCGTAATTTCTTTTATCCTCATCAAAGATGGCAAATGTCTGGACTAAGACTTGCTAAATGAGAGAATTTTTGTATGAATGGAACAAAAAACTAAACTTTTTTCAGATAAATCAATCATTACATGTCAAAACGCGCTGTTACTAAAAAAAAATAAAACTATAAGAACAATCTAAATGTCTAAATCTAACACCAATTTAAATTTTAAACTAACTGATGCTACGGATATTAGTAAACCATGGGATAAGGATAACCAGGCCTGGTGGGACTGGTATGTTAGTCTCGCAGATAATAACGATAAAGAAAATGAAATTATTAATGCCGATCCTTTACCAGATATTACAATACCAAGTGATGATGAAGTTATCTCAGAATTAGCTAAGCCCTACCATTTAACTAATGATCAACTTGATTTTTTTAAAAAAAATGGTTTTATTAAACTTAAAAAAGTTTTTTCACCTGGGGCCGTGCTAAAACTTAGATCTGAGTTAATTATTTTATTAAAAAAAGAATTTAAAGTTGATCCAGATAAAGGAGCATATGCCCGTTTCCTTAGTCTTGAAATGATTTGGCCTGATAACGCACTACTTCGTGCCTATGTATTATCACCTCGTCTAGGGCAAATTTCAGCAGATCTTCTTGGAGTACCAGCTGTTAGACTTTATCATGACAATGTATTAGCTAAACAAGCTGGTTGTGGTCGTACCCCTTGGCACTTCGATGATCATCATTTTCCTCTAGATACCAACGACGTAGTTACTGCTTGGGCACCTGCACAGCCAATTCCTCTTGAGATGGGACCGCTCTCTTTCGCCTATCCGCTAGATGTCCACAAATTAGTCAATGCAGTTAAGTTTAAAAAAACTGGTACTGGATATGACCGTGGGGTTTCAGATGTTTTTTCAAAAAATAATGTAACTGTGAATGAAACTCCATTTGAGCTTGGCGAAGTTAGCTTTCATCATAATTTAAATTTTCATACCGCTTCACGCAACCGAACTAATCGTAGTCGAGTGGCTCTTGCCAATACTTATTATCGTGATGGAGCTAGAATAGTTGATTCACCAACGATGGTATCTGGTGACTGGCAGAAATTTGTACCAAATGTCAAACCAGGAAACTTGGCTGCTAGTCCACTAAATCCAATTTGTTGGCCAGTAAAAGACAAATCATGAAAAACATAAATAATCAAAATAGATTAAATTCGATCTGGACTAAAAGTCTTGCTCGTAATCTTCATCCTAATGGTAATGCTTTAGTTGATCATTTAAAAACAATCCATCAAGAAAATACTGGATTTACTGAAGCATGTGCAAGTTCTTGTCGTGATGAAGCTGGACGTAATAGTTATGAATGGCTAAGTGAAGTTGTGCCTGATAACGCGAGTTTGTGTGTATTAGATCTTGCCTGCGGGTCAGGGCCGTTATTAAAAATTTTATTTGATCGCAATAAAAATTTAAATTTAAAAGGTATAGACATGTGCCCTGAAGAATTGGTACTAGCTAAGACTCGTCTTAAAAATAGTGGGATTAATCTTATCGAGTCAAAAGCACAAAATTTGACAGCAATCAATGATAACTCTATAGACATTGTGTTATGTCATTGGGCTTTGACATTAATGGACCCAATAGTTCCTGTTTTAGATGAAATCAAACGAGTTTTAACTTCAGAAGGTCAGTTTGCAGCATTAGTTGATGGACCAATGAATGTGGCATCTGGATATGCAGAGGTACATGATTTAATTTATAGTTATGTTCAAGAAGAAATACCTTGTTACGGAGAGATTGATTTAGGTGATCCAAGGATACGAGGATCTGAAAGTCTAAGTAATCTTGCACATAAAGCTTTTCCAGAAGCAAGTGTGACTATCGAAACAAATGTTGTATCTATGGAAGGACCAGTTACTAAAGTAGCTGAAATTGCATCAGGATTTTTTTATGCAGCATTTATCTTAAAACCAGAAAAAAGAAAATTAATGATTAAAAATCTATCCAACATGCTCGCAATATCCAAAGTGAGCAAAGATAATGAAAGACAAGGGCGATTTTCAATGCCAATTAGTCGTCTTTTAGTTAGGCAAAGTATAAAAAGTATAAAATGAAATCATTTTTACAAGAAGTTAGTCTCGGTTTAAGTAAAAAAAATAAAGAGTTGAGTTCTAAATGGTTTTATGACTTTCGTGGATCAAAACTTTTTGAACAAATAACGAGGTTAGAAACATATTACCCAACAAGAACTGAAAAAAAAATTTTAAAAGATAATAAAATTGAAATTGCTAATAAAATAGGTAAGCAAGCAGTTTTAATTGAACCAGGTGCTGGAGACTTCAAGAAAATAGCTATTTTTCTCAGCAGTTTAGATAAGCCCAAAAAATATATACCTTTGGATATTTCAGAAGATTATATAAACAAGATATCTCAAAGTTTTAAAAAAAAATTCCCAAAAATAGATATTACTCCTAAAGGATATGATTTTTCAAGAAATAATAAACTACCTTTTAAAATCAATTCATCTGAAAATATAATTATATTTTTTCCAGGATCAACCATTGGAAATTTCGAAGAGAAGGATGCTGTTAAATTTTTAAAAATGTTAAAATCGAAATTTAAAGCAAAAAAAATTATTATTGGAGCTGATTTAGTAAAAGATATCCCAACTCTAATTACAGCGTATGATGACAAAAAAGGGATAACTGCAAAATTTAATAAAAATATTTTACTAAGAATCAATACTGAATTAGGTGCAGATATAAATCTGAATTCCTTTGAACATTTAGCAGTTTATAATAAACAAAAAAAAAGAATTGAGATGAGACTAAAATCTAAAAAAAAAAATCGTATTAGAATTAATGGTTCAAATTATTTAATTAAAAAAAATGAAGAGATACATACAGAGAATTCTCACAAATATACGATTAAATCCTTCAAAAACTTAGCTAATAAAGCTGGATGGAAACTAGATAAAACCTGGGTTGATGACAAAAAACTTTTTAGTGTTCATTTTCTAAATTAAAAAACTTTACTCATCAGAAAAATATTCAACTTCTTTAAATCGATCTGTAGGGAAAAGCCAATAAAATCCAAATGTTTCATCACTGTTATTTTTAAGTGCATGTTTAGCATTATTGGAAATATAAACTACATCCCCTTTTTTAATCTCTTCAAGTTCACCATCTTTGTTTAAAGTTGCAGAACCATTGGTTACAACATAAATTTCGTCTGGTGCATGATGATGTAAAGTTAATTTTCCACCTGGTAAAACTTCCGCAAAACCACAAGAAATTCCTTTGCTTCCATCAATATCTTCATCAACTAAAAACTTCCATCTCACTCCAGGATATTTCTCACTTGTTTTCCATTCCTGATTGGAGATTGAATTAAAATTTTTTACAAATATCATATAAGATTGACATTATATAAATTTTGATTTTTATGAACAAAATTAATGCTACTAAATTGTGGAAAATTATTCAGGAAGCTGGCGATTATTTAAATGGGCAATTACCTGATCATCCTAATCATCCAAAAGGTAGGAAAGCTTATGCGCATGTAGCTATTTGTGTAAAATCTAAATTTAATGCAAGTTATAAAGATATCCCTGATGAAAATTTTGATGAAGTTATAAAATATATAGAATTTTTAAAGCAAAATCCAAATTAGAGACTTATTGTTTAGGAAAATAATCCTTTAATTCACCTTCTCGGTATACATCTGCAGTACAACAATGAAGTCCTCCTCCAAATGCATAAGCATCTCGTAGCTCTACTGGTACAACTTCCATTCCAAGTTTATTTAATTGTTCTGCTTGATAAGTCTCACTTTTTTCAACACATACAGTTTTAGAATCTAAAACTAACACATTCATAGATAACCAAGTTGATGAATAGCATAATGGTGGCGGCTCGTTGTGTGCTGGTTGTGCGCTATCAATTATTTCCCATCCATTATTTTCAAATAATTTTCTTTGTTCTTTTGGTAGTCTTCTTTGAGGATTATTTATTATTAAACCTTCTTTTATTGGTGTGAAGGTTGCATCAATGTGGATTGGGTATGGATCACCAGGAAAGTTCACTGCATGAACTCTGTGATTTTTATAATGTCGTTTTAACCAATCAATACCTTTTAGATTTGTAGTAAAACCATGTTGTACTACTAAATCTTTTCCAAATCTCAATACATCAGCTGCATCAAATAATGGTTCTTCCTCTGTTGTTACAAAATGTTTTTTTTCTGTCCATTCTAATCTTTTCTGAACTCCAATTTTATCTGATAAGTAATCTTTTCTATAATCAAGGTCTGTTAATCTAGGTTTTGGTGCAGACTCATGTCTCATATTTGGATCTTGATTGTAATAATCTTGTAGAAGTGGTCTGTAACATAAATATTCAAACCAACGACAACGATAGCTCATTGTCGCTTCTAATATTTCATTACCAACAGTCAACAAAACATCTCTTGGTGGCATACAGCCAAACATGGTCTCTGCTTCCCAATCAGGGGTAGATGTTTTTTGATTAAAATCTAAAGGTGTTGGTCGATCAACTTTAATTCCTCTTTTCTTAAGTATATTTGAAAAATCATCTAAAAGTTGATTGGCTTTATCAACTGTATCTTTAGTTCTTGGTCCAAACTGGCCTCGCATATCACTATCTTCAGGAACTTTAGCATCAAGTGCTGGCTCAGGGGCCGGAATACAAGTGCCATCTGCTCTTCCAACAATTACATGTTTTAGTGGATCCCATTCATTCCAACTATTCACAATAATGTTATTTTTACTCATAGATTAATTTAGAGCGATGTATCTTTTATTCCATCTCATGATTAAACTGTAATAAACTATTGAAACAAAAAGAAAAAAACCACCAATGATTGTGTTTGTTGTAGGAACCTCATTGATACCAAATAATGGTAGCCATACCCAAAATATTCCACCCACTACTTCAGTTAAAGATAGTAATGTAAGTTCTGCCGCTGGAATAGCTTTTGAGCCTATTGAATATAAAATTAAACCAAAGCAAACTAATGTTCCGTGTAAAGAAAATAAAGTTCCATTATAGCTTGATGAAAAAAATACTAAATCATTTGTAATGATTGCTATAGATGAAAAAACAACACAAAAAAATCCTGCAAAAGCAACTGTTGTAAATTTAGGAGTTTCTTTTCTCCACCTTAATGATACTGAAAAAACTGAGAAACCAATCGAAGCCGTAAGACCAAATACAAATCCTATTAAAGATTTTTCACTGGTATTACCAAGTGCCATAATTAGTATACCTGCAGTTGCTATAATAATTGAAGTCCAAACATTTAAAGAAATTTTTTCTTTTAAAAATAAAAAAGCTAATAATGCTGTAAAAAAAGGCATTGCGGCCAAACAAAGTAATGTTACCGCTGCACTAGTGTTGGTAATTGAATAAATAAAGGAGATCATTGCAACACCTAGACCAGAGCCGCCTATCATACCTGATAATCCTATTTTGAAATAATTTTTGTAAAAATTTTTTCCTTCTTCAAAAAATAAATAAAGATTTAATAAAATAAAAATAGTTAAACCTCGTCCAAAAATATACTGCCATGGGACTAATTGTGGATTATCCATGTATCTCACAACTAAGGGGCCAAATGACCACAGTAATCCTGCAAATAAAACAACTGGAATAGCAATTTTGGGACTTCTAAGCTCAATCATATGCCGAAATCTAATTCTAAATAGAATTTTCTACAACAAAAATATAGTTTAAATCTAAATATAAAATCAGTGATATATATTAAATAAAATTAAAAGTTTATATGGATTTAAAAATTTTAGAGATTGCTTCGGATACCAAAAATAACAAAAATATCGAAAACTACACTCATGTTGCAAAATCTAAAAATCCTTTATGTGGTGACGAAATTCAAATTAAGTTAGTAATTGAAGATGAAAAACTAGTTGACTTTGGCTATCAGGGAAAATCATGTGTTTATTGTCAGGCTACTGCAAGTTTATTGTCAAAAAACTTGATAAATTCGAAAAAAAATAAAATTAATGAACTGTGCGATTATGCAAAATCTTTTTTTAATAAAAAACAAAAAAATATTAAAAAAAAATGGTCTTTTTTAGGTAAATTGTTTGATAAAAAAAATATATCTAGAAAAGAATGTATCCTTCTTCCTTTTAATGCTTTAAAAAAAAGTATATCAAAATAAGTTATGGGAAATATTAAACAATCATTTTTTGCAGGTTTATTTTCAATAGCAACCATAGGGATACTAACTCTTTTAACCTACAAAACTGAATACGGAATATTTTTAATTGCTTCTTTTGGATCTTCAATGGTGCTGCTTTATGGTTATCCTGAAAGTCCATTTGCGCAACCAAAAAATGTTTTCTTTGGTCACGTTCTTACTGCAGCTGTAGGAATGTTTTTTTTATACTTTGTATCTTTGCCTTTATTTTTAATTATCCCTTTGGCTGTAGGTTTTGGTGTTGGTCTAATGATATTATTTAATGTAACTCATCCTCCAGCTGGTGGTAATCCTATAATAGTCATAATGGGTAGTGTGTCAGTAGACTATATACTTACCCCTGTGATATCTGGTTCAATAATTATTATAATTTTTGCAATTATTATTAATAAATTAATCCTAAAAAAAAATTATCCCTCCAAGAAATAATTTGTTTGCTAGCCCTTTAAAAATGAGGTTAGATGGCCAAAAATAAATTAATGTTTTTACATACAGGAGAGTAAATGAAGATATTATGTATATTATATGATGATCCTAAAGGAGGAATGCCAAAATCCTATCCACTAAGCGATCTTCCTAAATTAGAAAAGTATCCAGATGGAATGACTTTACCAAGTCCAAAAGGTAGAGACTTCACACCAGGTGAATTATTAGGATGTGTTTCAGGAGGATTGGGATTAAGAAAATTTTTAGAAACTAATGGACATGAATTTGTTGTAACAAATAGTAAAGATGGAGATGGATGTGAAGCTGATAAACATATCGTTGATGCAGATATAGTTATATCTCAACCATTTTTTCCTTACTATTTAACAAAAGAGAGAATTGCAAAAGCAAAAAATTTAAAAATGGCTATTACTGCTGGAATTGGATCAGACCATGTTGATTTACAAGCAGCAATGGATAACAAAATTGATGTAGTAGAAGTTACATTTTGTAATTCAAGATCAGTTGCAGAACATATAGTTATGATGATTGTTTCAATGGTCAGAGATTATCACAATCAACATAGGATAGTTAATGAAGGTGGTTGGAATATAGCAGACGCTGTGCAAAGATCTTATGATGTTGAAGGTATGCATATCGGAACAGTTGCTGCAGGTCGTATTGGATTAGATGCACTAAGAAAGATGAAACCTTTTGATGTACATTTACATTACTTTGATAGACATAAGTTACCTGACAGTGTTGAAAAGGAATTAAATTTAACTTTTCATGAGTCTGTAGAATCTATGGTCAAAGTCTGTGATGTAGTGACAATAAATTGTCCTCTCCATCCAGAAACTGAAAACCTATTTGATGATGCAATGATAAGTAAAATGAAAAAAGGTGCATACATTGTTAATACTGCTAGAGGTAAAATTTGTAACCGTGAGGCTATTGCAAAAGCTCTTAAAAGTGGACAACTAAGTGGTTATGCGGGAGACGTTTGGTTTCCACAGCCAGCTCCAAATGATCATGTCTGGAGAACTATGCCAAATCATGGAATGACACCACACACATCTGGAACTTCATTATCTGCTCAAGCAAGGTATGCTGATGGAGTAAGAGAAATTTTAGAATGCTTCTTTGAAGGTAGTGAAATTAGAAATCAATATCTTATTGTTAAAGATGGCCAGTTAGCTGGGATGGGAGCTCACTCCTACAGTAAAGGATCAGCAACAGGTGGATCAGAAGAAGCAGCTAAATATAAGAAAAAATAACTTACACAAATACTTATTGAAGGTAGTTTATAAGAGGTAGCTACCTTTAATATCATAGACTAAATTCTTTTTTTTTGTTTATGATATTAAATGAAATTTTTAACTGTCATAACTTTTATCATATCCTTCATTAGTGCTGCAGAGGCAAATCAAAAAAGTAAAGCATATTTTGCTGGTGGGTGTTTTTGGTGCATGGAAGAGTCCTTTGAAAAATTAAATGGAGTATACAAGGTAATTTCAGGTTACTCTGGAGGCACTACAGAAAACCCAACATACAAAGAAGTAGTTTATGGTAAGACTGGCCATTTTGAAGTTGTTGAAATTATCTATGACAAAGAAATTATTTCTTTTAAAGAATTACTAAATATTTTTTGGAAAAATATAGATCCCTTTGATCCTTATGGGCAATTTTGTGATAAAGGATATAGCTATAGATCAGTTGCTTTTTATCAAAACAATGAGGAAAAAAAACTCATAGAAAATAGTGTTAATGAACTAGAGAAAAAATTTAATAAAGAAATCGTCACTTACGTAAGAAATTTTGATAAATTTTACCAAGCTGAAGTTTATCATCAAGATTTTTATGTAAAAAAATTTCAAAGGTATTTGGAATATAAAAAAGCTTGTAGAAGAGAAGAAATTTTAAATAATATTTGGAACCTATAAAACCTGTGAAAAACTATATTAAATGGAATTTTGATAATTCTTATTCAAAATTACCCAAAGTTTTTAAGGAAATTATTAAACCTGTTTCAGTTTTGAAACCTGAGTTGGTTATCTTAAACAAAAATTTAGCTAAGGAATTAGGGCTTGATTTTTCTAAAATCGAAAAAAATGAATTATCAGCTCTATTTGCAGGAAATATTCTGCCTGAAGGAACTAGCTCAATAGCTCAAGCTTATGCAGGACATCAATTTGGACATTTTACAATGTTAGGTGATGGAAGAGCAGTTTTAATCGGTGAGCATATAACTAATCAAAAAAAAAGATACGATATTCAATTCAAAGGATCTGGTAGGACTTCATTTTCAAGAGGCGGTGATGGTCGTGCAGCTTTGGGCCCAATGCTAAGAGAATATATTATTAGTGAGGCCATAAACTCATTAAATATTCCTACAACTAGAAGTCTTGCTGTGACTAAAACTGGAGAAAAGGTTGTAAGGGAAAATTTATTAGAGGGTGCAATATTAACTAGAGTTGCCTCTAGTCATATTCGAGTTGGAACATTTCAATACATCGCTGCAAAACAAAATATTGATGAATTGAAAGTGTTACTTGATTATACAGTTGATAGACATTATCCAGAAATTAAATCCTCTAAAACAAAAGCTGTAGATTTGTTAAATTTGGTAATTCAGAAACAATGTCAGCTAATAGTAAATTGGATGCGGGTAGGATTTATTCATGGAGTAATGAATACTGATAACATGGCAATTTCAGGTGAAACTATAGATTATGGACCCTGTGCTTTTATGGATTACTATGATCCTAAAACTGTTTTTAGTTCAATCGATAAATTTGGAAGATATGCATTTTCTAATCAGCCAGCAATTGCAAAATGGAATTTAGCTCGATTTGCTGAATGCTTAATTCCTCTAATTGATGAAGACGAAGAACAGGCTATTAAAACTGCAACTAAAATTATTGATAATTTTCAAAATATTTATGAACAAAAATGGTTGAACATGATGAAATCTAAACTTGGTTTGATTGGTGATAATAAAGATGACTTAAAACTTATTAATTCTTTACTTAATTGGATGGAAAAAAATAAAGCAGATTACACAAATACATTTTGTTTTTTAATGGGAATTTCTGTTAGTGAAAAAACATATGAAGATAAAAGTTTCAAAGACTGGTTAATAGCTTGGAAAAATAGATCAAGTTTAGATAATTCTGACAAAGAAAAACAACTCGAGCTAATGAAAAAAGTCAATCCAGTAGTCATTCCTAGAAATCATAAAGTAGAAGAGGCTTTATCTGATGCAGAGAAAAATAATTACAAAACCTTGAATATATTATTGTCAGTTATTCAAAGCCCTTATGATCCTAAAGTTGATATTTCAAAATTTCAAACACCTACTCCATTATCAAAAGAAAAATATAAAACGTTTTGTGGTACCTAAATATTTCTTTTTTTTTTGTAAAAAAAAATTGCTGATAAGAAAAATGTTAAAATTATTGCAATCAAATAAAAATCAAAACCATGTTTAATGAATGTAAGAATTGGTTTTATAAAAATGAGGTGTTCACTTCTAATAATGTAAGTTATTATTAGAGCAATAGTAAATTTGGCACAAAGAATATAATAATAAAAGTTTATAAAATTATCATTTGAATTGATTTCTCTTTGCTTAAGAATCCATGGTATTAATCCTAAAAAGAAAATTTCTCTGTAAATGTAGTTAGAAAATAAAAAATAACAGCTTAATATTACAGCTGATGATAAAATATAAAGTCTATTTTCATAAATATTATTTGTTAAGCAATTTTTAATACAATTATTTTGAAAAATAAATCTTAC
>CABZLO010000007.1 GCA_902526595.1 uncultured Pelagibacteraceae bacterium | reverse complement strand
TTTCTCTTTAGTTGTTTTAACATGTTTTTTAACCATATTAATTTCTTTTACTTTTGCTCTATTATTTGCTCTATCAATTTCTATGACTTCACCCTCTTTTTTTCTATCTTTACCAATCAAAACTCTCACTTTTAAACCCTTTTTAATCATTTTATAAAACCTCCGGAGCTAATGAGATTATCTTCATTTGACCTCTGCTTCTTAATTCTCTTGTGACAGGACCAAAAATTCTAGTACCAACTGGTTCACCTTTGTCATCTACTAAAACTGCTGCATTATTATCAAATTTTACTTTTGAACCATCATTTCTATGAATTCCTTTTTTAACTCTAACAACAACTGCCTTATGAACTGTACCCTTTTTAACTTTACCTTTAGGTATAGCTTCTTTAACAGCAATAACTATTGTGTCTCCGATACTTGCATATCTTCTTTTAGATCCACCAAGAACTTTGATGCACTCTATTCTTTTTGCACCAGTATTATCAGCAACTTGTAATTCTGTCTGTACACCAATCATTATTTTGTATTCTCCATAACTTGAAATTTTTTATTTTTTGAAAAAGGCTTACTTTCAATTATTGATACTTTATCACCTGTTTTGAATTTATTATTTTCATCATGGGCGTTATAATTTTTTCTAACCCTAATTACTTTTTTAAGCACAGGATGTGAATACTTTCTCTCAACCATAACTGTAACAGTTTTGTTTGGCTTATCACTTATAACTACACCTGATAATATTTTTTTAGGCATTTATTTTTCCTTTTAATATAGTTTTTAGTCTTGCTATTGTTTTTCTTGTCTCTCCAATTTTAGCTGGATTAGTAATTTGTGAATTCATTTTTTGAAATCTAAAATTAAAAAGATCTTTTTTAAGTTTCTCGATATTTTTCAAAATTTCATCTTTTGATAATTTTTTTATTTCTTGCTTTTTCATTATGCAAATCTCTTAATTGTTTTTGTTTTAATTGGTAATTTTGCTGAAGCTTTATATAACGCCTCTTTTGCTATTTGTTCTGAAACTCCATCAACCTCAAATAAAATTCTTCCAGGTTTAACTCTGCAAGCAAAATATTCTGGTGATCCTTTTCCTTTTCCCATTCTCACCTCAATCGGTTTCTTAGAAACTGGTATATTTGGGAAAATTCTAGTCCAAACTCTACCTTGTCTTTTCATGTGTCTTGTTAGAGCCACCCTAGCAGCTTCAATTTGTTTCCCAGTCACTCTCTCTGGTTGCAAAGCTTTTAATGCATAGGCTCCATAATTGATAGTACTTGCTCTTGTAGCGGTACCATGAATTCTACCTTTGTGTGCTTTTCTCCACTTAGTTCTTACTGGTTGTAACATTACTGTTTGCCCTCTTGTGGTGTTGCTTTGTTTGTTTCTTGGCTAAATTCTCTTGCAAAAACCTCACCTTTATAAATCCAAACTTTAATACCTATAATTCCATAAGTGGTTAATGCTTCTGCTTCAGCATAATCAATGTCTGCTCTTAATGTGTGTGAGGGTATACTTCCATCACGCAACCACTCTGTTCTTGCGATTTCATTTCCACCTAATCTTCCACTAACAGATACTTTGATACCTTTGGCGCCTAATCTAATACAAGATTGCATTGCTCTTTTCATCGCTCTCCTATATGAAATTCTTTTAACAAGTTGTTGTGCAATATTTTCTGCTACAAGATAAGCATTAGTCTCAGGTTTTTTTACTTCTTTAATATTTAAATTAACTTCATTAGTAGTAAATTTTGATAAATTATTTTTTATTTTATCAATGTCACTTCCCTTTTTACCAATCACAAAACCTGGTCTAGAAGTATAAATAGTGACGTAACATTTGTTAGATGTTCGTTCAATCATAACTTTAGATACACCAGAATTAATAACGTTTTTCTTTATATATTCACGGATTTTAAAATCTTCGATTAAGTAGTTACCAAAATCTTTTTTCTTAGCATACCAAACAGAGTCCCAACCTCTATTTACACCCAACCTAAAACCTACAGGATTAACTTTTTGTCCCATGTTTCTCCAATTGTTTTGTTTCTGATAATATTATTGTAACTGTTGACCAAGGTTTTAAAATAGGAGCAGCTCGCCCTTTTGCACGTGGTCTAAATCTTTTCATAACTATTTTTTTTCCACAATATGCCTCTTTCACAACTAAATTATCAATGTCATACTGAAAGTTATTTTCTGCGTTTGCAATTGCTGAACTAATAGTTTTTCTAATATCTCTTGTAATTCTTTTTTCAGAAAACTGTAAATCTCTAATTGCTACATCAACTTTTTTTCCAACAATACTTCTAAGTATTGGATTAAGTTTTCTAACACTTGATCTCACACCATTGTTGATGGACTTTACAGTCTTATCGTTATTTTTATCAATTTTCTTTTTTTTACCCATAATTATTTCTTCTCTGCTGTAGCAGGTTTAGCTTTTTTATCTGCAGGCGTATGACCAAAAAAACTTCTTGTCGGTGCAAATTCACCCAGCTTATGTCCAACCATATCTTCTGATACCGTGATTGGTATAAACTTTTTTCCATTATAAATTTGAAAACTAACTCCCACAAAATCTGGTAAAATAGTTGACTTTCTAGACCATGTTTTAATAGGAATTTTTTTTGGGTCATCTTTATATTTATCAACTTTTTTTATTAAACTTTCTTCTACAAAAGGTCCCTTCCAAACTGCTCTAGCCATTACTTAGTATCCTTCCTTTTGTTTCTTCTTTTAACTATGAATTTATCTGTTCTCTTGTTATCTCTTGTTTTTAATCCTTTGGCTGATTGGCCTGTAGGCGAAACAGGATGTCTACCACCAGCAGATTTACCTTCACCACCTCCATGTGGGTGATCTACAGGGTTTTTAACAACACCCCTAGTATGTGGTCTTCTTCCCAACCATCTTGATCTACCTGCTTTTCCAATTTTAATATTTTTTTGATCCGGATTACTTAAAATTCCTATTGTAGCTAAAGCTCTAGAGTCAATTTTTCTTACTTCACCTGAAGCAAGTTTAATCAAACTGTAATTTCCATCCAATCCACTTATTGTTACAGAAGAACCTGCAGATCTAGCAATTTTTCCACCACCACCAGGCTGAATTTCAACATTATGAATATTGATACCAACTGGAATATCTTGCAATGGCATACAATTACCAATTTTAATCTCTTTTTTTGATCCACTTTCAATTTTATCACCTATATTTATTTTTTGAGGTGCAAGAAAATACGAATGAGTTCCATCTTCAAATTTAACCAACATAATATAGCATGATCTATTTGGATCATATTCTACTCTTTCAACTGTAGCTTCCATGTCAAATTTCTTTCTATAAAAATCAACTTGTCTGTACATTTTCTTATGACCACCTGCTCTATTTATTGAAGTAATGTGACCGTTATTATTTCTACCCTTCATGGTATTTTTGGGAGACACAAGAGATTTAAATGGTTTACCTTTCCACAATCCAGTTCTATCAACCAAAATAGTGCCTCTAGTAGATTTTGTGTACGGTTTAAAAGTTTTTAATGCCATTTATTAAATTCCTGTTGTTAGATCAATACTTTGACCTTTTTTAAGTGTAATTATTGCTTTTTTGTATCCTGAAACTTTTACTTTTTTTCCTCTAGTAACTTTAGTTCTATTTTGCCTATTTATAATATTAATTTTAGTAACATTTACTTTAAAAATTTTTTCAATATTTTTTTTAAGATTTGTTTTGTTAGCACCATCAGGTACTTTGAATGTGATCTTGTTTAACTCAGACAAATTTGTTGATTTCTCTGTAACAACTGGTGAAAGAATTTTGTCGTATAAATGTATTTTATCCATTTTAAGAATATCTCTTTTCTAGTTCTTTTACTGAACTTTCTGTAAATACAACTTTTTTAAATTTAATTATATCGTAGGCACTAAAATGATTGACATCAGTAACTTTAACGTTTGGGATATTTCTTACTGATTTTTCAATTTTTTCTTTAGAATTTTTATCTAGTATTATTAGTGAATTTGAAATTTCTAGTTTATTAATTATTGAACTCATTTCTTTAGTTTTTTTAATTTCAGAACTAAAGTCGTTTAAAATTAATAAATTCTTATTATTATTTTTTTCCGTAATTAGTGATGCTACACTCAATTTTTTTTCATTTTTATTTAATTTTCTTTTTTTATAGGCTAATTCACCTTTTGGTCCGTGTGCTATACCACCACCAACAAAAATCGGAGCTTTTCTACTTGCGTGTCTAGCTCCACCAGTTCCTTTTTGAGCATAAATTTTAGAAGTTGGCCCTCTAACTTCGTTTTGTTGCTTTGTCTTAGCATGTCTTCCTTTATAATTTGCATTAGTTTTATAAAGTACACTGCTAACAAGTTTGTTATTTACTTTTGCTGAAAAAATTTTATCCAAGACCTCAATACTGTCTTTTTTTCCATCTATGCTAATTTTATCTAATTTCATTATTTTTTCTTTTTATCAGGCGTTTTCTTTGCTTGTTCAGCAGCAGCTAATTTTTCTGCAATTGTCATTTTACTAATATTTTTAACTGAACCTTTAACTAATACTTCAGTATTTTTTGAACCTGGTATTGATCCTTTGAGGTAAAGTAATTCATTTTCTAAATCTGTTTTAATAATCTCAATATTTTGCATAGTTCTTAATTTGTCACCCATATGCCCAGCCATTTTCTTACCTTTGAAAACTTTTCCTGGATCTTGGCTATGACCTGTTGAACCATGTGCTCTGTGAGATACAGATACTCCGTGACTAGCTCTTAAACCACCAAAATTGTGTCTTTTCATAGCGCCTGCAAAACCTTTACCGATAGTTTTTGATCTTGTGTCTACGAATTTAGTATCCTTGAAAATTTCCAAACCGAACTCATTACCTTCTTTGTATACAGAGGTGTCATTTACCCTAAATTCTTTCAATTTCTTCTTTGCTTCAGTATTTTTTTTAGCAAAAAAACCTTTCATAGCTTTTTTTAGCTTGGAATTTTTAATCTTACCATATCCAAGCTGCACTGCTTTGTATCCACGGTTTTCTTCTTCAATAACTTGAATAACTCTTGCTTTCTCTACTTTCAAAACAGTAACTGGCACGATCTGACCAGATTTATAAAATTCTCTAGTCATTCCAATTTTTTTACCTATTAAAGCTATTTCACTCATAATTATATTTTTATTTCCACATCTACACCAGAAGCTAAGTCTAATTTCATTAATGCTTCTACTGTTTGTGGTGTTGGTTCAATAATATCTATTAATCTTTTGTGTGTTCTGGACTCAAATTGTTCTCTACTTTTTTTATCAATATGGGGAGATCTTAGTACAGTGTATCTTTCTATCCTTGTCGGTAGAGGAATTGGTCCCTTAATTGTAGCGCCAGTTCTTTTTACTGTATTAACTATTTCTTCAGTTGATGCATCTAATACTTTGTTATCGTAGGCTCTAAGTTTAATTCTAATATTCTGTTTTTCCATAATTACCCTGCAATCTTTTTAGTTACTTCGTCCTGTACATTTTGTGGTACTTTAGAATAATGATCAAAAAACATAGAATATTGGGCTCTACCTTGTGACATTGATCTTAAATTATTAATGTAGCCAAACATATTTGCTAAAGGTACCATTGCTGTAATTACAGTTGCGTTTCCTCTTTGCTCTTGAGTGCTTATCTGACCTCTTCTACTATTTAGATCACCTATAACATCACCCATATAATCCTCTGGTGTTACTACTTCAACTCTCATCACTGGTTCTAATAATTTTAATCCACCTTTGGTACATGCCTCCTTAAAACAAGCTCTGCTCGCTAATTCAAAGGCTAATACGCTAGAGTCTACATCGTGATGAAGTCCATCCAAAATTGTTACTTTGTAATCAATCATTGGGAAACCAGCTAAAATTCCTCCATCTGATATCGTTTCAATTCCTTTTTCAACACCAGGTATAAATTCTTTAGGAATTGCTCCACCTTTAATTTTACTTTCAACTTCTCTTCCTTTGCCTGCTTCTTGTGGCTCAACTAACAATTTAACTTTTGCAAATTGTCCTGCACCACCACTTTGTTTTTTGTGTGTATATTCAACCTCAGAAGCTGCTTCAATTGTTTCTCTATATGCAACTTGAGGAGCACCGACATTAGCTTCAACTTTAAATTCTCTTTTCATTCTATCAACAATAATGTCTAAGTGTAGCTCGCCCATACCTTTAATGATCGTTTGACCAGATTCTTCATCAGAAGTTACTCTAAATGATGGGTCCTCTTTTGCTAATCTACCTAAAGCTTCACCCATTTTTTCTTGGTCAGCTTTTGTTTTTGGCTCTACTGCAATTTCGATAACTGGATCTGGAAATTCCATAGGTTCAAGTAAAACAGAATTTTCCTCATCACATAAAGTATGGCCAGTAATGGTATTTTTTAACCCAGCTAAAGCAACTATATCGCCTGCATTGGCTTCTTTAATGTCTTCTCTTGAGTTAGCATGCATTAAAAGCATTCTCCCAACTCTTTCCTCTTTTTCTTTTGATGAGTTAAATACAGCAGTCCCAGTTTTAACTGTTCCTGAATAAATTCTTATAAAAGTTAAAGAACCAACAAATGGATCGTTAGCAACTTTAAAAGCTAGAGCTGAAAATGGTACATTGTCATCAAATTTCATTTCCATCTCATCTTCAGACCCTAATTTGGTTCCTTTGATAGAACCAATATCAACAGGACTTGGTAAGTAATGAACAACAGCATCAAGTAAAGGCTGTACACCTTTATTTTTAAATGCTGAACCAGTTAAAACTGGTACAAAACTAAAATTTAAAGTTCCACTTCTTATACATTTAATTAAGTCTTCGTCTTTGATTTCATCTCCATTTAAATAAGCTTCCATAAGCTTTTCGTCTTGCTCAACAGCTGTTTCAACTAATTCTGTTCTATATTTTTCTGAAATTTCTTTTAAATCATCTGGGATATCTTTATATTCCCATTCCGCTCCCAGAGCTTCGTTTTTCCATACTTGTGCTTTCATTTTTACTAAATCAACAACACCTGTTAAAGAAGCTTCTGCACCTATAGGAACCTGAAGTACTAAAGGTTTTGCACCTAATCTATCTTTAATCATATCAACACATCTAAAGAAATCAGCACCAGTTCTGTCTAATTTGTTAACAAAACAAATTCGAGGAACTTTATATTTATCTGCTTGTCTCCATACAGTTTCTGATTGTGGCTCTACACCTGCTACACCATCAAATACCGCAACAGCTCCATCTAAAACTTTAAGTGATCTTTCAACTTCGATTGTAAAATCTACGTGACCTGGTGTATCGATTATATTAATTCTATGATCATTCCAAAAACAAGTAGTTGCTGCTGAAGTAATTGTAATTCCTCTCTCTTGCTCTTGCTCCATCCAATCCATTGTTGCGGCACCATCATGAACTTCACCGATTTTATGGCTTTTACCTGTGTAATATAAAACTCTTTCAGTAGTGGTTGTCTTACCAGCATCTATGTGGGCCATGATCCCAATATTTCTATATTTATCTAAAGTATGAGTTCTAGCCATAATTTTTTACCACCTAAAATGTGCAAAAGCCTTATTTGACTCTGCCATTTTATGAACATCCTCTCTTTTTTTAACTGCGGCTCCTTTTTTTTCATATGCATCAAAAAGCTCATTAAAAATTTTATCTGACATATGTTTATCTTTTCTTTTTCTTGCTGAATCTACTAACCATCTAATTGCTAAAGCTTGTGCTCTTTTACTTTTAACCTCAACTGGTACTTGATAAGTTGCACCACCAACCCTTCTTGATCTAACTTCTACAGTTGGCTTAATGTTATTGATAGCTTCATTAAAAATATTAATTGGCTCATCTTTACTTTTAGTTTTAATTTTATCAATTGCGTCATAAACTATTTTAGCAGCAACACCTCTTTTGCCGTCATACATAATATTATTTATTAGCTTTGGAATTATCGTTGAGTTAAATTTTGGATCTGGAACAACGTTTTTTTTAGGTTGGGTTTTTTTTCTAGACATTACTTACCTTTTTTTGTTCCATACAAAGATCTTCTTTGCTTTCTGTTAGCAACACCTTGTGTATCAAGATTACCTCTAAGAATATGATACCTAACACCTGGTAAATCTTTTACCCTTCCACCTCTAATTAGAACTACAGAGTGTTCTTGAAGATTATGGCCTTCACCAGGAATATAAGCTGTAACTTCAAAACCATTTGATAGTCTTACTCTTGCGACTTTTCTTAAAGCAGAATTAGGCTTCTTTGGAGTAGTCGTATAAACTTTAACACAAACACCTCTCTTCAAAGGTTGCTTCTGTAAAGCAGGAACTTTGTTCCTCGATACTTGTTTTACCCTTTTTTTTCTTAACAATTGGTTAATTGTTGGCATAAATTTTAAAAAATTAATTAATTTATTTTTAGATGAAAATAACTGACAGGTTATTTTGTGGCAGCGTTTAGCACTGTTAGAAGCACTACATTCCAACCAAAAACATCGCCAAATTACTTATTAATTGAACATTGTCAAACTAAAAGTTCAAGTATTAAGCGATTTTTTTACTGATTTGCCTGTGTTTCAGCAGGTTCTGGGCTCTCAATTTTTTCTTGTTCAGATAAGAAGTTATTATCGTCTTCAAGAGCTTTTTTGTTCCATTTATTTTTAATGTTTCCAGTACCAGCAGGCACTAATCTACCAACAATAACATTTTCTTTAAGGCCATTTAATGGATCAACTTTACCTTTTATAGCTGCATCAGTTAATACTCTTGTAGTTTCTTGGAAAGATGCAGCAGAAATAAACGACTCAGTTTGTAAAGATGCCTTAGTGATACCCATTAAAACTCTCTCACCTACTGCTGGATCTTTGCCATCTGCAACTAATTTTTCATTAGCATTGTCAAATTTAATTCTGTCAATTATTTCTCCAGGTAAATATGATGAATCTCCAGATACTTTGACCTCAACTTTTTTCAACATTTGTCTTAAAATAGTTTCAATATGCTTATCGTTAATGATTACACCTTGTAATCTATAAACTTCTTGAACTTGGTTTACGAAATATTCTGTTAATTCTTTAATACCCAGAATTCTCAAGATATCATGTGGTAATGGCTGACCATCGAGAAGATATTCACCTTTTTGAATTTTTTCACCAGGGTTAAAGTTAATGTGCTTACCTTTTGGTATTAAATAATTTGAAGGTTCGGCTCCGTCCTCTGGTACAATTGAAACTCTTTGTTTTCCTCTAACCTCTTTACCAAAAACTACTTGACCATCATTTTCAGCAATAATTGCACTATCTTTTGCTTTTCTTGCTTCAAATAGTTCAGCAACTCTTGGAAGACCTCCAGTAATATCTTTTGTTTTAGTGGTCTCTTTAGGTAATCTCGCAATAACATCTCCTGCAAAAACTTTTTGCCCATCTTTAATAGATAATATTGAATCTGGAACTAAATAATATCTAGCTTCATTATCGTCAGCTTTTTTAATTACATTTCCTTTTTCATCTCTTAAAGTAATTCTTGGTTTCAAATCAGTGCTTTTTGATTGACCTCTCCAGTCAATTACTGATTTAGAAGATATTCCAGTTGCGTCATCCGTAGTTTCTTGAATAGAAACACCGTCAATCAAATCAACAAAACTAGCTTCACCGCTTTTCTCAGCTATAACTGGTGTTGTATATGGATCCCATTCACAAATTTTTGTATTTGCTTTAACTTTATCTCCATTATTAAAAAATAATCTTGAACCATAAGCAACTTTATAAACCGCTATTTGAACTCCTTTATCATCTTCTATAGAAAGTTGAGTGTTTCTTCCCATAACAATTAAGTTTTTCTTAGAGTCTTCTAAAATATTTGAGTTTAAAATCTTTAAAGTTCCTTCACTCTTTGTGACAATCTGAGAATCTTGTTTTACAGATGCTGTACCGCCAACGTGGAAAGTTCTCATTGTTAACTGAGTTCCTGGTTCGCCAATAGATTGTGCGGATATCATACCAATAGCTTCACCAACATGGACCATCTTGCCTCTAGATAAGTCTCTACCATAACATGTTGCGCAAACACCCTCTTTAGAACTACATGTCATTACTGAATAAACTTTAATTGATTTTACTCCAGCAGCATCAATTTTATCACAGCCAGCTTCGTCAATCATTTCTTCTTTTTTAATTATTACTTCACCGCTTAATGGGTTTTTAACATCTGCAGCTGTTACTCTTCCCAATGCTCTTTCAGATAAACTAACAACAACATTTCCACCTTCTAAAATCTCAGAAAGTTCAATAAATCCTGGGCTGTCACATTTAACTTTTGTTATTGTTAAGTCCTGTGCAACATCACAAAGTCTTCTTGTTAAATAGCCAGAGCTAGCAGTCTTAAGCGCAGTATCAGCAAGACCTTTTCTTGCTCCGTGAGTTGAATTAAAATATTCTAGAGCTGTTAAACCTTCTTTAAAATTAGAAATAATTGGACTTTCAATAATTTCCCCTGATGGTTTTGCAATCAGACCACGCATTCCAGCTAATTGTTTCATTTGAGCAGCAGAACCTCTTGCACCACTATCAGCCATCATGAACACCGAATTAATTTTTAATCCCTCTGAAGTTTTCTCAGTTGCAGAAATACCCTTCATCATTTCACCAGCTACTTTATCTGTACACTTGGACCAAGCATCAACAACTTTGTTATACTTTTCACCTCTTGTAATTAATCCCTCTGCATACTGTGTTTCATAGTCAGCAATTAATTTTTTAGTATCATCAATTAATTGAGTTTTACTCTCAGGAATTACTAGATCATCTTTTCCAAATGATATCCCAGCTTTAAATGCATGCTTAAATCCTAAATCTTTTAACTTATCACAAAATATAACTGTAGTTTTTTGTCCACAAAATCTAAAAACAATATCAATAATTTCTGAAACTACTTTTTTAGGCAACAATCTATCTATTAAAGAGAATTTTATATTACTATTTTTTGGTAATAAATTTGCTAGTAAAAATCTTCCTGCAGTTGAAGTATATTTTTCGAATTTTTTATTTCCTTTATCATCAACAGTTTCAAATCTAGATATAATTGTACTGTGTACCTTTATCTGGCCAGAAGATAATGCAAATTCAATTTGATCAGAGTCAACAAAGTACCCAGCTGGCTTGTCAGTAACTGGCTCCTGTGAAAGATAATAAATTCCTAAGATCATATCCTGACTTGGAACGATAATAGGTTTACCATTTGAAGGTGAAAGAATGTTATTAGTTGATAGCATTAAAATTCTTGCCTCTAACTGAGCTTCTAAACTCAAAGGTACGTGTACCGCCATCTGATCACCATCAAAATCAGCATTAAATGCTGCACATGTTAAAGGGTGAAGTTCAATTGCATCTCCCTCAATTAATTTTGGTTCAAAAGCTTGCACACCAAGTCTATGAAGCGTTGGTGCTCTATTTAGTAATACTGGGTGTTCCCTTACTATTAACTCAAGTGCATCCCAAACTGCATTAGTTTCTTTTTCAACAAGTTTTTTAGCTTGTTTAATTGTTGAGGCTAAACCTAATTTATTTAATCTTGCATACAAAAATGGTTTAAATAATTCCAAAGCCATTTTTTTAGGTAAACCACATTCATGTAATTTTAAATCTGGACCAACAACTATTACAGATCTCCCAGAGTAATCAACTCGTTTTCCTAATAAGTTTTGTCTGAATCTTCCTTGCTTACCCTTAAGCATTTCAGCAAGTGATTTAAGAGGTCTTTTTCCAGTACCAGTAATTACTCTTCCTCTTCGTCCGTTGTCAAATAATGCATCAACAGACTCTTGAAGCATTCTTTTTTCGTTTCGAACAATAATGTCTGGAGCTTTAAGATCCATTAATCTTTTTAATCTATTATTCCTATTGATTACTCTTCTATAAAGATCATTAAGATCAGAAGTTGCAAATCTACCCCCATCTAATGGAACAAGTGGTCTCAATTCTGGTGGAATCACAGGAACAACTGTCATAATCATCCACTCTGGTTTTTGGCCAGTCTCAATAAATGACTCTACAAGTTTTAATCTTTTAATAGCTCTTTCCTCATTAACTTTTGATTTTGTTTCTTTAATGAAGCTAGCTAAAGTTTTTCTCTCTTGCTCTAAATCTAAATTCTTAAGCATCTCAAGAACAGCTTCTGCACCTATTCCTGCAGTAAACGACTCTTCACCAAACTCATCTTGATATTTTGCTAATTCTTCTTCATTTAATAATTGATTTTTTTGTAGACCAGTTAAACCAGGTTCTATGACGATAAAATTCTCGAAGTAAAGAACTCTTTCTATTTCTTTAAGTTTCATATCAACAGCTAGTGCAATTCTACTAGGTAGTGATTTTAAAAACCATATATGTGCTACAGGTGTAGCAAGATTAATATGGCCCATTCTTTCTCTTCTTACATTCGATTTTGTAACCTCAACACCACATTTCTCACAAATAATTCCTCTAAATTTCATTCGTTTGTATTTTCCACACAAACATTCGTAATCTTTAATTGGACCAAAGATTCTCGCACAAAATAAACCATCTTTTTCTGGTCTGAAAGTTCTATAGTTTATTGTTTCAGGTTTTTTAATTTCACCATAAGTCCATGATTTAATTTTTTCAGGACTAGCTAGAGAAATTTTAATACTATTAAAATTCTGGGCTTCAGATATTTCAGTATTTTTAAATAGATCAGTTAATTCTTTTTTCATTTAATTAAGCTCCACGTTTAATGCTAATGATTTAATTTCTTTAACTAATACGTTAAAGGACTCCGGTATACCCGACTCAAAGTTCTCTTCACCTTTAACAATTGTCTCGTAAACTTTAACTCTACCCGCCACATCATCAGACTTAACAGTTAAAATTTCCTGAAGTGTATATGAAGCTCCATATGCCTCTAAGGCCCAAACCTCCATTTCACCAAATCTTTGACCACCAAGTTGAGCTTTACCTCCAAGTGGCTGTTGAGTAACTAAACTATAAGGTCCAGTTGATCTTGCGTGAATTTTATCTTCAACTAAATGATGAAGTTTTAACATGTAGATAATTCCAACTGTTACTGGTCTATCAAATTGTTCCCCTGTTCTTCCATCCCATAAATATGTTTGTCCAGAACCTGGTAATTTTGCCAATTCAAGCATTTCGGTTACATTTTTTTCTTTTGCTCCATCAAATACTGGTGTTGAAATCGCTATCCCATTTTGTAAATTTTCACACAAATCTTTGAATTCATTTTTACTTAATTTATCAACTTTATCGTTAAAAATTTCTTCTCCATAAACAGATTTTAAAAAACTTGCAATTTTTTCAGTTTTTTCAATTTTTTTACTATTTTCATTAACCAATTTTTTAACTTCCTCACCAAACTCTTTACAAGCCCAACCTAAATGGGTTTCTAAAATCTGACCTACATTCATCCTACTAGGAACACCAAGGGGATTTAGCACTATGTCGACTGGTCGGCCATCTTCACGGTAAGGCATATCTTCAACTGGAACAATTTTACTAACCACTCCTTTGTTTCCATGCCTTCCAGACATTTTATCACCAGGTCTTAATCTTCTTTTGATTGCAACAAAAACTTTTACCATTTTCATTACACTTGGAAGTAAGTCATCACCACTTCTAATTTTTAGAACTTTGTCTTCAAATCTTTCAGTAATATCTTGTTTTGCTTTATTATACTGTTCTTTTAATTGTAAAAGAGTTGTTTCATTTGCTGTATTTCCATTTGAAATTTTAAAAACATCATTAATTGGAAGATTGCTTATAGCATCAAAATCAAGTTTTGTTCCTTCAGCTAAATCTTTAACCTTTTTACTTAATGATGTTCCAGATAAAATTTGACCTGCTCTTTGCTTGATGCTTCTCTCTAAAATTTCTTCTTCAACTAATTTATCTTGTTGTACTTCTTCTATTTCAGCTCTTTCAATAGTTATTGATCTTTCATCTTTTTCAATACCGTGTCTGTTAAATACTCTTACATCTACAATTGTTCCACTGCTTCCTCTAGACATTCTTAAAGATGTATCAGTAACATCAATAGCTTTTTCACCAAAAATTGATCTTAGTAATTTTTCCTCAGGTCCTGATGCTGAGTCTCCTTTAGGAGTAACTTTTCCAACTAAAATATCACCTGCATTTACCTCTGCACCAATGTAAACTACACCTGACTCATCAAGGTTTTTTAAAGCTTCTTCGTTAACGTTTGGAATATCCCTTGTAATTTCTTCTTCACCAAGTTTAGTGTCTCTTGCCATAATTTCATATTCTTCTATATGGACAGAAGTAAATACATCATCTGTTACGCATCTTTCTGAAATTAAAATTGAATCTTCAAAATTGTAACCTTGCCAAGGCATAAAAGCTACAGTCACATTTTTTCCTAATGCTAATTCACCTAGTTTTGTTGATGGACCATCTGCAATTATATCTCCTGATTTTACTTTATCTCCTACTCTAACTAACGGTCTTTGATTGATACAAGTATTTTGATTTGATCTTTTAAATTTTTGAAGATTGTAAATATCAACTCCTGACTCACTAAATTCTGTTTCTTCCGTTACTTTAATAACAATTCTTTTTCCATCGATTTTATCAACAATACCCTCTCTTTTTGCAACAATTGTTACACCTGAGTCTAACGCAACATCACTTTCTATACCTGTTCCAACAAGTGGTGACTCTGGTTTTAATAATGGAACGGCCTGCCTCATCATGTTTGAACCCATAAGAGCTCTGTTTGCATCATCGTTTTCTAAGAAAGGAATTAAAGATGCTGCAACTGATACAAGCTGTTTAGGTGAAACATCTATATAATCAATAGTATCTGGTTTTGATAAAAGAAAGTTTAAATTTTGTCTACATGAAACAAGGTCTTCAACAATTTTTCCATTCTTATCAAGTTTAGTATTTGCTTGTGCAATAGTATATTTGGTTTCTTCCATAGCAGAAAGATATTCTACTTTATCTTGCACAACTCCATCTTTAACTTTTTTATATGGACTTTCAATAAAACCATACTTATTAATTTTTGCATATGTAGATAAACTGTTTATTAGACCAATGTTTGGTCCTTCAGGAGTTTCGATCGGACAAATCCTACCATAATGAGTTGGATGAACATCACGAACTTCAAACCCTGCTCTCTCTCTAGTAAGACCACCTGGTCCTAATGCTGATACTCTTCTTTTGTGTGTTATTTCAGAAAGAGGATTTGTTTGATCCATGAATTGTGAAAGTTGTGAACTTGCAAAAAAATCTTTTAAAGAAACTGTTAAAGGTTTTGCATTGATTAAGTCTTGTGGCATTGCAGACTCTACGTCTAAAGTAGTCATTTTTTCTTTGATTGCTCTTTCCATTCTATAAACACCGATACGAGCTTGGTTTTCAACCAACTCACCTACAGAACGAACTCTTCTATTTCCTAAGTGGTCAATGTCATCAACTTCATCTTTACCATCTCTTAAATCTAACATTTTATGAATAATCGCTATAATGTCATCATTTCTTAGTATTGTAATTTTATCAGAACATTCTTGATTTAATCTAGAATTCATTTTTACTCTTCCTACGTCAGACAAATCGTATCTATCTGAGCTGAAAAATAAATTGTTAAATATCTGAGTAGCAATTTCTATTGTTGGTGGCTCTCCAGGTCTTAACATTTTATAAACTTCAGTTATTGCCTCCTCTTTTGAATTATTTTTGTCATTCAAAATTGTACTAAGCAAATAAGGGCCTTTATTAATTGAGTTTGTAACTGAAATCTGAATTGTGTGAATATTTGCATCTAAAATTTTTTGGATTATTGTATCGTTTAATTCAGTACCAATTTTAAATGTTCCCTCTTCTTCATCATTAACTTTGATATCTCTATGTAAAATTTTACCAAATAAAGATTCTCTTGAAACTAAAATATCCTTAAGTCCATCATTAGCTAATTTTTTTGCATTTAAAAAATTAATTTTATCCCCTAATTTTATTACAACTTTTCCAGTTTTAGCATCAATTACTTCTTCTGAAAAATTTTTGGCTTTATAATTTTCAGGATTAAATTTTGTTTTCCATTTTTCTGATTTTGAATCAAAAGTGTATTGTTCATTTTCATAGAACTCATCAGCTATTTCAGTTTTTGTATAACCTAATGCTAGAAGTAAAGTTGATGCAAAAATTTTCTTTTTTCTATCTATTTTGAAATACAGGAAATCCTTAACATCATATTCAAAATCTAACCATGATCCTCTATTTGGTATTACACGGCAATTAAATAGAAGTTTACCACTTGCATGAGTTTTACCTTTGTCATGGTCAAAGAAAACACCAGGGCTTCTATGCATCTGGTTTACTACAACACGTTGAACACCATTGGTAATGAATGTTCCACTATTTGTCATCATTGGAACTTCACCCATGTACACTTCTTGTTCCTTGGCAGATAAAATGTCTTTTGTATTATTATCTTGATCTATTTCATAAACAACTAATCTTAAAGTACATTTTAAAGCTGATGAATATGTAAGTCCTCTTGTAATACATTCCTCAACATCAAATTTTGGTTTTTCTAGTCTATAAGAAACATATTCTAATGTTGCTTTGTCATTTAAATCTTCGATTGGAAAAATACTTTTAAATACTCTGTCAAAACCTTTTGTTAAATCTGTAGCGTCTACATTAAATTCTGTTAATTCTTTATAAGAATTTTTCTGAACTTCTATTAGATTTGGTATTGATAAGCTCTCTTTTAGTTTTCCAAAACTTTTTCTAATGTTCTTCTTCTCAGTAAAAGATAATTGCATCTATATTTATTAATACTGATTAAAATAATCAGTATTTGAATTCTTTCTTATTAATTTATTTAAGTTCTACTTTAGCGCCTGCAGCTTCTAACTTAGCTTTGATCTCTTCAGCTTCTTTTTTGTTAACACCTGATTTTACTTCTTTGGGTGCTCCCTCTACTAGATCTTTAGCTTCTTTTAATCCTAATGAAGTAGCTGCTCTCACTTCTTTAATAACGTTAATTTTTTTATCACCTGCAGAGACTAGCATTATAGTAAAGTCATCTTTTTCTTCAGCTGGTTCTGTGCCACCTGCTGCTGCTGGAGCTGCTGCGGCCATTGGAGTTACTCCCCATTTTTCTTCTAATTGTTTAGAAAGTTCAGCTGCTTCTGCAACTGTCAAACTTGAAAGGTCTTCAATAATTTTGTTAAGGTCAGGCATATCAATTACTCTTTGGGTTGTGTTTCAGAATTTTCTGCGGTCAAACTACTCATTTTTTCCGAATGTGCAAGTAAAATACTGATTAATTTAGATGCAGGTGCATTTAAAATGCCCACAATATTGGCTCTAGCTTCGTCTAAAGTTGGTAAACTTGCAACATTTTGGACACCAGCCTGATCTAAGACTTCATTATCCATTATGCCGCCAATTAATTTTAAATTTTCGTTATCTTTTGCAAATTTTGAGAGAATCCTTGCTGACATAATTGCATCTTCACCAAAAGCAACGGCTGTCGGGCCAGTAAACAAATTAGTTAAACCCTTGCATTTAGTTTTTTCTAACGCAAGTTTAGTAATTCTATTTTTTGTTATTTTAAAAACAATTCCATGCTCTCTCATTTTTGCTCTTAAATCATCTAATTGAGTCATAGTTAAACCTTGATAATGAGTAACCATAATAGCTTTACTGTTCTCAAATTTAGAAGTCATTTCTTCAATATAATTTTTCTTTTGATCTTTATTCATCATAACTAAATTGATTTACCTAATTTAACTTTATAAGAAACACCCATTGTTGATGTTGCAAAAACATTTTTTATTAAATCACCTTTTAGAGTATTATTTGATTTTTCTTTCTCTAAAGTTTCTAAAATAGCGTTATAATTTTTTATTAATTGGTCATCACTAAAAGATTTTTTACCAACGCTTACACCAATATTACCATCTTTATCATTTCTAATTTCAACTTGGCCTGATTTTGCATTTGTTACTGCTTCTTTAATGTTATCAGATACAGAACCAAGTTTTGGATTTGGCATTAACCCTTTTGGTCCCAAAACTTTTCCTAATTTTGAAAGCTTTACCATCATTCCGGGTGTACAAATTAATTTTTCAAAATTTAATTCACCACCTTTAATTTTCTCAACAAATTCATCACTACCAACAATATCTGCTCCAGCATCTTTGGCTTCTTGAGATTTATTGTCTTCACAAACAACAGCAACTTTTACTTTTTTACCTGTACCTCCAGGTAGATTAACTACTGTTCTAATGTTAACTTCACTTTTCTTCTGTTTATTGTTTATTTGAAAACTTAAATCTAAAGATTCATCAAATTTTGTCGTGCAATTTTTTTTAAGATCTTCTAACAATTTTTCGAAAGGCTCTGGGGTAAGATCCTTAGTATTTTCTGGTAACTTTTTAAATCTTTTTGAAGTCATTATTCTTTTACCTCTATACCCATAGATCTTGCTGATCCTGCAATAATTTTTACTGCTTCATTAATGTCATGAGCGTTAAGATCATTCATTTTTTCTTTTGCAATATCTTCTAGTTGTTTTTTAGAGATTGAAGCTACAATATTTCTTCCTGGTTCTTTTGATCCCCCTTTGAGTTTAACTGCTTCTTTAATGTAGTGAGATGCAGGAGGTGATTTTATTTTAAAGTCAAATTTTTTATCTTTATATACAGTGATTTCAACGGGCACAGGTTTTCCTGCCATTGATTTTGTTTTGTCATTGAAAGCTTTACAAAATTCCATGATATTAACACCCCGTTGACCTAAAGCAGGTCCTACTGGGGGAGCTGGGTTAGCTTGACCACCTTTGATTTGTAATTTTATAAATCCACTTATTTCTTTTGCCATTAACTTGCTTTCTCAACTTGGTTATATTCTAAATCTACTGGTGTCGGACGTCCAAATATAGAAACTGACACTTTAAGTCTAGACTTTTCTTCATCAATTTCTTCGATCATTCCACTGAATGAAGCAAAAGGTCCATCAACAACCTGAACTTTTTCACCAACGCTATAATCTATACCAGATTTTGGCTGAGCCACACCATCTTTTATTTGACCTAAAATCTTTTCTACTTCTTTATCAGAAACAGGAACTGGGATACCCTTTGTGCCAAGGAAACCGCTCACTCTTTTTATGTTTTTTATCATGTGATAGATATTGTTATCCATTTCACTCTTAATTAATACATAACCAGGAAAGTATTTTTTTTTCCTTTGAATTCTTTTTCCTCTTTTTACTTCCGTAACATCGTGGGTTGGAACAACTATTTCCTCAAATTTTTCACTAATTTTAGCTTTATCTGCTTCTTCTTTGATGAGTGAAGCAACTTTATTTTCAAAGCTAGAATGAGATTGAACAATGTACCAATTTTTCATTATATGCTCACTTTAAGTAAAAGTTCTAAAAAAAACTTTAAAACCTGATCTAAAAGTAAAAAAAATAAAGACATAACCACAGCCATTGCAAATACCATTAAGGCACCTTGCAAAGTCTCTTTCCATGTTGGCCAAGTGACCTTAAATGCTTCTTGTTTTACTTCTTGAATAAATTTAATCGGATTTTTCATACTTTTTTTAGCTCTTATTGGCAGGAGCGGAGGGACTCGAACCCTCAGCCTCCGGTTTTGGAGACCGGCGCTCTACCAATTGAGCTACACTCCTATTTATAGAGTTACTCTATAATTTTAGTTACTACTCCTGCTCCAACAGTTCTTCCACCTTCACGAATAGCAAAATTTAATTTTTCAGCCATTGCGATTGGTGTTATTAATTTAACTGTAAATTTAGCATCATCACCTGGCATAACCATTTCAGTTCCAGCTGGTAATTCAACTTCACCTGTTACATCTGTTGTTCTAAAATAAAACTGTGGTCTGTATTTAGTAAAAAAAGGAGTGTGTCTTCCACCCTCATCTTTTTTAAGTACATACGCCTGAGCTTCAAATTTAGTATGTGGAGTAATCGATCCAGGCTTACAAAGAACTTGACCTCTTTCGATGTCATCTCTTTCAATACCTCTCAATAAAATTCCAACATTATCACCAGCTTCACCTGTGTCTAAAAGCTTTCTAAACATTTCTACACCAGTACAAACAGATTTTTTTGTTTCTTTAATTCCAACGATTTCAACTTCTTCACCAGTTTTAATCACACCTGATTCAACTCTTCCAGTTGCAACCGTTCCTCTTCCAGAAATTGAAAATACATCCTCAACAGGCATTAAGAAAGGCTTATCTACTTCTCTAGCTGGTTGTGGAATATGTTCATCAACAGCTTTCATTAATTCTAAAATTGAATTTTTTCCAATTTCATCATCTCTACCTTCAACAGCTGCTAAAGCAGAACCTTTAATGATTGGTGTTTTATCACCAGGGTATTTATAAGAAGTTAAAAGCTCTTTGATTTCCTCTTCTACAAGTTCGATCATTTCTTTATCGTCAACTTGATCAACTTTATTTAAATAAACAACAATTGCTGGAATACCAACTTGTCTACCTAAAAGAATATGCTCTCTAGTTTGTGGCATCGGACCATCAGCAGCATTTACAACTAAAATTGCACCATCCATTTGAGCTGCACCTGTAATCATATTTTTTACATAGTCAGCGTGACCTGGACAATCTACGTGTGCATAGTGTCTCTTTTCAGTTTCATACTCAACGTGAGCAGTTGATATTGTTATTCCTCTTTCTTTTTCTTCTGGCGCTTTATCAATTTGATCATAAGCAACTGCAGTTCCACCACCTGCTTGTGCTAGCACATTAGTGATTGCAGCAGTAAGAGTTGTTTTACCATGGTCGACATGACCAATAGTCCCAATGTTACAGTGGGGTTTATTTCTTACAAATTTTTCTTTTGACATTACTTTTTTACCTCAGTTTATTTGTTTTATTACTAATTTTTTCTTGGAGCGGGTAAAGGGAATCGAACCCTTACATCCAGCTTGGAAGGCTAGCGTTCTACCATTGAACTACACCCGCACAACCCCAAGAGTAACACTCCATTGCCACTTAAAATTCTACTGAATGGTGGAGGGGGAAAGATTCGAACTTTCGAAGACCGAAGTCAACGGGTTTACAGCCCGCCCCATTTGACCGCTCTGGAACCCCTCCTATGGGGAAGTGTCCCCTGTTCAATAAAGCTTCAAACAACAAGCGTTTTATATATTTTATTTATGCAAATGCAACACGTGATTTAATAGGCAAATATTAAAAAAAACGTGTAAAACTTATGGTAATTTATGAACAAATCCTCTTTTTTTATAGTTGGTCAACATGCTGTTATAGAAGCTCTTCGAAATCCACAAAGGAAGGTTTTAAGAGTTTTTTTAACTGAAGAAGCAAAAAAAAATATTCACAGAAAAAACCAAAATACAAACCTTTTAGAAGACGTTAAAGTTTATTTTAAATCCAAAAAAGAGTTAGACAAATATTCGTCTAAGGAACATTTGATGCACAATGGCTATGTTGCAGAAATAGAGCATTTAATTCAACCTGATCTTAAACAATTTATAAAAGTAAAAAAAAATCTAACATTTGTATGCTTGGATGAAGTGACTGACCCAAGAAATATTGGTTCTTTGATTAGGAGTGCAGCATCATTTAAAATTGATGGACTAATAATTAAAGAGAGACATTTTCCGAGTGATAGCAAATTAATGTACAAGTCTGCAAGTGGTTGTATGGAGCACCTAAATATTTTTGAAGTATCTAATATAAACTCAACATTGAAGAACCTAAGAGAAAAAAATTTTTGGGTTTATGGTTTTGATGCTACGGGTGAAAAAGATTTTACAGATATTAAATGGGAAGGAAATAATATTTTACTATTTGGATCTGAAGGTTTTGGAATGAGACAGCATACTGGTAAATATGCTGATTTTTTTGTCAAAATTAATATGAATAACAAAATAGAAAGTTTAAATATCTCAAATAGTGCTGCTATTGTGTTTCATCATTTAAGTTATATTAAAAAAAAGGGTTGATTATTTATTAAATAATTAATAATTATTGCGCATGCCCTTGTAGCTCAGTTGGTAGAGCAATTGATTTGTAATCAATAGGTCCGCGGTTCGAATCCGTGCGGGGGCACCATCACTCAATAAACTCAATAATAATTTTTTTAATATAATTAAAAGCCTATAACTATTTTATTTTTAGAGTGTCGAGATTAATTATAATTTTTTATCATTAAGCTTAGTCATAGCTTTTCCAGGGGAAAAAGTATAATCATTGTCATCCATTAATTTTCCACTTCCATCATATAGCTTCCAATTAAATTTTACTTTATCTTTTTGCTTCTTTCCTAATTTTAAAATTGTCAATTCTATTATTCTTGGCTTGCCGCCTGAAGCACCTTTAAATGACCTGGTCTCACCTTTTTTCCAAACTCCTAAAGGAAATTTACATCCATTTTTTATTAGTCTACCCCCACGTCTACTATCCCAAACTCTACCAATACACTGTCCATTATTAGTGACTGTAAATAACTGTGTTTTTAATCCACTTTGACCTTTTCTTGTTCTTTTATAAACCTTTATTGTTTCTCCAGATTGAGGATTTTTCCAATCTTCAGGTCCAATAATTTTTTTTCTTTTCTTTTTACCAAATATCAAATTAGCATTTGTAAATTTAATTTCTGTATCTTCTCTTATTTCACCGCCGGTGAAGAGCTCTAAAGGAATAAATCTTTCATCAGCTGATACTGGAATAATCCACAACAAACCCAGAACCATAATCCCTAAAAGTTTTTTCATGAGTCTTACCACGCTGTTAGTTTCAAGCATCTAGATACGTCTTCAATACGAACATAACAACCTAAGAATGACATAATTTTAAATGAAAAAAAACCAACTACTAAGACAATTACTACTAAAGCAACTGGATGGATTTTTTTCATTATTAAGTCTTTTTTACACCAGTTGGATGAGCAACTCCATCTATTACTAACTTTGGTTCAACACCTACATCAATCAATTGAGGTCTTGAATTTAGATAAGATTTAACAGTTTCTATCGACTCAATATCTTCAATAAATTTTTCAAGTCTTGGAAATTTATTTATTAGTTTTGGATCAAGTAACTTAGATAAATCTAAATGATGGAATACAGCAAAATCACACGCATGTGGCTTATCATCTACATAAAACTTTTTGTCATTATCTTTTAAAGCTCTATCCAGATCCTCAAATCTAGAATTTAAAAAAGGCATCATGTCCTCACGTTTCTTTTTAAAACGATCCCCAACTGAAAAATTTATAGTAGGATTTAGAGGCATAAATAATTCTTGTGCACTTTGTATAACAGCATTTGCTTTTGCATTTTGAATTGAGTCAGAAATATTGATACCTGCAATTTTTTCAATAAAAGTTAATATTGCAATACTCTGACAAATTTCGTGTTTTTGGTCAACGACTAGCATGGGAAGTTGTTTAAATGGGACTTCAGATTTTACTTCTGACCATTCTTTACCATAATAATCCCATGACATTATATCTTCGTAATCTATTTCAGTATAATGAAGAAGAAGTCTTGGAGCTTCTGCCAAAGCTCTCATTTTAAAATATATTAGTTCTAATTTATGTTTCATTAGTTTCTTTTATTATCTTTTATATTCTAATAGGATAAATTTTATCAATTTTAAATTTTGTATCACTATCAAAAACAAAATCATGATTAAATTTACTAGTTAATGGCATAAACCTCATTGTCATTGCACGTCTAGATTTTGGAGATTTATTTTCTTTTGAACCATGCACCATATAAACATCATGCAGAGAAATCTGTCCCCTTTTAAGAATTAAATTTACTATATTTTCTTCATCCAGTTCTTCTTTATTTAGCTCTTGGTGCAAAGTAAGATTTTTTTTATTATTTCTAGAGTGTTCTTTTAATTTTTTATCTTTATGAGAGCCTTTTATAAATCTTAAACACCCATTCTGTTCATACGCATCATCTATTGCCAGCCATACAGTACAAGTAGCTAATGGTGATATTGGCCAATATTGGCCATCTTGATGCCAAGGGGTTTCAAATCCATTGTGAGCTGGTTTTGCAAAAAAACTTGAGTTCCATAAAGCAAAATTTTTACCTAATAATTGTTCGACAAATTTTAAAATTTTAACATTCATACAAAATTTTAAAAAAGTCTCATCTTTTAATAATACTGCAGGGCAATAATTTTCATATTCGGGATATTTTTTTACTAAGTCAAAATGTTTCTGTTCAATTTCTAATAAATCTTCTTCAGGTAGACGAAATTCTGGAACAACAAAACCGTTTTCTTGATAGTTAAAGATTTGGTCTTTTGTTAACACTATTCTAACTTGTTTCTCTTCTTAGTTGCTCAATCTTAATTTTTTTTTGTAAGCTTCTATTTTTATCGTAAAGAAGATTAAACCTAATTTTGTTATTCGTTTTAATTGTAATTGACTTAGCATTTCTTACTTCAAGATTATCAGCAACTGCACTTATGGGCCTTTTGCTTGGATTTAAATTAGTGATAGTAATTTTTGCTTTATCGTTAACTATTTTTCCTTTCCATCTTCTAGGTCTAAATGGACTTATAGGAGAAATAGATAATTTTTTTGAATTTAAACCTAAAATTGGACCATGAACTGACAAATTATAAGCTGTACTTCCAGCAGGTGTCGATACTAAAACACCATCAGAAACTAAGTTTTTAATTATTTGTTTTGAGCCTTGTTTAATTGATAATGAAGCAGCTTGTCTGCTTTGTCTAAGGACAGATACTTCATTAATAGCTAGTGATTTCTTTGTTTTATTATTTTTGTTTTTAACAGTCATTTCTAAAGGAGAAATTGAAATCATATTTGCTTTAGTTAAATTTTTTATAATATTTTTTGATGAAAATATATTCATCAAAAAACCATAATTTCCTGAATTAATTCCATAAAATTTTTTTTTTGAATTTTTATTTTTTTTAAGTGTTTGAAGCATAAAACCATCACCTCCAATAACGATTACAAGATTTGATTTTTTAAATTGATTAGCTTCAATCTTTTTTTTGAGTAGAGATTTTATTCTAAGAGATTTTTTATTTTTATCGGAAATAATTTGAGGTTTGTTCATTTAATGGTGCCCTCGGCCAGACTCGAACTGGCACTCCGCAAGCGGCAAGGATTTTAAGTCCTTTGTGTCTACCAATTTCACCACGAGGGCATTAATGAATTTCATGAGTATTTATGCTAATATTTATAATTGAACAAGTGTAATAAGTAAATTTTTTTAATTTATAGTTAGGTGTACATTCCAACTTGAGTTACTTTAAAACGGGGGATGTATAAACTTCAGTTGCAGCTCTTTTGCCACTTCGATCAGCACCATGAACTGTGCTAAAAGCTAGAGCAGTAGCTTCTCCTGCAAAAAAAATTCTATCTCCTACAGGCATTCTTAATTCACGTCTCAAATTATTTGACTTTCCGGGTATTCCTCCAGAGTAAGCACCTAAGGTAAGAGGATTTGTTGACCACGCTATAGCTTTAGCTTTAATAAAATACTTTTTATAAAATTTTGAACCAAAGGTTGATTTAAGATCATTTAAAATAAAATCTATCATTGCGTTATCGCCTTCTTCTCCTATATCTTTTGCAAATTGTCCTGACATACCAAAAAGAGAGACATCGGATCCACCCATTTTAAGAGACCCATAGTAAGTTTTAGGTGACTTAGCTCCATTACTATTACATTTAGTATTAAACCACGTGTCATTTTTTATTCTTTTTGCTTTGTAAAATTTTTTCTTTAATTGAATTAAAACTCGATTTGAATAGGTCATCGAAACTCCATCTAAAGCTTTGATTTTTCTTGTCGGTAAAGGTGGAGTAAACTTAATTTTTTCGGCCTTTAGGACACCAATAGAAGTAGTAACGATGCATGCTTTTGCACTTATCGTTCCTTTATTAGTTACAACTTGTACTCCTTTTCCGTCCCATTTTATTTCACTAACAATTGTATTCAATTTAACAGGAACATCTTTTCGATAATAAGCTAACAAAGAGCCATATCCTTCTCTGCAAAGACCATCTCCAGATCCAGGATCATACCAATTAGCATTATCATCATGTGGAGAAAAATTATCTAGATCTCTAGAATCACCTATCATGCTAGCAGCAGTATCAAACCAGGTATTTTTTTTTATTTTTTCTGGTACCAAAGTTATAAACGGAACATCTGCTCTACTTCTTCTTTTAATTCTTTTTAATTGTTTGTATATTTTCCAAAGTTCTGTTGCTTCTGTTTTTCTTTTGCCATCGTAAACAACAGATGGAGCATCTTCTGGATATATTTTAAATTTATCTTTATGTTTTTTTCCAAATTTTGCAAATTGGTTTTCCGAAAATCCATGTAGCCAATGGGCACCTATATCAATTGGTATTCCAAAAGTTGAGTTATCAGCATAACATCTTCCACCAGTTCTATTCATAGCCTCTACACATAATACCGATACACCTTTTTGCATTAGCTCAGCAGTAGCTGATAAACCTGATGATCCTGCGCCAATAACAACAACATCAGGGCTAGATTGTGCAAAAGAAATTTTTGGCAAAGTAGCAAAAGCTAATGTTGAAAGTGATGTTTTTAAAAACTTTCTTCTTCCTATATTGTTTATGAAGACTTTTTTCATTAATTTATCATTTAAAACATACTTTTTATTAAACTAGTTCAATTTAGTAAATTTTCTCTCCAAAAAGCTAAATACTCTGGCATAAAAGTTTTTCCATGGTTACCTCCTTCTGTAACACCTTTTCCAATACAATTTTCTTTTTTAAGACCCTTGAACATTGTTTTAAAAGCTTTTCTTGGATTTTTACGTGATAACTCATTAAATTCATCCAAACTTTTTATTTTTGTATTTTTTAAAATTAAATCAAGAAACTCTTTATTAGGATTACCATCATCTTCTGTGTAAAAATTAGTACACTTCCAAAAATATTGAGTCCTTTTTGAAAACTCAGGTTCATAATTTCCTGTGAATAAATGATACCATCCTTCTCTCAAATCAATTTTAATGTCAGCACCTTTGGCTTGCATTTTTTCCATTATTTCTACACACGGACCTGGTAAAGTATAATCCTCAGCTAAACCATGTACATACCAAATTTTAGTTTCCTTAACTGGAGTTGGATTTCTAAACATTCCAGAAATTCCACATTCGGCAGATCTTGGCTGAGACGCAGCGAAATAAAGATCTTTGCTTACTAATTTATCTCTCAATCTTTTTTCTGCAGCCATAATTGAAAGGTTTCCTCCACGTGAATAGCCAGAGATACCAACTTTTTTAATATTTATTTTTGGATTCTTACTGAGATAATCCAACGCCATAAACATATCTATATAAGTAGACCACAAAGATGCTTTTGATTGATCTAAATAAGTATGTTTTGCACCTCTCGCAGAAAAATTATCTAAATACATTGTTGCTATTCCCATGTCTAACAAAGGTTTTTGTTGATCTCTCATAAACTCTAACCAACTTTCAGTAAATTCTCCTGGTCCACCACTACTATGAACGATTAATAATAAAGGAAATGGACCTTCTCCCTCTGGATAAGTAATAAGAGCATCAACTATTATTGGACTCTCTTTATACCAGCCCTCCATAATGCCTTTATAATCAGAAACTTGATATGAATTAATCTTAATTAATTCTCCATTGCCTAGTTGTTTGGATAATTTTTTTAGTGGTGTTTTTTTTGGTTTAATTGTTTCTGCGTTAAGAACTGTATTTGAGATAAAAATTAATAATATAATAACCAAAATTTTTTTCATAATATAATACTATCAAATCTTGAACATTGAGTCTATTTGCTTAAAAAAAATGGCTATTTGATTTAACTCCCTGGTTACTAGTTAGCTACTATTTTAACAAAATTTATTATTAATATTTTCTAATAAAAATAATCCAACAATTTTAAAAGTTATGGGATTATAAGGGATTAAGACTATTAGGGACTCTGAAATTCCTCAACTCAAACTATTTTAAGTCCTTTGTGTCTACCAATTTCACCACGAGGGCATTAATGAATTTCATGAGTGTTTATGCCATTATTTATAATTGAATATGTTGAATAAGTAAAATTTTTATTTATTTGAATATTTTATAAATATTAATGAACATTCAGAATGTCTCAGTAGGACAAAATTAACGATGAATAAATATCTTTAATACTTATCATTGTGATAAATGAAAAAAGATATTTTAAAATCTCACTTAAAAAAAAAATCACAATCAAAGCTTGCTTTATCAATTAGCCTATTTATTGTACTTTTAACCTCAACGGGATACATATTTAATTCTAAGGGAATAATTTTTCTATTCTATATTTCTTGTTTTGTATTTCTCTACAATTTAGTAATTCACCTCTTATTAGAAAAATTTGATATTTAATCATGATTAAAACACTAATTAAATTAAAGATATTAAAATTTATTCTAATTGGTGGTGTATCAGCAGCTTATATTTTTAAGAGATATTGTGATAAAAAAAATAAAGCAAAAAAAAAAATGAAAGAAGAAAATTTAATAGAAAACAAATTATGATTGAACAAATTACCGTTTATTTGACCTCCATGATTTTAGGAATAATGTTATTCTTCTCGTTTGTAATAGCACCTGTTGTCTTTACCACATTAGATGAGAATAATGCTCGAAAGTTTGTAAGAAGAATATTCCCATTTTATTATAATGTTAATTTAGGGATAAGTTTTATTGTTCTCATAGCATTTATATTGTTGAGTAAGATAGGAATTGATTTTTATCTTATATTATTAATTACAGTTTTATTTGCTACTTCGAACTATTTATTAATGCCATTAATTAACAAATATAGAGATGAAAAACAGGATAAAAAATTTAAATACTCACATTTTCTATCTGTCCTTATTAATTTTGTTCAAATGATTTGTTTAGTATTTCTTCTAATTTAAAAACTAAGAATTTTGTTTTTTCATTTTTAAATAAATATTTTTAAATACATAACGATAAAGCTCATAGATAGTAAGATAAATAAAGTACATATTTGATATTAACCATATACCTAGAAATAAATAATCAAAAGTATTGTTAAGAACAAATAATGAGCTTAATAAAATTTTCAATGATGAAATAAACCATAATACCATAAACGTAAAAGAATAATTTTTATATTTATTAACTCTTAACGGATGAATAAATTTGATAGGTATAAACTTTAACAATATACAAATAGATATTATAAATAAATTATACACCTGAGATAGGTCAAATATGTATAAATAAAAAAGTAATATGTTCCAGATACAAGGAAAACCTTTGTAAAAGTTGTCTGAAGTCATCAAGTTAGTGTTCGAATATGATATTGCTGATATAATTAATATAATTGAAGGTATAATTATTTCAAAAGGTGTAGGTACAAATTTAAACCAATATATCACTACAGATGGAATTATTATGTAATTAAAAAAATCAATTATGCTATCAAGCATTTTCCCATCGATATTTTTTACAAATAAAGAAACTCTTAATTTTCTAGCCAATGTACCATCAACTGCATCAATTAATAATGCAATTCCCAAAAATAAAAAAACTGATGTGAGATTATTATTAAATATGCATGTAATAGCAAAAAAACCAGCTATTAACCCCGAGCATGTTAACAAGTGTACAGACCAAGCTCGAAGAATGTCTAATTCTTTTTTATTTTTTAGCATTTATTTTTTTAACCTATTAATAAAAATTTTGCTGATAAATTCTTGTCGCGGTAGTAATTCGCAAAGATTAATTTTATAAATATTTATAAATGAAAAAAAAATTTAATATTTTGATATTTACTGATCTTGATGGGTCACTTCTTCATAGAGATACTTTTAAATTTGAGGAGATTAAAGACTATATAAAACAATTACTTTCCAAAGGTATTTTTATAATTCCTAACACAAGTAAAACGGAAAAAGAAATTTTAGATTTTAATAATGAACTTGGAGCAGCATTACCTTACATTTCAGAAAACGGTGCAGCTATAAATGGTTTAGATCTAGTAAATTCAAATTTACCTAAAGAATTAATTCTCAGTAGAGAGAAGGATAATTTATTAAAAGTGTTTGAAATGTCTGTTCCAGTAAATTTACAGAGTAAATGCAAATGGTTATCTAAAATGGAGAAAAAAAAACAAAGCTTAATTTTTGGTTTGGAGGACCAAAAACTTGAAATGGCTTTAGATCGTAAATATACAATTCCTTTTATATTTGATGGAATTAAAAGTGAAAAAAATGAGTTATTTAAAATTGTCAAAAAAAAAGGTTTAGCTTTACAGGAAGGTGGTAGAGTTATTAATTTAACTGATAAGGTAAATAAAGCTAAAGCACTTCAAGTATTTGTAAGATTTTTTAAAAAAAATAACAAAAATATAAAAATAATAGCAGTTGGTGATAATTATAACGATTTAGATATGCTCAAAGTGAGTGATTTTCCCTGTTTAGTATTTAATGATAAATTTACATTAGATCAAATTCCAATAAATGATTTAATAGCAACAAATAAGCCATCACCGGAGGGCTGGGCAGATGTGATCAAAATGGCTCTGGTTAAAATAAATAAAAATTACTAAAATTAATTATGAGTGATTTTTCTCAAAATGGTATAATTTCAACGCTTCATGATTTTGGAACAAAATCTTTAGACCAAATAGAAAAAGAACTTTTAGGTTTTTCAAAAGAAAGGAAGATGGAACTTATCTTGCCATGTCTTTATTCAGAATTAAAAGGTGATGCATTACCTAAAATTGTGGAAGAGATAAGTAAAACTAATTACATACATCATATTATTATAGGGTTAGATCAAGCAAGTGAAGCACAAGCGAGAAAGGCTTGGACTTTTTTTGAAAAATTGCAGACTCCTTTTACTATTTTATGGAACGATGGTCCTAATTTAAAAAAGTTAGATAAAGAATTACAAAATAAAGGATTAGCACCAAATGAACAAGGCAAAGGAAGAAATGTTTGGTATTGCATAGGTATGTCTATTGCTAGAGATAGTGCTAGATCGGTAGCTTTACATGATTGTGATATCAAAACTTACGATAGAAGAATGTTAGCAAAATTATTTTATCCAGTTGTAAATCCATTATTTAATTTTGAATTTTGTAAAGGTTACTACCCAAGAGTGGCTGACAATAAAATGAATGGACGTGTGGCAAGACTATTAGTTTTTCCTTTATTAAATGCTTTAGAAAAAACTATTGACAAAAGTGATTACCTAGATTTTATGAAATCTTTTAAATATCCTTTGGCAGGTGAATTTTCATTTAGGAGAAATATTTTACCTGAACTTCGAATATCATCAGACTGGGGTATTGAAATTGGTATTTTGTCTGAAATGCAGAGAAATTTTTCTCCACAAAATATTTGCCAAGTAGATTTAGCAGATACCTATGATCATAAACATCAAGATTTATCTCTAGATGATGAAAAAAAAGGATTATCAAGAATGTCTATAGATATTATAAAAACTTTTATTAAAAAATTAGCAACACAAGGTCATTCATTTAGTAGAGAACAATTAAGATCTTTAAAAGCAACATATTATAGATCTGCTTTAGATCTTATAGATGCTTACAGAGCTGATGCTGAAATGAATGGTCTAAAATTTGACTCTCACACAGAGGAAAAAGCAGTTGAATTATTTTCAAGTAATATCATTAGAGCTGGAGAGGATTTTTATCTAAACCCAATGGATGCTCCTTTTATACCTACATGGAGTAGAGTAAAAAGTGCAATACCAGATTTTCTAATTAGATTAGAAAAAGCTGTTAATGAAGATAACAGACATTATTTATAGCTTTTTTAAAAAAAATAAAAATAATAATACAACTATTAATTGTTAGTATTTAATTTTTATCAAACATTTGCGACATGCTGTCAAATATAGTACTTTTTTAAAAAAAATCTCAGGAGGAGAAATGAAAAATATAATTAAAATATTTTGCATAATTTCATTATTCATTACTAATGTCGTTTATGCAGATATTAAATTTTGGACTACAGAAGTTCAGCCTGCTCGAATGGCTAAACAAGAAGAAATGGCCAAAGCTTTTGAGGCTAAGACAGGTATTAAGGTTGATGTAATTCCAATAGAAGAAAAGGAATTGGGAACAAGAGCAACTGCTGCTGCGGCAGCTGGTGATTTACCAGATGTGATATATCATACTCTACAATACGTTTTACCATGGGCAGAAGCTGGAATTTTAGATGTTGATGCTAATAACGCAGTTGTAAAGGCACTTGGTAAAGATACTTTTGCTCCCGGTGCTTTAAACATGGCTAAGTCAGGATCAAAAATTGCTGCTGTTCCAGTTGATGGATGGACACAAATGGTTGTTTACAGAAAAGATCTTTTTGATAACGCTGAACTAGAACCACCAACAAGTTATGCTAACATAGTGAAAGCTGTTGAAAAACTCTCAAAAACAAATGGAATGTTTGGATTTGTTGCTGCTACTAAGACTGATGAAAATTTCATGAGTCAAGTTCTGGAACATGTTCTTTTAGCAAATGGTGTTAACATAGTAAAAAAAGGTGGAATTAAAAAGCAAGGTAAAAAGTTAAAGGAGGCATTAGAGTTTTATAAAGTCATAGCAAAAGCTAGTCCTCCAGGTGAACTTTATTGGAAACAATCAAGAGCACTTTATTTTGCCGGAAAAACACCAATGATAATTTGGTCTCCATTTATTATGGATGAGCTTGCAGGTTTAAGAGACTCTGCTCCTCCAACAATAAATAGTGATCCAACTTCACCTGAACTTGCATCTAAAACAGGCTTCATAACTAATTTTAGTGGACCAAGTAATAAAAAAGGTGCTGCTTGGGCAGATGTTAGATACTTTGGTATAACAGCTGATGCGGATACTGATGAAGCAAAACAATTTATCATGTATTCAATGGATGAAGGATACACAAGTACTTTATCTATTGCTCCAGAAGGCAAATTCCCAGTAAGAAGAGGAAATGCAAGTGATCCAGAGGCATTTACAAAAGCTTGGAGTAAATTGCCAGTTGGAGTTGATAGAAAAGCTCCTTTGTCAAATCTTTATGACCCTGATGTTATAAATAACATTGTTGCTGGTTTAGATACTGCAAACAGATGGGGAGTTAAGGAAGGTGAGCTATCAAGAGCATCAAAAGTCATTAATTCTCAATTTATAAATAGAATCACTAGACTTTATATTGACGACCAAATCGATGTTGATGAGGCTGTTGATATGATTAATAAAGCACTAGCTAAATTCTAATAATTTAAATTAATTAAAAAAGCGGATAAGATTACTTATTCGCTTTTTTTATGAAAGATACTTTAGCTAATACAGAAAAGAAAACTGCATATATTTTAACTTTACCTGCAGTTGCTCTAGTTTTTGCAATAATTCTATTTCCTATTTTTGCAAATGTTTGGATTAGTTTTAAAGAAGTTGAATTAAAAGATATTAGAATTCCAGAACCAAGAGCTAAAAAAATTGTTAAATCTATCTCAGAAGATCCATCAAAAATAAAGATTTTATATAAATTAAGAAATAGCTCCTTACTTCAAGAGATCAGAAATGTTTCATTTCAAGATAAATTCCCAAAAAATTTTGAGATTGAAAAATTAGATACAAGATGTGATTACAAAAATAATTCATTAAAGTGTAAATTTGGCAATTGGCCAGCAAAATATAGAGAAAATTTTCATGTAGTTTTTGAAACAAATGATGGCTCAAAAATAAATAAAAACGCACTTAAATCAACAAAACCTAAGTTAAATGGAACATCTGATAATATATTGCTTAATACCTCTTTTACTCTAAAAAATTTTAAAAAAGTTTTATTTGATGATGAGTTTGTAGACCTACTCCTCACAACTTTTTATTACACATTTTTTGGCACTGTTGGTTCGATCATCTTTGGAATTTTAACAGCTCAAATGGTTAATCAAAAATTTTATGGAAGAACTTTTATGCGGAGTGTTTTGCTCTTTCCTTATGTTGCTCCAGTTGTAGCCTTAGCTTATACATGGGAGCTCCTACTAGATCCAAATAGTGGAACACTTAATAGCTTATTAATCAATTATCAGGTTATAGAGACGCCAATAAATTTACTTGGACAAAAATACATTGAGATCAATATTTTAGGTTTTGACTTTAACCTAAGACTAGCTCTTACGACGGTAATTATGTTTGAAATTTGGAGATATTTTCCTTTAGCTTTTTTATTTATTCTTGCAAGACTTCAGGCAATTCCAAAAGAATTATATGAAGCAGCTGATGTAGACGGAGCAAGCCCGTTTCAAAAGTTTTTTAAAATAACGCTTCCTCAAATTACAGCAGTAATATCAATTTTATTTATGATAAGGTTTATTTGGAATTTTAACAAGTTTGAAGATGTTTTCTTACTTACTGGTGGTGCCTCAGGTACTAGAACTTTACCAATTAATGTTTATCAACAAGGTTTTGCAATATCTGATATTGGAATGGGATCGGCTGTTTCAATAGTAATAGTTGTTTTACTTTTATTATTTATGTTTTTTTACTTCAAGCTTTTAGGAAAGAGAGTAGATGAAAACTAAAAATTTAATTTTATTTGCATTAATATCCTCATTTTTTTTAATTTTCTTAGTTTCTATATTTAAAATATTAGCAACCTTACAAGGATTAGATATTCAAAACTTTAATTTACAAATAATATTTATTTTTGGTCTTCTAATATCTTTTGCTCACTTAAGAATAGGCAATAAAATTAAAATTTTTTATAAATCAATTATTTTTTCTTTAATTTTTGTAGTCTGTGATGGATATATTATTCAAAAGTTACCATTATGGTACAATATTGGTATTTTTTTAGTTTTATATTTTTTTGTAAATAAAATAAATAAATATAGTTTTGAAGATTTAAAGCAAGAACACTCAACACAAGTAATCTTTTTTGATTTTTTAACTTTATTTGGTATTTTATTTTTTTCATTTGTAATTCTTTTCCCTTTTTACATGATGTTAATAACGAGTTTTAAAACTCAAATTGCTTTATTAGTTAACCCCTTAGATTTTAGTATTAATTTCAGTCAAGATTTGAAGGACTTATTTAATTCCTATTTTGTAATCTTTAAATCTTATAAATTTGGTAAATATATTTTGACCAGCACTATTGTATCTGTAGGAACCGTAATCATAACTCTTCTTTTTGCAATTCCAGCAGCATATGCAATTGCTCGATTAAACTTTTTTGGTAAAACATTTATGTCAACATCAATATTAATAATTTATATGTTTCCAGCAATTGTCTTGGTAATTCCTTTATATACAATTTTTAGTCAGTTAGGTCTAAGGAACTCTATAGAAGGATTATTAATTGTTTATACAGCCACGACACTTCCTGTAGCAATATACATGCTTCAAGGTTACTTTAAAAGTATCCCAAAAGAATTAGAAGAGGCAGCTATATTAGACAAACTTAGTTGGTTTGGAATAATTTCTAAAATTATAATTCCATTAAGTATTCCTGCAATTTCTTCTGTGGCTTTATATGTATTTATGATAGCTTGGAATGAATTTTTATTTTCTTTAATGTTTCTAGATAACCCTAATTCTTTTACTCTTTCAAGGGCCATACAATATTTAAGTGGTGATGCAGAAACACCTAGACAATATTTAATGGCTGGCTCAGTTATTGTAACTTTACCTGTTCTATTTATTTTTGTTTATTTTGAAAAATATCTAGTTAGTGGTCTTACTGCAGGGAGTGTCAAAGGTTGAGAAATAAATTAATAGAAGAGGCAAAAAAAGTTTTATTAGGTAATAAAAAAAGAGGTTATACAATGCCTACAAATAACAAATTGTATCCTGCGCAATGGAAGTGGGACTCTGGCTTTATTTCCCTTGGCTATTCATACTTTAATCTAAAGTATGCACTTGATGAAATAACAACTCTTTTAAGGGGTCAATGGAAAGATGGTATGATACCTCATATTCTATTCCATAATTTAAGTACAAATTATTATCCAAATCACTCGGTATGGAATTGTGGAAACAAAATACGTTCATCAGGAATAACTCAACCACCTGTTCTTGCCATTATTTTAAAGAAAATTTTAGATAAAAATAAAATCAAAATTTCAGACAAAGTAAAAATTAAGTCAATAGTTCAAAAATTAAAAAAATATCATGAGTGGTTAATTAAATATAGAGACCCAAAAAATACAGGACTAGTTTCGATATTACATCCTTGGGAAAGTGGATATGATAATTCTCCACTTTGGGACTATTCTATGAATGAAGTTAAGGTTGAAAAAAACTTAAAATACAAACGAGGAGATAATAAGGTAATAAATCCAGAATACAGACCCTTAGATTCAGATTACGATAGATATGTAACAATTAAAAATCATTTAAGAAAAAATAAATACAATCCAAAAAAACTTTATAATAAATCAATGTTTAATGTTGTTGATGTAGGTTTTAATTCAATATTTTTGAGAGCTAATAAAGATTTATTAGAATTACTTAAATCATTCAATTTAGAGCATAATAAGTTAAACAAATTTATTTTAAAATCAGAAAATCGGATTGAACAACTTTATAATGAAAAAAAAGGAGTTTTTACGAATTATGATATAAAAAATAAAAAAAAAATTATTGTACCTTCAATAACTAATTATTTTATTTTATTTGCTAATTTAAAAAATCAAACTATTAATAAAAAAATAATTAAAAGTTTGAAAAATCATAATCAAACAAAGAAATACATATTTTCTAGTATTAAGCCTAATCATAAAAAATTTGAGGAAAAACGTTACTGGAGGGGTCCAGTATGGATAAATTGTAATTGGATTATCTATCAAGGATTAAAAAATAAAGATAAGAAATTTGCTAATAAAATTAAAGAAAAAACTATTAATTTAATTAAAAAAAATGGCTTTTTTGAATACTACAGTTTTAAAACTGGAAAAGCATTTGGGGCAAGTAACTTTTCTTGGACGGCTTCTTTGTTTTTAGACTTAATAATGGAAAAGAAATATAACTAATTTAATAAATTATATTGGTAGTTTCTTGCCTCAGTTACTTCAGACGGAAGATTTAACTCGACATCATCAAGTTTAATTACCTCATCCTTATCTATATCTCTTTTTAAAACAGCATTATCTGTAAGTCCTAGTGGTAAAATCATTTCTTTTTTAGATTTTTCAGATGTAATTAATCGGCCTCTTGCACAAAAACCTCCCTCTCCATCTAATTTTTCACCTGCTTTAAGGTCTTTCTTGGCAAAACTTGCAACTTCAGCGTTATAATTTTTTGTATAGCCTGTTGCTCTGTTGTCTAGTGCAATTGAATAAACAGATTGTGCTAACTCTAATCCAATATAGTGATAAGGTCTCCATATTGCTGAATAGTTTCCAGAGGCATCAGTTACCATCCCATAATCTTTAAAACAATTTTTGACATATTCGTTCTGTCCTTTAATAACAATATAAACGCCCCATCTTAAATCATTTGGAATATCTTTTTTTTCTAAATCTATACTTGAAATAACCTCTACCTGCCCATTAAATTCAATTAAACCACCATCATTTTTTGGAATCATTTTTTTTGCAATATCATAAACACCTACTGGTGGAAAAGTTAGTCCTTTACTTGGACATTTTAAATTAGCTGCATTACTAACTGCGCACATCTCAATAGCCGATTTGTCTCCACATAAAAAACTATTAAACATTTTTGGGTTCATCCCCGACTCTTTTTCAGCTCGTTCTTTGGTTAAACCATAATGTCCCCATACTGTGTCTGGTGTAGAATATTCAAAACTTGGATGATATTTAGTACCTTTACCAGCACAAACTATTGAAAATCCATTTAATCTTGCCCATTCTATTTGTTCAAGAATTAAAGATGGTTGATCTCCATAGGCCATTGAACAAATAACACCTTTATCCTTTGCAAGATCAGACAAGTATTTACCACATGTTATGTCTGCTTCTACATTTACCAATATTACATGTTTCTTATTTTTTATTATCTTGGTTGCATGGACAGTTCCAACTATAGGATTACCTGTTGCCTCAATAAAAATTTCTATGTCTCTAGTAAGAACTTCTTCTAATGAATTTGAGAAATTTATTCCTTTAACAGTTTGTTCATTCAATCCACTTTTCAAACAATTTTTGATAGCTTGATTTACATTAATATCAACTATGGTGTCTATTTGTATTTTATCTAAATGATTGTATTGAGCCAAAAACATGCTCACAAACTTACCACATCCAATAAAAGCAATTTTGATTGGATCTTTTCTATTTTCTAACTTGGTATGTAAAAACATTTTTTTTAAATTTTGATTAAATTAAGATTAATTACATTTTTTATTTTTCTCAGTAAAATAAATAAATTCTCTATCTCCTAAGTATACCTTACTCATATTTAGCTTTTTAGATGACATTTTCTCTAAAAATAAAATTGGTTTATTAACAAACAACTCATTTGATTTTAATTTATTAATTTCAATATCAAATTCAAATTTGGTAAAAATTAACAATAAACATTTACCGGAAATATTTGTATTAATATTATAATAATTTTTTTTAAATTTTACTTTGGGAAAAATTTTATACTTTATTAAAACTTTTTTAATTCGTTTTTTTAAATTATTTTTTTCTTTAAAGTTTCTAGATATATCATAATTATTAATATCTAAACGAATATTATAAATCTGTTTATTAGCAAAATTTAAAATATCATTTTTTTTTATATAACTATTCCCATATCTTAGATCTGCCCATTGTATAAAATTTTGAGCATCATATGAGTCATTCCCAGAACCAGTCCAAAAATATATGTAATAATTATTTGATATTTTTTTTTGTAAAAAATCTTTGTATGATAATGAAATATTTTTTTGATTTTCTGTATTTGTATAAGCTGAATAGTGGGTCACAGAAAATAAAATTAGTATAATAGGTATAAAAATATTATAGAATTTTGAGGTTAAATTAAATTTTAAATTTATTAAAATTAAAGCAAAAATATAAAAGGCAGCCTGATATCTAAAGAATGTAGGTAACTGATCTATTGACCAATATTTAAAAATTATAAATATAAAATAAATTATAAAGAAAAATAAAAAAAAAATTTTTATTTTATTATTTAAAATATTTTCATTTTTAGAATAAAAAAATGTAATTAATAAAGCTAAAAATAAAACAATTATATAATTGTAAATACCAAGATTACCTTCTGGTCTGTTAAATAATTTGATTAGGATTTCTGGATAAGTGTGCATCATTTTAAAACCTACGAGAAAAAAAGTTAATGCTGTAAAGACAGTGTAGATTATTACCTTTTTAAAATTTTTATAATTTAAAAATTTATTTCCATTAAAGAAAATATTTATAAATATAATTATAAGACAAGGTAAAAAAATTAATTTCGAATTAAGACATATTCCTGAAATTATTGATAAACTTATTAAAGAATTAAAATTATTAAAATGATTCTTAATGTATATAGAAGATAAAATTAACGATAAACCAAGGACAATGCTGTTAACTCCAAAATATGTTACATATAATAATGTAGCGGGATAAAAAATACAGCATATCAAAATTTTATAATCATTTTTTAATTTATACCTATTTGAAATTTTTAAGAAAAAAATTATAGAAATTAAGTTAAAAATAATAGCTAGTAACTTTAAATAATTTAAAGATAAATTTATTTGATTTAAATTATTTAGATTTAATATGCTAAGAAATGAACCACTTATATATTGAAATAACGTTGCAGGATGAAAATAAAAAACAGGTAGCTCACTATTCATAATTAAATATGCAGACATGTAGTAAGCGGGCTCTATATCAGAAAGGTAAATATAATAAGGTCTATTATTTAAAAACAATAATCCAATACTCAAAATTAAAAAGAAAAAACAAAAAATAAATATTTTTTTTTTTAAAGATAAATTTGATATTAACATTTGTTTTTTTTTATCCCAAAGTTTTAATAAAGGCTAGTTATTGATTAAAATTAGTGATAAATTTGGTTGTTGTTTAGATAGTTATATAAATTTATGTTATAATCAGGATGATTACAAAAAAAGCCAATTTATTAAATGTATTAAAAAATATATATATTTCTAGAGAAGAACCAATAAGTCTAGTTCACTTTTTGACAAATAGATGCAACGCTAGATGCTCATTCTGTTTTATTGATTTTGACGATGAGAATACTTTTAAGGGTGAGCTGTCTTTAGAGGAGATTGAAAAATTAACAAAAAAATTAGGTAACTCACTTCTTAATGTAAATTTTACTGGGGGTGAACCTTTTGCAAGAAAGGAAATTATTGATATCGCAAAAAAATATATTGATAATACAACTATACAGTCAATTTATATTACAACTAATGGAAGTCTACCAGATAGAGTGGAAAAGTTTGCTAAAGAGATTACAGAATATGATAAAGAAATTGAATTAACATTTCAAATTTCTATTGATGACTTACCTGAAGCTCACAATAAGGTTAGAAAAATTAATAATCTATTCGACCAATGTATAGAAACTTATGAAAAAATTAAAAAAATAAAAAATTGTAATGCAGTAGTAAGCATAACAGTCACACATGAAAATTGTGATAATATTGAAAATATATTTAATCATTTACATGTTGAAAATAAAATTAATAACATAAAATGTACTATAGTGAGAGATGAAGGTGTTTACAAAACACCCATGGAAAAGAAAAAAAAGATTTTGGATGCTTTTACTTTTTTAACAAATAAAATTAAAAATCTTTCGAAAGAAGGAAATATAACTAATTACAATACAAATACACTGCAAGGCAGATTGCATAGAAAAAAAGATTTTATTTCATGGAACATGATTAAAGAAACTTATCTTGATCCAAAATATATATCATTGTGTCATGCAGGAGGTTTATTTGGAATAATAAAAGCGAACGGTGACGTTTATCCATGTGAAATTTTAGAAGACAAAAAATTAGGTAACGTAAGAAATAATCAATACAATTTTATTAACTTATGGAAAAGTACATCAAATAAGAAAATTAAAAAATTTATTAAAGATACTAAATGTAATTGTTCTTATGAATGTGCTCTGTCTTATAATATATTGGGTAATTACAGATACCAACACAATCTTTTAAAATCCGCCTTTAACCTAGATTAATTTACTAAATTGAAATTTCAAATTGTCATACCCTCTATAAATTTCAGTAATGAATTAAAATACACATTAAAAAAACTTGAAAACCAGATCTACAAAAATTTTTTTGTTACAATTGTTTTAGATAAAAAAAATAAAATAATCCCAAAATATAGTTTTAATTTGAAAATTTTAATTGTTGGGAAAAAAAATATGTCCTACAAAAGAAATTTAGCTGTTAAAAAATTTAAATCTGATTATGTAGGTTTTTTAGATTCAGATGCTTATCCACACAAATATTGGTTAAAAAATGTAATTTATTTATCAAAAAAAACAAAATTTGATGTAGTTGGAGGACCAAGTATACCTTTTCCAAACCAGAAGTTTTCAGAGAGAATATCTCATTTAGCTAAAAGGTCTTTTTTTGTTACAGGAAATTTAAATTTTAGAAAATATCTTGCTAAAGATCAATATTGTGACTGGCTTGAATCTTGTAACTTTTTCATTTCAAGAAAGAATTATTTAAAATATAGGGGTATGGACGAAGAAAAATTCATATCAGAGGACTTTGATTACTTTTCAAAAATTTATAAAATTAATCCAGATTTTAAAGTTTTTTACTCAAGTAAATTATACATCTATCATAAAGAAAGGAATTTTTTTAAATTTTTAATACAAAGATTTTCCTTTGGAACTGCTGCTTTTAAACTGATAAATTTTAAGAAATCATTTTCTAGATATCAAAGTTTGTACCCATTAATAGCTGCAGTATTTTTTTCAATCCTATGTTTTTTAAGTTATAAATCTGTGATCATATTATCAGCTACAATTTTTATTTTTTTCTTAGCTCAATTGATGATAATATTTGAAATTATCAGATATATAAAAAATTTTAACACTCTTGTTACTGTTATAATATTAATTAATTTTGCTAATCTATTTTTCGCACTTGGTAGTTTGTTTTCAATTTTATTAAATTTAAATAAAAAATTAATTAAAAATATTTATATTTCCTCTCGATCAAATCAATAGTTTAAATATAAAAATTTTATTCTATTGAATTGTAAATGTATAAATAGTTGACCCTTTTTCCTTATAATTGAAATAATTTCCACCAGTGGATACGAAGCTAACATATTCTCTACCATTATGTTTGAAAATTATTGGTGGTGCGCTTCCAGCTGCCTCCATTTCATAGCTCCATACAATCTGACCATTATCGGAATTAAGTATATAAGCAAATTTATCTGCTGTTCCATTTGCAAAAATTAAATTTTTATTAATTGCTATCCCACCAAAAATTGTTGTTCCAGTTATTTTTGTATGACCATCAATTTTTTCTTTTCCGACAGGAGACTTATAAATTAGATCACCGTTATTTAAGTCAATTTTTGCTATATAGCCCCAAGGAGGGTTTGATGCTGGTAGACCATCATCAGTAAGAAACTGCGACCAGCTATTGTAACCAGCACTTATTACAATATTTTTTTCTTTATAGAGATAGTCATCTTTCCACTCAAAATATTTATATAATTCGTCAATTTCTTTATCAGTAATATTTAAATCCTTATGTTTTTTTAAAATAAGTTCTTTAGTTAAAAATTTAGAATTATTTATTTTATCTTCTAATGTCAATCCAACCAGACTAGGCATATTGTAAATTTGCTTTTCACCACTTTTTTTTCTAGACCCATTTCTTTTTAATCCATGACACGAACTACATTTAGAATTGTATATTTGTTTACCCTCTTTAACTTGACTTGGAGTAAATTTACCAAGTATTGATATATCTTGTGCATAAGGTCTTATTTTCCAAGGAACATTATTTGTTGGAATATATAAGTATTGTTTAAATGGATCCAATGCTGAACCGTGCCATTGAGCCCCACCATGTATTCCAAAAATTATCAAATCCTTTGTTAACGATGGTGTTTCATACCAACCATATTTCGAATTATATAATTTCTTTTTTATTTCATTTTTTTTTACCTGATCAAACATATCAAAGTCTTTCTGAGAGAAGTCAACTTTAGAGAATTTTTTTGGGAGGGAAGTATACATTTGTTTCGGAAATGCATTTTCACCTGGAACATAAGATTTAGGTGAATTTTTTAAATGAATGTCAAATAAAGATTTTCCAGAATTTCTCTCTAAAACCAATGTATTACCAACTTTAGTATTAGCTATCACTACTTCGTAAACATGATTTTTTATTTTTAGATCATGTAAAATAGGAGGTGAGCTAATATCAAAATCCCAAAGATCATGGTAGATTTCTTGAAATTTCCATTTTACCTTTTTTGTTGATAAATCAATTGCAATTATACTATTAGAATACTTATCTTTGTTTACTCTATATGCTCCATAAGTAGCAGGTTTAGGATTTCCTGTTGCTATATAAATTATACCTTTTTTTTCATCTAAAGCTGATCCACCCCAAACTCTACCTTCATGCTTTGAATTATTTTTATTATAAATGTCAACTTTAAATTTAAATTCACCTGTATTTATATCAAAGAGACTAATTGATTTTAAATTTACTATTACTAGTTGATTATTAAATTTGGTTGGTGCTACTTTTGTAAATGTTTCTATTTTACCATTTTGCCCAAAATTTAAATCAGGTTTACCATCATTAGTATTTATTTTATAAACATATTTGCCAAAACTAAAAAAAATATATTTTTTTTGATCTAAACTATTAAAACCTAAAATACCTCTTCCAGACCTAGATTGATTAGAATCCCTAAATTCCCACAAAACATTTCCATTTAAAGGATTTAAAGCTTTAATTGAGCCATCTGGAAAAAAGGAAATTAATTTACTATCAAAGTATATAGGATTTGCTTGAATTGTATTTATCCATTTATCTTTTAAACCATCAATTTTGATACTTTGATGTTTCCATGCAAGTTTAAGATTTGATATATTTTCCTGATTTATTAATGAAGTATTACTATATTTAAGATTTTGGTTACCTCCGTGAGACCTAATCCACAAATTAATCTCTTCATCTAAAATATTTTGCTTTTTTTTTGTATAAGATTTATTACCTAAAATACCATTGATTGTTTTTTTATTAATTGTTAACTCGTTGTCAAAATCATCCTTAAAATTTTTAATTATAACATTTTCCATATCAGGAATATCTTTGTAAAATTTCCAATATAAAGCTTTTAAAAATTCATAAATTGTCTGATTTTTTTTAAGAGAGTTCAAAGCGCTTATTTTAATATCTTTTACACAGTTACTGGTTATTTTTTTACAGCTGACTGGAGTAAAAATTAGTATGATAATTAAAATAGGTAAGATTAAAAAAATAAAAATTTTAAATTTCATAGATTAATTAAACTTATTTAAGGATTTTAAAAAAAAAATTATTTTATATTTTAGATTTTTTAATTTTGTATATAAAAACATTTATAAATATCCTAATTCTTTCATTTCGCTAAAAAATATATTTTGTAAATTAATTGCTACTTTGCTCTTAATTAGCTTCTTCCAATCATTTTGTGGACCTAAATCAAAAAAAATTTTTTTTTCCCCAGTATGTCTACTAACTGCATTTTCATCAAAAAGTCCATTTTCTTCTAAATTTTTTAAATTCATAAATGATGCATTATTTACAATTTTATTTATATCATCATCTGAAATTGAAATATTATAAAATTGATTTAGATATTTTATTATATTTGAAGTTTCTTTTCTTGGATCTTTTATTAAATTCTCATATTTGATCAAAAGTCTATTCTTTGGAAACCTTTTCCAGGAGTTGTAATGGTTTTTCCAAGATGAAAGAAGTTGTGGAATTTGATTTTCATCTAAACCAATAGATTGATTTTCACTCGTAATAAATTTATACGCAGCTTCATCATCTTTAAAGGAAAAGTGATTTTTTATAGATGTAAAAACGTTTCGTGGATCTCTGACCACATGTATAACACCCAAGCAATTTTTTAGATTGGTAAATGAGCAAGATTTTCCCCGAATATTTAATTTGCAAAGCATGTTATGAGTTTTAAAAATTTTAATATCTTCATTAATGTTAATTCTCAATTGAGATATATCCCAATTAAGTGCAGTTTTTTCAAAAATTAATTTTTTTTTTTCTTGCGGATAAACCGATAGATTAAAATCATCGTCTAGATCTTGAAAAAATTTTTTTGATGGATAAAGCTCTATATCTTTAGAATTTTTTAACACTTCATTAGAATCAAAATTATTATTAATTATCTGCCCAATAATAGTTCTTATCCAAGTATTTCCACTTTTTGGGTATGAAGCTAGCCATATTATCATTTTTAATTTTGATATTTTAAATCATTCACTATTTAGTAATGCTTTTTTTAAAAATTTATAATCTAAATTACAGTCTTTGTACCCCCTTTTTACTACATTAAGATAACGTTCAGTTGGAAACTTAAATGGTGATTTTTTAACCATTATGTAAGTCATAACTTTTTTTCCATAATAATAAAAATAATGTTTCTTATAAAGTATAGGATAGTCCTCGTATACATCCAATTTTTTTTCATCAGTTTTGGAAATCTCAAAAAGAGCTCCAGGTACAATTGAATTTTTTTTAATTTCAATATCAGCAGCTCTGTATTTACTTCTAAAAGTAAGTCTAAAATCTTTTAAATTAATTTTTTTTAAAAAAATGCTATCTTTGCATCTTCGTTTCATCTGGAAGTGATGCAGATTACTACCGTATGCAAAATAAAGCATTACCTCTCTACTACTTCAATTTTTTTTGCATTAACAAATTTTAGGATCTGAGAATTACATAGATCTATTTTTGATTGATCCTCAGATCTAATTACAATTGACACACCTAATTTTCCAGCATGAAAAAAAGGATAGCTTCCTATCTCAACATCTTGATTATCATTTTGTACTTTAGTTAAAGAGTTTGCTATTTCACTTTCAACTGTTCTTAAACTTATTGTATGGCTTTTAATCGGTTCACCACCAACTATTGTATTAGTTAAACCACCTAACATCGATTTTAAAATAGATGGTACACCTGGTAAACAAAAAACATTTTCAACATTAAATCCAGGAGCACCACTTGTTGGGTTTAAAATTAAATTTGCGTTTTCAGGCATCCAGCACATTTTCTGTCGCCCCTCATTGAATTCACCTGGTTTGTAGTATGCCTCTAAAATTTTAAAAGCTTCTTTGTGAATTTCATATCTTATCCCAAAAGTTTTTGAAACAGACTCTGCTGTGATGTCATCATGGGTTGGGCCTATACCTCCGGTTGTAAAAACATAATGATACGTTGATTTTAATAAATTTAATGTATCTATTATTGTTTTTTCAACATCAGGAATTACTCTAACCTCCTCAACTTTAACACCAATTGAATTTAACCACACGGCTATTGTAGAAGTGTTGGTGTCTTGAGTTCTACCTGACAATATTTCATTGCCTATAATTAAAATAGCGGCATTAACTTTTGTTTTTTTACTCATTTTATATATATAATTTAGTGATGGAATTTACCAAGTCTTTAATAAAAGGCAAATTAATCAAACGATATAAAAGATTTTTTACCGATGTAAAGTTACAACACAAGACTGTAACTGCTCATTGCCCTAATACTGGGTCAATGAAAGGCCTGTTAGATGAAGGTAATGAAGTTTATTTACTTCCAAATAACGATCCTAAAAGAAAACTTAAATTTGGACTAGAGATTATAAATGCAAGAAAAAATTTAGTTGGAATTAATACCCACATGGCTAATAGAATTGTACAGCATGGTTTAGAAAATAATCTGATCAGTGAACTTAAAAATAATGATTTTATCAAACCTGAAGTGTTTTTTAATAAAGAAACAAGATTTGATTTTTTATTGGAAAAAAGCAGACAAAAAAGCTTTTTAGAGGTTAAAAATGTGACTTTATTTAGAGACAAAACTACTGCTGAATTTCCAGATGCTGTAACATCAAGGGGGTCGAAACATTTATTAACACTTATTGATGCCATAAAAAAAGGCTATAAAACATATTTGTTATTTTTAGTTCAAATTCAAAATATGAAATATTTTAAAATAGCTAAAGATATAGATGAGCAATATTATAAAAATTATTTACTAGCTAAAAAAGCTGGAGTAATTTTTTTAGCTTACAAATGTAATATAAGTTCAAAAAAAATATTTATAGATAAAAAAATTAAAATAGTTGATGAGTGATTATAAAGAAAAATTTGAGAAGATGAAAGTTGCAGGTAATCTGGCAGCAAGAACTTTGGATATGTTAACTGAAAATATAAAGGAAGGTGTAAGTACAGACTACATTGATAAATTAGGATATGAATTTATAAGAGATAATGGAGGCTACTCTGCTCCGCTTTATTATAGAGGCTTTACAAAATCACTATGTACATCTTTAAATCATGTTGTCTGTCATGGTATTCCTTCAGATAGAATTTTAAATGAGGGTGATGCAGTTAATGTAGATGTTACTGCAATTATTGATGAACATTATGGTGACACTAGTAGAATGTTTTGTATTGGCAAAACTCCAGTTAAACTAAAAAATTTAATTGATACAACTTACGAGTCAATGATGAGAGCAATTAAAATTTTAAAACCTGGTATAAAATTAGGTGATATTGGGTATACAATCCAATCATTTGTTGAAGATAAAGGTTACTCTGTTGTACGTGATTTTTGTGGTCACGGAATTAGCACAACTTTTCATGAGTCTCCAAATATTTTACATTATGGAACCAAAAATACAGGAATGGAACTTCGACCTGGGATGACATTTACTATTGAGCCTATGATCAACTCAGGAAAATATGATGTAAAGATGTTAAATGATGGCTGGACAGCAGTTACAAAAGATAAATCTTTATCAGCTCAATTTGAACATACTTTAGGAATTACTGAAAATGGTTATGAAATCTTTACAGAATCTGCTAAAGGTTATTCAAAGCCTCCATACTTATAATTAATGATTAAAAGATACTCGCGTAAACAATTAACCAATATTTGGTCAGAGGAAAATAAATATAAAATCTGGTTAGATGTTGAAATTGCTGCTGCAGAAGCTATGGAAAAACTGGGACAAATTCCAAGAGGAGTTTCATCTATTGTCAAAAAGAAAGCTAAAATTAATGTCTCAAGAATTCATAAAATAGAGTCTGAAGTTAAACACGATGTGATAGCCTTTTTAACTTCGGTTACCGAAAAAGCTGGAATAAAAGCTAGATATCTTCACCAAGGAATGACTTCCTCTGATGTTTTGGATACTAGTTTCAATATTCAATTAGTCCAATCAGGAAAAATCATTTTAAACGATATCGATCAAATTTTAAAAGTTTTAAAGAGACAGGCGAAAAAATATAAACTAACTCCGTGTATGGGACGAAGTCATGGGATTCATGCAGAACCAATTACTTTCGGTTTGAAATTAGCGTCATTTTATGAGGAATTTAAAAGAAATAGAAATAGATTAGCATACGCAATTAATGAAGTATCAACTTGTGCAATTTCAGGAGCCGTTGGAACATTTGCTAATATTAATCCTAATGTTGAAAAACATGTTGCAAAAAAATTAGGTTTAAAAGTTGAGCCAATTTCAACACAAGTTATACCAAGGGACAGACATGCATTCTATTTTTCAGTTTTAGGAATTATAGCAGGCTCAATTGAAAGAGTTGCAATTGAAATTAGACACCTGCAGAGAACAGAAGTTTATGAATTACAAGAATTTTTTTCAAAAAAACAAAAAGGCTCTTCAGCAATGCCTCATAAAAAAAATCCTATTTTAAGTGAAAATTTAACAGGACTTGCGAGGATGGTAAGAAGTGCAGTTTTGCCTGCATTAGAAAATATTGCACTATGGCATGAGAGAGATATATCTCATTCAAGTGTTGAGAGAAACATTGGTCCAGATGCTAATATAACAACAGACTTTGCTTTAGTTAGACTTACGAATATTTTAGATAATATGATTGTTTATCCAAAAAAAATGCTTGAAAATTTAAATATAACCAAAGGTTTAATTTTTTCACAAGAAGTTATGTTAGAACTAACAAAATCTGGTCTAAGCAGAGAAAAATCTTATAAAATGGTTCAGACCTATGCAAAAAAGTGTTTTGCAGAAAATCTAAATTTACATGATGTTCTTTTAGAGGATAAATTTATCATGACTAAAATTTCTCAAAAAAGGCTAAAATCTATTTTCAGTTACTCTAAACATTTTAAAAATGTAAATTTGATATTTAGAAGAGTTTTTAAATAATGAAAAAAGGGAAAAAATTATACGAAGGAAAAGCTAAAATTATTTATGCTACGACAGACAAAGATTTGGTAATTCAATATTTTAAAGACGATGCAACAGCTTTTAATAATCAAAAAAAATCTACCATTGAAGGAAAAGGTGTTTTAAACAATAGAATTTCTGAACATATACTTTCAAGCCTTTCACAAATAGGTATTAAAAATCACTTAGTTAAAAGATTAAACATGCGTGAGCAAGTTGTTAAACTTGTTGAGATAATTCCTATTGAATTTATTGTAAGAAATGTTGCTACAGGAACTTTAACAAAACGTCTTGGAATTGAGGATGGAACTATTTTAAAAGAGCCATTAATTGAATATTGCTTAAAAGATGACAAACTTGGAGATCCATTAATTGCTGAAGAACATATACTTGCTTTTGATTGGGCATCAAAAAAAGAAATAGATAAAGTAAAAAAAATGATTTTAAGAATTAATGACTTTATGATTGGTATGTTCAGGGGTGTTGGAATTAAACTTATAGACTTTAAATTAGAGTTTGGAAGACTGGATGCTAATGGAAAGAAAGATTTAATTTTAGCTGACGAAATAAGCCCTGATACTTGCAGATTGTGGGACAGTTTAACTGATAAAAAATTAGATAAAGATAGGTTTAGAAAAGATCTAGGAGATCTAATTCCAGCCTACACTGAAGTTGCTAAAAGACTTGGTATCCTTCATGAACAATCCAACTTAAGTGCAGTAAATGTAACAAAACTATCTTCCATCAAAAGAAAGCGTAAATGAAAATATCAGTAATTATTACACTTAAAAAAGATGTATTAGATCCTCAAGGTAAAGTTATTCATCAAGCACTCGACGGTATGGGATTTAATGATGTAAATGAAGTAAGGCAAGGTAAATATTTTGAAATTGATACTAAAGAAACAGATCCTCAAAAAGCAAAAAATAAAGTTGAAGAAATGTGCAAAAAACTTTTGGCTAATCTTGTGATAGAAAATTATAAAATTATTGATGCACAGTAATTAATGAAATCAGCAGTAATTACATTTCCAGGTTCTAATTGTGATCGAGATATGGATGTTGCTTTAAAAAAATTTGGTTTTAAAAATAAAATGGTTTGGCATCAAGATGTTGAGCTACCCAAAAGTGACTTGGTAGTTTTGCCTGGTGGTTTTTCTTATGGTGATTATCTAAGATGTGGAAGCATGGCCTCTAAATCTAAGATTATGCAATCTGTAATTAATTTTGCTAATTCTGGTGGAATGGTGATGGGTATTTGCAATGGTTTTCAAATTTTAGTTGAAACAGGATTAGTGCCTGGAGTTTTATTAAGAAACAAATATTTAGAATTTATTTGTAAAAATGTTTTTGTTAAAATTAGTGATAAAGATAGTGCTTACTTTAAAAATATTAAAAATGATGTTTTAGAGCTTCACATTGCCCATAATGAAGGAAACTATTTTTGTACAAATGATCAATTGAAAGAAATTGAAGACAATGCTCAGGTTGCAATCAACTATTGTAATAATGAGGGTAAAATTGAAAAATCATTCAATCCAAATGGATCAATAAAAAATATTGCTGGAATTTTTAATAAAGAAAAAAATGTTCTAGGAATGATGCCACATCCTGAAAGAATGATCGACTCTTCTCTATCAGGTGAAGATGGATCTCTTTTTTTTAAAAACCTAATCAATAATATAAAATGATTGTAAATGAAAAAATAGCTATTGATCATGGATTAAAAAAAGACGAGTATAAGAAAATCTGTGAACTCTT
>CABZLO010000006.1:45000-58821 GCA_902526595.1 uncultured Pelagibacteraceae bacterium | reverse complement strand
CATAAATTTTTTTATTTGCTAATTTATATCTTGTAAAATTAGTATTTTTGTACGTTAAATAAACTTTAATATTAAATTTTGTTTGAAGAAAGCTTACAAAATCATCTAAGTAATTTGAGTAAGAATTTACGAAAAATACTAACCTTTTTTTTCTAGTCAAATTCATTTTTTTTATAAAATCTTATTAGCGGATAAAATAAACTTAAAACAAAATTTACAAATGTACCAAAATTGTTTACCATTATTCCATTGATATAACCTTTAAAAATAATATCTCTTTTAAAGTATTTAAATTTTTTTCCAAATGACATTATGTAATTACCGTATGGCAGGCATTTTATTTTTGTATTTTTAAAATTTTTTTTTCTTAGGATTTTATATAAATCTCGCTTATTTTTAGGCTCTATTAAGATTTTTGAGCAGGAAAACACGTGTTTCCTCAATGTTATAGATGGAATATTATTATAAGCAGCATGAATTGCCAATGTAGAGCCGTATGTTACCACATAATCACTTTTTTTCATCAAATCAAAACTATTAATTTTAGACTCGCTTTTTATTAATTTAATATTATTTGACTCGTATTTTTCCCAAAAACTATTTTCAAAATCACTATTCTTGAATGATGGATGAACCCTTATAACTAATAAATAATTTTTAAATTTATTAACTATAGATACTAAAGAATTTAAAGCAGTAATTTGGTCTTTAAAATCAATACTTCTTGCTAAAAAAGAAAAATCAGCACTTATTGCCTCATATTCATAGTTAGATGAGGTAAAAAAAGTAACTATTTTTTTATTTTTTGGTAATTGAATAGTTTTGCTTTGATTTTTTGAAAAACTTTTTATTTTGCCAGATCCAGTATTAATTTTATTTTTATTTTTATACGGCATTTTAAAGAAGTTAACTGCATTTTTTAATCTTGTTTTCTTACTTGTGTTATTCCAGTAATTATAAATTACTTTACACCTTGAGTTTACATTATGGACATCATCATAAAATAACTCATACTTTTTTTCAGAACTACCAACTTCATGTCTAATAACATTAACTTTACATAATTTTGCAGCTTCTATGATGGGTCTAGAAATTGCAAATCTATTATTAAAAGTAATAACTGAAGAGGGTTTTATTCTTTTAATGGCCTCTAGAGATCTATTAAAAACTATTGCTGATGAAATAAGAGATTTTTTAATAATAAAATCATTTTTTTTAAAATTATAATTTTTATAAATTGATAATAAAGATGACTCTACAGATATACCAAGATTTACATATACATTATTTTCTTTGTAGAGAAACTTTTTTAAATTTTTTTTTTTATTATAGTTGTTTGCCCATTTATAAATATAATTTTGCTTTTTTTCACTTAAATGAATTTTATCTATTATATTAACTTTTTTTGATCTTAATATGTTCTCAATAATACTTACTTTTTTTTCAAAGCTAAAACCTAATATTTTTTTAAAGATGCTTAATTCCCAATCCTTCCAAGGTAAATCATAACCACACCAAAAAAAATTTACATTATTTTTATCTTTTAAATTTAATGCTATTTCAGTTGACGTATCAATTAAAGGTGTGTCTGGAAAAGACTCGATATGTAATATCTTTTTATTTACTAATTCCATTGGGAATATTTATATTGTCTATAATCTATAAGTAAATATAAACATTTATTATTTACAGATATAAATCTAAATATAAATTGATATTATTTAAATAGAAATTGATTTAACAAATTTTTTTGATCAATTTAGTTTGAAACAATTTGCGTATGACCCTGGTTTAAAATTTTGCTACAATATTTGTCTCTCTGATAAGGTAAAAGAATTATACAATAAAGATATTTCTGGTTTAAGTTTTGAGAAAAATGTTTTTTTAGATAATTATCACTTAACCGATAAAGGTAATCTACTTATAGTCAAAAAAATAATTGAAGAAATTTATTGAAATTTAATTAAAATAAATATTAATTATCTTTTCTCTAAACTTGCCAATGATATAATTAATCTTAGATATTAAGTCTAATTTGAGATTATGATTTCTAAATTTATATCCAGTTTCATAAGTACCAGAAAAATATTTAATTTTACTACCTGCATTTAAAAAAAATTGAACCCATTTAAGAGCTAATAATCTATTTTTTTTACTCTCATGGAAATCTTGAAAAATTAAATTTTTATATTCTAAAAAATTTTTTGGTGTTATTGATACACCTACCTCTGAAAAATCATTTTTTGTAAGTGATATTGATTTTTTCATTCTCCAATAGGTTGCTTCAACTAACAATAATGACCAAAGACAAATTATATTATACGCACTTCTTAACATTGCATAGCTAGAAATGTTCTCATCTGGATAAACAACCTTTACATTTTTATATTTTAATTCTAATTTTTTATAAAATTCTCGCTCAAACCATTTTACATTTTTTAAATTTGGATGAACACGTATCCAAAAAAAATAATCTTTTTTGTTTTGTATAATTTGACAAGTTTTTTCTATTAACATTTTTTGATTCTTGGAAAATGGAGGATTAAAGTCTTTACCAAAAGCTAAATGTTCATCATCAGAAGCTGTAAAAAAAACAATATTTTTTTTTTTAGATGTCCAATATTTTGGTAATTTATCTTTAATCTGTTCTTTAGAATAAACAGACGGATTTAGAGGATCCTCAATTCCATAAAGTTTTTTTTTGAAAAAACTATTTTCTCTATTAAATATTTTTTTTTTATTTTTTTTTAAAAAATTATTAATAGCTTTTTTTAAAAATAGTCTATCTTGAGATAAATTGTCTTTAAAATCAAAAAATCTTTCTACAGTAAGTTTCTCAAAGTTAGATATTTTAAGATTGTTGTTTTTAGCATATTTTAACAATGGTCTTTTTTCACTCATTCTACTATTAAAGGTAATTATATTTTTATAATTATTCATAGAAAAGTGTTGATCAAAATATTTATAAAAACTAAAGGATGTGTCTAAAAGATTTTTTATTACTTCATTAGATTTAAGCCCTTGCAGGTCAGTATCCCGCGATGTATTTGTATAACTAGAATAAACACCTAAACCGAAGTCTATGTTTTTATAATTTAGATTAATTATATTTCGTTTTTTAAATTTTCTAGGAAATTTAAATTTTTTTTTAATTTCTAAAACTTCGAAATTACCTTTTAGCTTTGATAAAGAAATTTTTCTTCGAGATATACATGCTTTGCAAATTTGCGGAATACTATAAATATTTGTCGAGCATGTGAATCCCTTTCCTGCTCCACATGTTAAAATAGTGACTTTATTATTTTTTTTATCCAGATGATTTTGAACAAGAGACATCATTAGATGTGTCTCAGGTATCATTAGTGCGTTAGGAAAATAAAATAAAAATTTATCCATAATTACTTTTTAGCAATAGAAAGAAGAATTATTTCTTTAGAAAATCTTACCCATTTATATTTTTTAAAATAATTTGGAACAAAAATTCTAGTTATTTCTGAAAATATTTCTAATATGTTAGCAATAAAACTGTTGTTACTCCACAATATAGGCAATTGTTTGAATGAATATATTTTTACATCTTTAAAACCATTTATCAACTGTATATCTTTCAAGGATGTTTTCGAAAAAGGAGTTCTGTGAGTATAATCTTCATAGAAAGTTTTATAATTTATTTCCCAATCAGGAGTCATGGTGATTATAATTCCATCACTCTTCAATACCCTATACATTTCTTTGTAAATTTTTTCAGGATAGTAAAAATGCTCAACTAATGATTTTGAAAAAATCACATCAAAATGTTGATCTTCATATGGAATTTTTTCCCTCATAAGATCACAATACTTAAAGTTTATATTGCTATAGTTTTGCTTTGCTGTATCATTTTGATCAATACCATGAGCTTCTAATCCACATTTTAAAAAACCATTTAAAAACTCTCCCCTGCCACAACCTACATCTAGAATATTTTTGTAAATTTTTAGTTTAAACTTATCATAAATATGTTTTGCTAAACTATCTGGATAATTAGTAAAAGGCCTATCTTTTTTATTATAGACAATATCTAAATAGTTTTTTTTTTCATTCATAATTCCTCAACAATTTCTAAATAACATTTTTCTGGAGTTTTTGCGTACAATACTTTGACATTTCCATCTTTAGATATTTGTGGAGGACAATTAAATTTAATTTTATTTTTATTCTTTTTATAAAAATTATCTAAATTTTTAATTGTAATTGCAAAATGTGTAATCCCATTATTAATTGTTTGGTTATCTCTCTTTTTAAGTTTTGGTCTTTTTATTTCAATTAATTCTAAAATTGACCCTTTATCATCTTTTAATTTTATTGATTTTATCAAAGTATTTCTATATCCAAACATTTTATCTATTGTCTCTCCCTGTTCATTAAGAGTCTTAAAAATTTTAAAATTTAAATATTTTGTCCAAAATCTTAGTGAGACTTTAATATCTAAAGTCACTAATCCTATGTGTCTAATTTTCATAAATTTTTATTGAATACTTCATTGATTGTTTCATCTATAACTTCTACAGCTTCAATAATAGCCTCTTTAGATATAGTAAGAGGAGGTCCTAATTTAATTGACTCTCTGCCTGTGTAAACAACCAACAAACCCTTTTGCATACATCTTTCACAAACTCTTCCAACTAATTGATTAATATTTTTATTTTTTTTAAAAATTATTGCTGCCAACAACCCTTTGCATGATACTAATTCAATTAAGTTATGAAATTTTTTTTTTAAATTAATTAAACTTTTATTTAAAATTAATCCTTTTTGGAAAGAAGCTTTAATTAAATTTTTAGATTTTAGTTCATCTAACACAGCAATTCCTGCTGCACATGCAATTGGGTTTGCTGAATGAGTGCTGCTCATAGTTCCAATTTTTGGTATATCTAAGTACTTTTTTTTTCCAATTAAAGCTGATAATGGAAACCCTCCACCTATACCTTTTCCACAACAAATAATATCAGGTTTTACTCCGTAATGCTGAAATCCAAATTTTTTTCCTGTTCTTCCAAATCCTGCTTGAATTTCATCAAAAACAAATAATATATTATTTTTTTTACAAAATTTACTTAGTTTTTTAACATAATCTCTCGGATAAAATAAAGCTCCCCATCCTTGAAAGGTTTCTAAAACTATTCCAGAAATTTTTTTTGATATATTTATTTTTTTCGACAAGTTTCTTAAATCCTCATCTAAAATTTCTAAAGATGTTTTATTATATTTTTTCAATGTCCATGGATATGGAAATCTCAAATGATAAATTTCTTTATTTTTAAATTTAATCCAATTTGACTGTTCAGAGTTATCACTTAGCAACTGTGAACCTGTAGTTCTTCCGTGCCAATTCCCAGATACAGATATTATTCCTAGTCCTTTTTTATTTTTTAAAGCAAATAATCTTATTATTTTTATACAAGCCTCTAAGGCCTCTGAACCAGATGATAATAAATATGCTTTTTCAAATCCTTTTCCACAAAATTTTATTAATTTTGATAAATAAACCTCTCTTAACTTATTTGGATAAGCATAAGTAGAAATTAGATTATTATTTATAGAATTAACAAGTTTTCGTTTAAAGGTTGAATTAGAATGACCTATGTTTGCTACAAATATTGTTGAGGTAAAGTCAATAAATTTGTTACCCTTGATATCAAAAACATTAAAATTTTTTGCTTTATTCCAAATTATAGGTAATTGACCATGCATAGATCTAACTTCATTTTTTTTTAAACTGTTAAGTATTTTTATTGTTCCAGGTGCTGGGATATTAGTTTTAATTAATCTATTTCTAGTTTTAACTTTTTTTACATTAATAGGTGTATTGCTAAACATTATGTAGTTAAATTTAATTTTTTTAATTTTTTAAGTTACTTTTTTTACTAAAAAGTATCAATTAATTTAAATTATTTTTTTAGCTAATTGCAAATCATATTTGGTGTCAATTTCAATAGTTCGTTCAGTTATAAAAGCGAATACTTTGTTTCCATATAAATAATTTTTTTTAACTGACTCTACTTTATATATATCTACATAACCATTAGCCGAGTAAGTCTTTGGAAATTTTTGTCTTGGTAAATTAATGTCTTCCATATTTAAATTTTTCATAATTGGCTTAGCTAATTTTTTTTTGATAAACAATGTTTTTAGTGCTGTTTCTGGCATCTCCTCAACAGATCTTAGAGAGGTATAGTTTTTTATCTTTTTTAAAAATATTTTTATCGCTTTATCAACAACTTGGTGACTTCTAAAAGGTGTGGTTGGCCTAATGTTTATTATGATTTTTGGATTTATGTCTAGTTCAGCAAGTTTTTTTATTGAGTATTTTATAAATTCCATGTCTGTTGAATTATCTTTTGAAATAGATTTTGGTCTTATGAATGGTACAGACGCTCCGTACTTTTTTGCAATATTTTTATACTTTGATGAGTCTGTTAACACAAAAAAAAAATCTATCTCTTTTGATAATTTGCATGTCTCTATTGCCCATCCTATTAGATGCTTATTCTTAATCTTTTGAATGTTTTTATTTTTAATACCTTTAGATCCTGATCTTGCAGGTATGATTGCAACTGTTTTAATTTTACTTGGTTTCAAAATAATTTTTCTCTTTATAAACTAAAACAAATTTTTCAAAAGTTAATATATTTTTAATTACTGAGATTTTGACAGGTATTTTTTTTAATTTGATTATTTTGGCTATTGATAATCGGTGCTGACCTCTGTTATTGAAAAATATCTTAAGATCAGAACCTAAATTAATAGATATATTATTAATAAAATTTTCTTCAATATTTCCTTTTGAATTGCAAGGTAAAACCCCTTTTTTTAAAATATTATTAAAAAGTTCATTAATTTCATTTTCTCTCTCTATAATTATTTTTCTTACTTGTTTTTCTGTACTTGTTAAATTGCTTTCAATATATTTAGCTAATCTAATATTAAATTGAGAAGTTTTCCATCTGTTGTCATTTTTATTAAAATTTTTTTTAATAGAGTCAGACTTTAACCACTCAGCTATTCTGAAAGCAAATTCAGAGTCTCTCCAATTCTCTTTTCCATGATAATGGTTATATAATCCGATATATTCAGGTAATTTCTCAAACTTGATCCCAGGCACATCCCACTCTGTATCAATTATTTTAATTTTTCCTTCTTCATCTTCTTTAAAATAACCTCTATTTCTTCCAGCATGGGGATGATTTCTATCAAGTCCAAATTGAGTGTACTCACAAAAATTTGAGGGATGTGTACAATAAATAATACTTAATGGGTCTATATAAAAAATGGTTTCTTTTAGATAACTTAACAATTGCATTATATAAAACTGTCCTTTTGAGTTCTATCTTCTTCTTTTCCTAGTAATATTCTGTCTCTATTTTTTTTCCAAGTGCATCTTTTTAAACCTAAACCAGAAAATAATCTTTGTCTCTTTTTAATAGATAATTCAAATATATAATTTTTAATTTCTCTAATGTTGTCATCAAAATTATTACCAGAATTAATTTTTTTAACCTCACTTAACTCATCAAGTAAACTTAAATAGTTTTTTCTTTTACTGTTCATTTCGTCAAGTGTGTGATTATCTTTAGGTTTTCTATGTAATGAAACTTCAGGTTCAACATCAATGTAAACTATACCATCTGGCATTGGAAAATACTGTTCAAGAGGGAGAAATCTATTTTTTTTATTTGGAAACTCGCCTCTTAATTTATCTGTTATGTATCTTTCAAATATAGTTATTCCAAATCCTGAATCTGCCCAAGCCATTCCTATTTTATATTTAAGATATTTGTCTAATATATCAATTGTTTGACCTAGATATAACAAAGGTAACCTTATTACATTAATCTTTTTTATTAATGAATTATTAATTATTTTCTTTAAAATAAATCTTAAATATTTAACAAAAGGTAAAATTGGATTATCTGATTTCATACAAAAAAATGCAGGGTCCATTTTAGAGAAATTTTTAATAATAAATTTATTAACTGTACTTTTTCCCGATCCATCATTTCCAACAATTGAAATTGCTGGTAATGGCTTATGTTTTTTTGACCATTTAAAATTCTTTCCAAAAAAAAAGGCAAAAACAAATTCTTTTGATTTAAATAAATTTTTTATATTTACTTTACCTGCAAAGACTTTTCTTTTATTTTGCCGAATAATCCTTTTTTTTATCCAGAATTTCTTTACGTCTATATTTTGTTCAAATTTGTTAAAATCATTTTCAATTAAATATTTAATCCAAATATACTCATATTTTAGGTTTTTTGATACTACATCCAGTATTTTGTTTAGTTCAATTTTGTTTAGTGAGTTTAATACCTTTTTAAGTTTATACAATTGTTCATAAGAATGTACTACACCATGGCGAAAATATTTAATTATTTTGTAATAAGTAAATATTGTTAAATCAAAATGTTTAAGATTAGTAAATCTACAAACCTTGGAATCTAAAAAATTTTCTTGATTAAATGTTCTTGTATTAGGTGAAAAAACATTTAAGTCCTCAATATCCAGATTGATGAATGCTGAAGAACTATTATCGTTTAATAGAAATCTATAAGAACCAAAATCTTTTTTATGTAAAACAGATATTTCATCGTTATATTTCATTAGTTTGTGATCAGAAATATAAAAAGAGTCTATATCTCTTCCATTAAAATTTTCAAAATCAGTACATTCATGCATTAATACTCCATCACACGCAGTAACAATTTTTTTAATACTTTCTTTAACTTTAGATACTAAGTTTTTATTTAAACTATTTAATTTATTGGAATTTATTTTATTATTATGAAAAGCTAATAAATCAAAATTTAAGTTTTCTATTTCTTTATTCATTTAAAAAAGTATAAGTTTTTTTATTCAAGGGTTGTAAAATAAACGATTATTTTATTATTAGTAAGATAATTATAATATATTAAGATAAAATGAAAATATTTAAAAAGTTTAAATTTAGTTTATAACTTAAATTTTTACTATTGAATAAAAAAAGGGGTCTCAATTTTTCATGTCAAATAAAAAAATTAAAATAGTCAAAAAAAATTTAATTAAGAAAAATAATTTAGGTTTTATGCAGGGTAGATTGGTCTCCTCTGAAAAGAAAAATAGAATTCAATATTTTCCAGAAAAAAACTGGAAAAAAGAAATCTTAATTGCAAAAAAAAATAAGTTTAAAATTATGGAATGGACTGCAAATATTGAAAATCTCAAAAAAAATCCAATATATTTAGAAAAACAAATCAAAGATCTTAAGAATTTTTTATTAGAAAATAATATGCAAGTTAGTTCTCTAACATGTGATTTTTTAATGCAGAAACCATTTTTTAAAAATAATAAAAATAAGTTCGTTTTAGATATTCTAAGAAAAATAATTAAAAATAGTCAAACATTGGGTATTAAGTATTTCATAGTTCCACTCGTTGATCAATCAAGTATACAAAATAAAAGACAAGAAGATAAAATCAGGATAGCTATGAAAAAATTTGAAAAAAAATTATATAAAAATTCTAAAATTCTATTTGAAATAGATTATAGTCCAAAAAAATCAGTACAATTTATCAAATCTTTTAATAGTTCTAAGTTTGGAATAAACCTTGATACAGGGGACGGCGCTGGATATGGTTATAACTATGAGAACAAATCATATCTAAAATATGTTAAAAATATTCATTTAAAAGATAAAAAATACAAAGGAAAAAGTATTAGATTAGGTAGGGGTGATTTTGATTTCAAAAAATTTTTAAAAATTATTAAAAAAATAAAATATAAAGGAAATTTGATATTACAACCTGCGAGAGCAAAGAATAATAGAAATGTTTATGAACTAAATTTAAACAGAAAATATATTAATAAATTATTATGAAAAACAAAATATTAATTTGTGGAGCTTCAAAAAATTTAGGTAAATATTTATCTGAGTCATTAAATAAAAAATATAAAATAATTAAAATTTCTAGCACTTTGAAACCTGATAATAAAAAAATATTTTATTCAGATTTTAAAAGAGAAGAAACACTGAATTCTACTTTAATTAAAATAAAAAAAAAAGTTGGTAAGCCAGATGCTATTATATTTACTGTTGGTAAAAGCAGTCCAACAAAAGGTAATTTAACTGACTATAAAAACAGTTTTGATATTAATTTTTTTTCATTTGTAAATTTGATAAATTCATGTGAAGAAGTTTTTAAAAAAAATATTAAAATAGTTGTAATATCCTCTATTGCTGGTGTTAAGCACATTGAAGCACCAATTGAATATTCTGTTTCTAAATCTGCTCTTATTTATTATGCAAAGATTATTTCAAAAGATCTTATAAAAAAAGGAATTTATATTAATATAATTTCTCCAGGCAACATATTAATTAAAGGAAATAACTGGTCCAAAAAATTATCAAATAATAAAAATAAAGTAAAAAAATATATAAAAAAAAATGTACCTTCAAATGATTTCATAAAACCAGAAGAAATTTCAAGATTGTGTGAATTAATACTATCAAAAAAAAATTTTAATTTAGTGGGTTCAAATATTATTATTGATGGTGGGCAGTCTATATAAAATATGAAAAAAAATATTATTATAACAGGTGCAAATGGATTTCTAGGGTCATTCTACACAGAATTTTTATTGAAAAAAAATAGGATTATAGCTTTAGATAAAAAATTTACTAATTTAAAAAAATTCAAAACAAATAAAAATCTAGATTTAATTTATTGTGATTTATCTAAAGAAAAATCATTAAATAAAACAATTTCAATAATAAAAAAAAAAAAAATTCAAATTGATGGCTTAATTAATAACGCTGCAATTGATGCTATACCAAATAAAGGAAAATTAAAATTAAACCAAAAAAATTGGATTGCGGAGGTTAACGTAAGTTTGTTTGCGTCAATTTTGCTTTGTTATGAAATTGGAAATATAATGAAAAAAAAAAAAGAAGGTAGCATAATAAATATTGGTTCAGACTTGTCTGTTATTGCACCAAATCAAAAGATTTATAAAACAAGTTTTAAAAACTACATTAAGCCACCAAGTTATTCTATAATTAAGCATGGAACGGTAGGCATGACAAAGTATTTTGCATCTCTTTTTGCAAGTGATTTGATAAAGGTAAATATGATATCTCCAGGACCAATTTTTAATAATAATCCAAAAAATCTTGTTAAAGAATTAAAGAAAATTATTCCAATGCAAAGATTAGGTCTTAAAGAGGACTTAAAATCTGCTATTAATTTTTTAATGGATAATGAAAATAACTATATAACAGGACAAAATATAGTTATTGATGGTGGTAGGACAATAATCTAATTAAAATCAGAGTAATTTTATTTTATATGTGCACGTAATTTTTTAGCAATTGGAATTTCTTCATCTAAAATAAAACCTAGTTTTTCTTCTCCAAAAGATATCTGCATTTTATTAATAATAGAAATTAACTCTTTCATACCCCTTGGTTCTAAAGAAGCTGCTTGATCAGAACCATACATCGATCTATCTAAAGTAATATGCCTTTCTAGGGAACTTATATTTTTTGAAACAGCTGCAAGAGAAACTGCAAGTCCTGTTTCATGACCGCTATAACCTACCTTGCATTTATATTTTCTTTTTAATGCATCTATAGTATTTAAATTGGCATCTTCAGGTTTCATTGGATAAGTTGATACACAATGCATTAATTCAAATGGACAATTTGCTTTATCAAATATTTCAACTGCTTCATCAATATTCTTTTCAGAACTCATACCAGTTGAAATAAAAGTATTTTTTTTTTTATTTGCTAATTCCTTTAAAAAATTTTTGTCTGTTATCATTGCTGAAGCTACTTTATGATGTTTTAAATCATACTTATCTAAAAAACTAAGGCTATTCAAATCCCATGCAGATGCAAACCATTGTATATTTTTATTTTTACAATAGTTATCAATTTGATCATATTCATCTTCTCCAAATTCAAGACCTTCTTTTTGTTCTCTTTGAGTTGTTCCCCAAGGGCTCTCTCTATAACTAGATAACAATTTTTCATCATAGACAATGTTGATATCTCTTTTTTGAAACTTAACTGCGTTAAAGCCTGCTTCTTTTGCCTGATCTATTAATTTTTTTGCAATTTCTATGTCACCATTATGATTAATTCCAATTTCCGCTATAAAAAATATTGTCATATTTAAATTTATTATATTTAATAAAGACAACCACTTAATTCATATTTGACTAAAATACAATTGATATAAAAACTATATTTTTCTAAATTTATTAAAATTTTTTTGCAATTGAATTAGGTTTGTGTAATACAGAAGTTTCTAAAGCTCTTTCAAGATATTTTATAGGTGTATGCAACCTTTTTCCAACCAAAGACTTAATTTTAGAATGTGAATTGAAATTTATCTTTGCTTTTATTATTCCATTTTTAACTGCGATATAAATATATTTATCCTTTTTACGTATAATTAAACCACTCTGAAAAGGATGAAAGTTTATTGATGACTTAATTAAAGAACAATCAGTAATAACACACTTATTTTTATTTAAAAAAGTTTGGGCACCTTTGAAAGGCTGGTCAAATGAGGTTATAAATTTTTTTATATCCTCTTTTGACCAATTCCAATTTATATAAGAATGTATCAAGGTGTCTAATCTTGGCATATAAATACTTAAATTAGTTTTTTGTTTTTTTTCATTAAATTTTTGCTTATAAATAATTTTTCTTAAAAATTGTTCCAGAGTTTTTTTTTCTAATTTTGATGCGAATTTATAATAATCAATAGGCTTATTAAAGTGATTACATTTAAATTTGTTCTCAATTATTATATTGCCATTATCAACTTCTTTGTCCACTCTATGGATAGTGACCGCAGAAGATTTAATCTCAGACATAAATTGCCAAGTTGTTGTTCCTGCACCTCTTTGAAGAGGCAACTTTCCAATATGAAGGTTAAAAATTCTATATTTAAACATATTTATGATATCTTTTTTGAGTAAAAATATTGAGTTTAAAAGTAATATGTAAATATTTTTCCTGAATTTAATATTTTTTAATTTAAATAGAAGTTGTGAATAATTTCTTATTATTTTATAATTTATTTTATTAGAATTTAAAAAGCTTTTAAAATTTTTAAATTGTTTATTAATAGATTTATTTAAATGTGTCTTTTCAGTTAAAATTTCTAAATCAAAATCATATTTTTTTTTTAATTCTAGTAAACTATAAAATGGGTTTATTTCATTTAATCTATTACCACCTATGACTATTAATTTAATTTTTTTTTTCATCATAATATTTAAGACGAATTAATTTATCTAATATTTTTAGATCAGTTTTATCATCACACTCAACTAAACTATATTTTTTATCTACAAATAATTTATATAATTTTTTACCTGTCCATTTCCCTTTCATTAAATCTTTTGATTTCATAAGATAAATTGAACCATCATCCCAAAACCATCCACTTAATTTCTGCCTTCCTATATTGTTGTACTTTCCCCACTCATAATTATGTAAAGTTCTACCAGTTGCTAGTGAATCAGGTTTAAATTTTAAAAATTTTTTTATTGCAATATCAATAATTCCTTTAGGTCTAATGGGTGAGGTTGGTTGCAAACACATTATTGCATCAGCTTTAGTTACAGAAATACAATGTTGCAATACTGATATAGTTGAGGAATTATCTTTTGAAAATTTTTTTGGTCTATCAATTACCTTGCATCCATATTTTAAAGCAACCTTTTTTATCTCTGGATCTTCAGTGGAAAGATAAAAATCATATAATAATTTCGACTCTTTGGCAGATT
>CABZLO010000006.1:0-40000 GCA_902526595.1 uncultured Pelagibacteraceae bacterium | reverse complement strand
AAGGGCCATGAGGACTTGACGTCATCCCCACCTTCCTCCAGCTTATCACTGGCAGTTCTTTCAGAGTGCCCAACTAAATGATGGCAACTAAAAGTGAGGGTTGCGCTCGTTGCGGGACTTAACCCAACATCTCACGACACGAGCTGACGACAGCCATGCAGCACCTGTGTTTCGTCCGGCCGAACCGAAAACTCTAATCTCTTAGAGTCGCGACGAACATGTCAAGTGTTGGTAAGGTTCTGCGCGTATCTTCGAATTAAACCACATGCTCCACTACTTGTGCGGGTCCCCGTCAATTCATTTGAGTTTTAACCTTGCGGTCGTACTCCCCAGGCGGTGTGTTTATCGCTTTCGCTGCGACACTGAAAATAAATTTCCAACGTCTAACACACATCGTTTACGGCATGGACTACGAGGGTATCTAATCCTCTTCGCTACCCATGCTTTCGTTCCTCAGTGTCAGTAATGATCCAGAAAGCTGCCTTCGCAATTGGTATTCTTTCTAATATCTACGAATTTCACCTCTACACTAGAAATTCTGCTTTCCTCTATCATACTCTAGCTGAAAAGTTTTGATGGCAGTTCCAGAGTTAAGCTCTGGGATTTCACCACCAACTTTTTCAACCACCTACGAACTCTTTAAGCCCAGTAATTCCGAACTACGCTAGGTCCCTTCGTATTACCGCGGCTGCTGGCACGAAGTTAGCCGGACCTTCTTATTCGGGTACAGTCATTTTCTTCCCCGACGAAAGAGCTTTACAACCCAAAGGCCTTCTTCACTCACGCGGCATCGCTGCATCAGAGTTTCCTCCATTGTGCAAGATTCCCCACTGCTGCCTCCCGTAGGAGTTTGGGCCGTGTCTCAGTCCCAATGTGGCTGATCATCCTCTCAAATCAGCTATTGATCACAGTCTTGGTAGGCCATTACCCCACCAACAAACTAATCAAGTGCAGGCTCATCCAATGGTGCATAAAGCTTTCTCCGTAAAGACTTATCCGGTATTAGCACAAGTTTCCTCGTGTTATTCCAGGCCAAAGGGCAGATACCTACATGTTACTCACCCGTCTGCCACTAAGTATTGCTACTTCGTTCGACTTGCATGTGTTAGGCGTGCCGCCAGCGTACGTTCTGAGCCATGATCAAACTCTCAAGTTTAAAAACGGCGCACACTAGCTTCCATATAAATTCTAAGAATAAAATTTATATGATGTTGAAGTGTGTACGACAAATTTTTGGTAACCTTAACCGTCCACACTTCTCTTCTTAAATTTTTACTTTTTAAATAGCTAATTGAGCAAAAAAGGCTCAATAATCCTCACTTATTTATTGTGTTAACAATAATTTTACTGAGAAAGTTCAGTGCTTATAGGCTAAAATAATAGGAAATCAAGCATTTAACATTAAAAATTTGTACTAAAATGTCTAATTTTCAAGGGTTTTTTTTGATTTTTGGGTTTCTCTAAACTAATAATTGTGACCTATTCATTTTCAAATGCTTAAAAATATAAAAAACAAAATAAAAAAAAATATTCAGATTTTAGGTCTAATTTTTTTAATTATAATAACTGTTGTTTCAACAAGTTATTTTAATTTTAAAAAAAATAATAAGATCCAAGCATATAATAATTTTATTGATAATATTTATTTTAAAAAAACATTAAATCACTTAGTTGATAAACTTGAGCCTAAGTATAAAAAAATTAAACATAAAATTAAGTCTGGTGAAACTTTTGACAAAATTTTAGAGGGCTACTCTATTGAAAAAAAAGAAATCATTAAGATAAAAAACTCCCTTAAAGATAAAATTAACCTAAATAAATTAAACACGAAACAAACTATTCAATTTAATTTAGATAAAACAAATAATAAAATTATTGAATTTGTATATCAAACTTCAAATACTCAAAAAATATTTTTAAAAAGAAACATTGAGAATGATAAATTTAATGAAGAAATTTTATCAATAAAACTAAATAAGAAAATAGTATATAAGGAAAATATAATATTACAAAGTCTTTACAAGTCTGCGACTGATGAGAGTATTCCAGCTAATACAATAATTGAGTTTGCAAGAATTTATGGATTTCAAGTAGATTTTCAAAGAGATATTAGGAAACAAGATAAATTTCAAATTATGTATGAAATATTCTTTAACGAAAAAAATGAGATAATTGAAACAGGAGAAATTCTTTTTGCTAATTTAAAACTTAGTGGTCAAGATAATAGTTTATATTATTTTGATAATGATGGTAGTGAAGGCCATTACGACAAAAATGGTAAAAGTGTTAAAAAAGCATTAATGAAGACTCCAATAAATGGAGCTAGACTTTCATCTCCTTTTGGAATGAGAAAACATCCTATAGATGGATTTAATAAAATGCATAGAGGGACTGATTTTGCTGCACCAATGGGAACTCCAATCATGGCGTCAGGAGATGGGATAGTAAAAAAAGTTGGATGGTGTGGTGGTGGAGGAAATTGTGTTAAAATAAAACATAATTCAACCTATCAAACTATTTATGCTCATATGTCAAAATTTGCCCGTGGAATTAAAACTGGAGTAAGAGTTAAACAAGGTCAAACTATAGGTTACGTAGGATCAACAGGGAAATCAACTGGCCCTCATTTGCACTACGAAGTTATAGTTAATGGGAAAAAAGTGAATTCTCAAAAACTAAAGCTGCCTTCTGGAAAAATTTTAAAAGGTAAAGAAAGAAAAATTTTTGAGACTAAAAAAATCAAATTAGATGTTTTAAAATCTGAAAAAATTATAGGATTAAACTAATGATCTAAACTTGAGGCTCTGAAACTTTTTCTTCCTCGTTTTCATTTTTTGATAAATTGGCTAAATTATTTTTCGAAAATTCTTCATTTTTTGTCTTAGTTTCCTCTGAATTATCAACATTCTCCTCACTTTTATTTTCAGAAAATCTCTCTCTTCTGATGCTTTCTCTTTCATTCAAAACTCTTGTGAAATGATCGGCGTGTTGAAGATAATTTTCAGATAAAATTTTATCACCATTTGAAGAGGCTTCCCTCGCTAGATCATTATATTTTTCAATCAATTTTGGTGCATTATGGTTATTTCTACCAGGAGCTTTTCTTTTAAAATTTTCATTATTGGAGAAATTTGATCCAAATTTTGGTCTATCTCCATTTGATTTGAAATTTCTATCATTTCTTCTAAAATTATTTCTTCTATTATTATTATTATTTCTAAATGTTACCATGACTTCTTAAAAACTAATTTTTTGTACAGACTATACATCGATCGTTATAACCAAGATCTTTGTTTGTTTCATTAATATAAAATCCTTCTTTTTTTAGTAAACTAATTACTTTCATTTTTTGATCAAAACCTATCTCTATAACAAGCCTACCATTTTTTTTAATCAGTTCAGAAGATTTTTTAATTACTTGTCTGATTGCTGATAAACCATCCAATCCACCGTCTAAAGCTAGTTTTGGCTCAAACTTAGCAACATCTCTTTCCAAATATTTCAAATTTGTTTTTTTAATATATGGAGGATTAGATATAATTAAATCATATTTGCCCAGAGTGAATTTGTCAACATCTGATTCATATAATTTTAGTTTGGAGCTTACTTTAAGCTTAATAGCGTTTAATTTACTTATATTTATACAACTTTTGCTTATATCAATTCCTGTTCCATAAAAACTTTTTCTCTCTTTTAAAATTGATAAAAGTATACATCCTGATCCAACACCAATCTCTAATATATTTAATTTCTTTTTATTAGCAGTTAAAGCTAAAACAATTTCAATAACTAATTCTGTATCTGGTCGAGGTATCAAAGTGTCTTCTGATACAATAAATTCTGAGTTCCAAAAAAATTTTTTTTTTATTAAATAAGCAATAGGTTTTCCAATTGAACGTTTCTTTATCAACTTTTGAAAAGTATTTAAATCTTTTTTATTAAGATCTTTTTTAGAATTAACCAAAATATATTTTCTGTCTTTCTGAATTGCCTGCGTCATTAGTATCTCAGAATCTAAAAGTGGGTTTTTAATAAACCTATCTTTTAAATCTTTTGCACCCTGAATAATTGCTGAATTAATATTCATTGTTTTAAATTACTTAAACTCTCTTCTTGAGCCTGTAAGGTTAATGACTCAATCATCTCGTCAAAGGCTTCACCTTCTAAAAATTCTTCTAATCTATGTAGTGTTAAGTTAATTCTGTGATCAGTCACTCTTCCTTGTGGAAAATTATAAGTTCTGATACGTTCTGACCTATCTCCAGTCCCAATTTTAGTTTTACGATCTATTGATCTTTCTTGATCTATTCTAAATCTCTCTAACTCATATAAACGTGCTCTCAGTATTTTCATTCCTTTTGCTTTATTTTTATGTTGTGATTTTTCATCCTGTTGAGATACAGATAATCCAGTAGGAATATGAGTTATTCTTACAGCACTGTCAGTAGTATTTACTGATTGCCCTCCAGGTCCACCAGCCCGAAATACGTCTATTCTTAAATCTGAATCGTTTATCTTTAAATCAACTTCCTCTGCCTCAGGTAATACAGCAACGGTTGCTGCTGATGTATGAACTCTTCCTTGAGTTTCAGTATCAGGAACTCTTTGTACTCGATGAACTCCACTTTCATATTTAAGTGTTGAATAAATATTGGTACCTTTAATTGAAGCTATAACTTCTTTTAAGCCACCAGCATCACTTCTTGAAATTGAAATAAGTTCTAAGGTCCATTTTTTTTTATGACTTACTTTTTCATACATTTTAAAAAGATCAGATGCAAATAAACTTGCTTCTAATCCACCTGTACCTGCTCTTATTTCAATAATAGCATTTTTTTTATCTGCTTCATCTTTTGGTAGTAAAAATAATTTTAATTTTTTTTCATTTGTCTCATGTTGCATTTGTAAATCACTTAATTCAGTTTCAGCCATATTTTTTAACTCTTCGTCTGATGAATTATCGTTCAATATTTTTTCTAATTCTTTCTTATCATCATGAAATGAAATATATTTTTTTGCATATTGAATAATTTCATTTACATCTGAATATTCTTTTGATTTTTCTGCAAATGACTTTTTATCTATAGTTCCAGAGGATAAATCTTTTTCTAATGCAGAATGCCTTAATATAAGTTCTTCAATTGTTTTATTGGGTATCATTTTTTAATTTTCTTGCTCAGATGCTTTTTTTTCAACTTCTGAAACAACTTTTTCAATAATATCTTTAGTCAAAACCTTTTCATTTTGCACTCCAGACAAATAAAGCATATTAGTACCTTTTCCACCTCCAGTAATACCTATGTCTGTCATAGCTGCTTCTCCTGGACCATTTACAACACATCCTATTATTGAGAGAGTTATAGGTGTTTTTATATGAGATAGTTTTTTCTCTAATATTTTGACAGTTTGAATTACTTGAAAAGCTTGTCTTGCACAAGAGGGGCAAGATATAATTTTAACACCCCTATTTCTTAGATTTAACGATTTTAGAATTTCATTTCCTATTGCAACTTCTTTTGTGGGATTATCTGATAACGAAATCCTTATTGTATCTCCAATTCCATCCATTAAGAGACTTCCAAGTCCTATAGAAGACTTTATACTTCCAGATACAAAACTCCCAGCCTCAGTAATGCCTAAATGGAGAGGATAATCACATACTTTTGATAATTGTCTGTAAGCTCCAATTGATAAAAAAACATCAGAGGACTTAACACTTATCTTAAAATTAAAAAAATCTTTATCTTCTAATATTTTTATGTTTCGTAAAGCGCTTTCAACAAGAGCTTCAGGACAAGGTTCTTTAAATTTATCTAATATATCTTTTTCTAATGATCCAGCATTTACTCCAATTCTAACCGAGCAACCATTATTCTTTGCAGCACTAAGAACATCATGAATTTTTGACTCCTCACCAATATTCCCAGGATTTATTCTTAAACATTTAGCTCCATTTTCAGCTGCTTCGATTGCCCTTTTATAATGAAAATGAATATCTGCTACTACTGGAATAGATACATGTTTAACTATTTCTTTAAGTGCTTTAGTTGATTCTACATCTGGGCACGAAACTCTAACTATATCAGCACCTTCCTCTGCAATGTCATTAATTTGATTTATTGTTGCTTTAATATCAGTTGTTAAGGTATTGGTCATTGATTGAACTGAAATTGGGTTATCCCCCCCAATTTTAACATCGCCAACATTTATTACTTTTGTTTTTCTTCTGTTGATATCTCTAAATGGCCTAACACTCATTTAATTAATCTAATTTAAATTCTTTATGCAAAGATGCTATCGCTTTTTTAACATGTTTTGCTGATACTAAAACTGAAATTTTAATTTCAGATGTTGAAATAACTAAAATATTTATTTTTTTTGATGCCAAAGCTTGGAACATTCTGTAAGTTATTCCTGGTGTTGTAATCATTCCAACACCAATTATTGAAACTTTAGATACATTTCTATCAAAAGACAATTTTTTATATGTAATTCTTTTGTTTTCTTTTATCAGCTTTTGAGTTTTTTTAAGGTCCTCAGATTTAATTGTAAAAGTCAAATCAGTATTGTTCCCATTTTGAGAGATATTTTGAACAACCATATCAACATTAATTAGATTTTTAGATAATGGTTCAAAAATTGATGCAGCAACTCCAGGTCTATCTTTAACACCAACTATTGTAATTTTCGCATCATTTTTTGTTGATGAGATACCAGTTATTATTTGATCACTAAATGATTTTTTAGAATTTGTAATTAAAGTTCCTGACTTAGAAGTAAAAGAGGATTTAACTTTTATATCTATTTTGTTCAACTTTGCATCTTGAATTGAAGTTGGTTGCATTACTTTTGAACCTAATGAGGCCATTTCAAGCATCTCATCATAAAAAATTTTTTTAATTTTTTTTGCTTTTTTATGCTGACGTGGATCAGTGGTATAAATACCTTCTACATCAGTAAATATTATACATTCATCGGCTTTAATATATTTAGCTAACATTATTGCTGTTGCGTCAGATCCACTTCTACCAATAGTAGTTATTCTATAATTTTTATTAATACCTTGAAAACCAGTGACAATTGGAATACCGCCACTTTTAATATATTTATTCAATTCACCAATATTTATTTTATTTATTCTAGCGCTTGAGTAGTTACCTTCTGTAACAATAGGTAACTGCCAGGATAACCAAGATCTGGACTCTAACCCAATATGTTTCAATCTGCCTGCTATAAGCGCACAAGAAACTTGTTCACCGGTAGATAATAGTGCGTCATATTCTGCCAAATCAAAGTCGTTACTAATTGACTTTGATTTATTAACAAGATCATTAGTAACTCCACTCATAGCAGAAGAAATTACAACCACCTTATATTTTTTCTTTTTATAAAAAGCTATAATTTTACATACTTTTTTAATTCTATCGATATTACCAACAGAAGTTCCACCAAATTTAAGTACTACAGTTTTCATGATCAGCTGAATAATAATTATTTAATTAATATTTGATAAAATACATCTTAATTGCTATGTCAACTAATTATCTCAGATGAGAAGCGTAAATAAAAAAGAAATAGAAAAATTTTCAAATATGGCGGATGAATGGTGGGATCCCCATGGGAAATTTAAACCTTTACACAAATTTAATCCAATAAGGATTAAATATATTAAAGAAAATATAATTGACCAATTTAAAACAATAAATAAAGCTAAGCCTTTATCTGGAATTAATATTTTAGATATTGGTTGTGGTGGTGGATTACTTTCTGAACCAATGTGTAGATTGGGTGCTAATATTACAGGTATCGATGCATCAATTAAAAATATTAAAATTGCTAAACTTCATGCAAATAAAAATGGACTTAAAATAAATTATATCTGTAATTCTCCTGAAAATTTAAAAATTGCAAAAAAATTTGATGTGATACTGAATATGGAAATAGTTGAACATGTAGAAGATATTTCATTCTTTTTGAAATCATGCTCTAAGCTTTTAAAGAAAAATGGATTAATGTTTGTTGCAACAATTAATAAAACTTTAAAGTCATATGTATTTGCCATAGTTGGAGCAGAGTATGTTTTAAGATGGTTGCCAATAGGAACTCATGAATGGGAAAAATTCGTAAAACCGGAAGAGCTTAAAAAGATTTTGGCCAAAAACAATTTATCTTTAAAAAAGTTCGACGGAATGCATTTTAATATAGTTAAAGACGAGTGGAGTATTACTAAAGACCTGTCAGTAAACTACATTGCAAAATTTTTAAAAAATTAATTATCTTTATCTTCTATCCAGGGTATCATCTGAGCCTCTATTCCTTCATCTTTTAGCTCTTTAAGATCTTGTTTTGTGGCGCTTCCATATATACCTTTAGATTTTTTCTTATTATTATAATGGATTGATCTTGCCTCATAAGCAAAATTATCTCCCACGTATTGAAAATTGTCTTTAATAAACTTTTGATAATTTTTAATAGTTTTTTTAATCTTCTTATGTTTTTCAGTATTTAATTTTGTTTCTGACTCAGTTTTGCTATTTATTAATTGAGGAGCCATCAAAGTTTTTTCAACTTTTAATGAGTTACAACTATTGCAAGTCAAAAATTTTCTTTTTTTTAACCTTTCATATTCATTAGATGACGCAAACCAACTATCAAATTTAATATTACAATCTTTACAAATTAGCTTATATTTAATCATATTTCATAAATAGGTTTTTAATAAAAATTTTCAATATTGTTTAGCTTCTATAGTCTGAGTTAATGTCTATATATTCTTTAGTTAAATCCATAGTGTATACAGTAAAATCTTTTTTTCCGGTGTAAACCTCAATACTAATTTCAATATTTTCCTTTTTCATGTATTTAGATGCCATCTCTTCAAGATAATTTTCATACAGCTTTCCATCTTGAATTATTTTTAAATTTCCTAATTTTATACAGAGTTTTTTTAAATTAATTTTTGGTCCAGCTTTACCAATTGCCATTATTATTCTCCCCCAGTTTGGATCCTCGCCTGTAATAGCAGTTTTTACTAAGGGTGAGTTTCCTACAGAAAAAGCTATTTTTTTTGCCTCTATTTCATTTTTACATTTAGACACATTTATAGAAATAAATTTTGATGCTCCCTCACCATCTGCAACAACTCTTTTGGCTAAATTTAATAGAACATTATTTAAAGCTTTGTCAAAATTTTTAATTTTATTTTCATTTATATTTTTTATTTGTGAATTATTAATTTTATTAGTTGCAAAAATAGTAACCATGTCGTTTGTACTAGTATCTCCATCACATGAAATAGCGTTAAAAGTGTTAAAAATGTTTTTCTTTAATAATTTATTTAAAATATTATTAGACAAACTTGCATCTGTAAAAATGTAAGCTAATGTTGTTGCCATATTAGGATGTATCATACCAGAGCCCTTAGCAATCCCATAAATTTTAACTTTCTCACTTCCTATATAACACTCTTCCATGGCAATTTTTGGCTTAGTGTCAGTAGTCATTATTCCAAGAGCAGCTTTCATCCATAAAAATTTATTTTGTGTATAACGAATTTTACTAATTAAATTAGGTATTTGATAAGATATTTTCTCAAATGGAAACTCCTCCCCTATAGTTCCTGTACAACCAAATAGAATCTCTTTAGGGTTAATTTTTTTTGGTGTTTCCTCGTCTTGTTTTTGTTTATCTGTTAAATTTTTTGATATTAAATCTGCTAATTTTTTCAAACTTTCGTATCCTTGTTTACCTGTAAATGCGTTTGCATTTCTGGTATTAACAATTAAAGAAAATACTTTTTTGGTTTTTTGATTTAGGTTCCATTTTATATTTTCAGAAACAATTTTAGACTGTGTATATAGTGAAGCATGATTTGCACCATCTCTGAAATAAAACATTGCTAAATCATCTCTCTCGTTTTTATATAAATTTGCACTAAGGACTGAAATTGATAGACCGTCTATATGATCTAGGTCTTGAAAATCAATCATTTTGGTATTTTTTGATTGCGAAGATAGAAAATTTGTTAAATTAATTCCCATATTGTTTAAAATATTTATTTAATACATATATTAAACATAATATTTAAAGAATAAATTAAATAGTTATGTTTAATCCATTAAATCTAATCTCCAAATTTATTAAATCTAGCAACCAAAAAGAGCTCGATCGGATTAATAAGATTGTCGAAAAAATAAATTCATTAGAGGAAAAATTTATAAATTTAGATGATGTAGATTTTCCTAAAAAAACTTTAGAATTTAAAAATGTTATTAAAAGCGGAAAATCATTAGATGAGATAATGCCTGATGCATTTGCGCTTGTGAGAGAAGCTTCAAAAAGAACTCGAAAAGAGAGACACTTCGATGTTCAATTAATTGGAGGTGTAGTTCTGCATGAAGGAAAAATAGCTGAGATGAAAACAGGTGAGGGAAAAACTTTAACAATAACGTTGGCAGCTTATTTAAATGCACTTGGTGAAAAAGGAATTCATATAGTAACTGTTAATGATTATTTGGCTAAAAGAGACTCTATAGAAATGGGGCAAATTTATAATTTTCTTGGACTAACCTCAGGATTTATTAATAACGACCAAAGCGATGAAGAACGTAAAAAAAATTATAATTGCGACATAACTTATGCTACAAATAGTGAATTAGGATTTGATTATCTTCGTGATAATATGAAATTTTCAAAAGATGACATGGTTCAAAGAGAACATTCATTTTCAATTGTTGATGAAATAGACTCCTGTTTAATTGATGAAGCAAGAACTCCTTTGATAATATCTGGATCAGCTGATGATAAAACAGCTCAGTATTTGATAATTGATAAACTAATAAAAATTTTAAGTAATAAAGATTTTGAAATTGATGAAAAAGAAAAAAGTATTCTTTTAACTAACGATGGAATTAATAATGTTGAAAAACTTTTTTCAAATGCAGGAATTTTAAAAAATGATAATTTTTATGATCCAGAAAACCTGCATCTAGTTCATCATGTTAATCAAGCCTTAAGAGCAAATCATTTATTTGAGAAAGGCAAAGATTATATTGTTAAAGATGGAAGTTTAAAAATAATTGATGAATTAACTGGTAGAATTCTTGAGGGTAGAAGGTTTGGAGATGGTTTGCACCAAGCACTTGAGGCAAAAGAAAAAATTGATATTCAGGCAGAAAATCAAACGTTAGCTTCGATCACCTATCAAAATTATTTTAAACTTTACAAAAAGCTATCAGGCTGCACTGGTACCGCTTTAACTGAGTCTGCAGAGTTTTTTGAAATTTATGATTTACCAGTTGTAGTAATTCCGACTAATAAAGAAATGATCAGAAAAGATTTTAATGATTTGATATTTAGAACTGAAGAAGAAAAAAATAATGCAATTGTTAATAAGATTATAGAACAAAATGAGCTTGGACAACCAATACTAGTTTTTACATCAAGTATTAATAAATCTGAGGTTTATTCAAATTTGTTACATAAAAAAAATATTAAACATGTAGTTCTTAACGCTAAAAATCATGAGAATGAGGCTGAAATAATAGCCAATGCAGGTAAAGAAAGATCTCTAATTATCACAACCAGTATTTCTGGACGTGGTGTTGATATCCAACTTGGAGGAAAAAAAGGATCTGTTCCTGATGATCAGCTCAAAATTGACAAAGATAAAATAAAGTCTTTAGGCGGCTTGTTTGTAATTGGCACAGAAAGAATGGAGTCTAGGAGAGTTGATAATCAAGCAAGAGGTAGATCGGGAAGGCAAGGGGATGAGGGAAGCTCGGTATTTTATGTAAGTTTAGAGGATGACTTAATGAGAATTTTTGGTTCTGAGTCCATGAATAATATGCTTGAAAAGTTAGGACTTAAAGATGGAGAAAGCATAGATCATCCTTGGATCAATAAAGCATTAGAGAGAGCGCAGCAGAAAGTAGAGGCAAGAAATTTTGATATTAGAAAAACCTTAATAAAATTTGACAATGTCCTTAATGATCAAAGACATGTTGTTTTTTCTCAAAGAAAAAATGCAATGAGCAGTGAGGATATTTTTGGTTATTCGGATGAATTTTTAAAAGAGATTATTGAGGACTTAATTAAATTAAAGATTCAAAAGCTTTCAAATCCTAAGAGCACAGAATTTAGTAACAGAATTAAGCAAATACTAGGAAAAAGTTTCACAGATAAGGAGTTTGAGGAACTAATCTCATCTAAAGATGAAGAGCTTAAAAAAAAAATACTTTCAAAATTCAATGAAACAAGAAATGAAAGAATTAAGATTCTTGGAGAAGATTATGCAAAAGATATTGAAAAAAGAATTTTTTTGCAATCTATTGATTTAAATTGGAAATCCCACATTCAATATTTAGAACAATTAAGACAAGTTGTTGGTTTAAGGTCATATGGTCAAAGGGATCCTCTAGTTGAATATAAAAAAGAAGCTTTTGATTTATTTTCAAACCTCTTAGAAAAACTAAAATTAGACTATGTTACAATCTTGATGAATCTAAAAGTTGTTACAGAACAAACCAAAAAAGAAGATAATACTGAGATTTTACCTCAAAAAAATCAAACCAAAAAAATGGGAAGAAATGAACCATGTTTTTGTGGCTCAGGTAAAAAATTTAAACACTGTCACGGTGCTTTGTAATATTAAATTATTAAAAAAATCAAACCTAACAAAATAACACCTATACCAATACCAATTTGTATTTTTTTTGATTTTAAAATATTTTCAAATTTGTTTTTTTTGATAGTTAACGAACTAAAATCTTCAGTTGTGCTTATAAATCCATCATTCCTTCCAATCTTTAAAAACTTATTTTTTCTTTCATTTGCTATCTCCTCTGGAGATAAGTCTTTGAAGTAATCTAAATTTTGTGTGATAGAAGTTTTTAAGTTTTCAAGCATCGTATCTCTATCTCGATGAGCACCACCTAAAGGCTCAGGAATAATTTCGTCGATAACTTTTAATTTCAATAAGTCTTTTGCTGAGAGTTTCATTGCTTTTGCAGCGTCGAGCATCTTCTTTGGGTCTCTCCAAAGAATAGTTGCACATCCCTCAGGAGATATAACCGAATAGATTGCATTCTCAAACATTATAACTTTATTTGAAGATGCGAGAGCGATTGCTCCTCCGGAACCGCCCTCACCAATTATTATTGCAATTGTTGGGACCTTAAGTTCCATGCAACATTCTATTGATTTTGCAATTGCTTCTGCTTGACCTCTTTCCTCTGCTCCAACACCTGGATACGCACCTGGAGTATCTATAAAGGAAATTATTGGGATATTAAATTTGTTTGCCAAATTCATTAATCGAATTGTTTTCCTGTATCCCTCAGGTCTCATCATTCCAAAGTTCCTCTCGATTCTACTATCTAAATCCTCTCCTTTTTCCTGTCCAATAACTAAAACTGAATTTCCTTTAAATTTTGCAAAACCAGTTAAAACTGATTTATCTTCACCATAATGACGATCACCAGACAACGAAATAAAATCTTCAAATAAATTGTCTATAAAAAATTTAGATTTTGGTCTGTCCTCATGTCTTGCAACCATAGTTGTTTGCCATGGATCTAAATTTGAGTAAATATTTTTTAGTTTTTCATCTAACTCGGCTTGAGTGTTAGATATTTTTTGAGTATCAACTTCTGCGAGTCCTTCTTGATTATAAGGATCCTGTAATTTTTCTATCTCATTTTCAAGATTTTTAATTTCATTTTCAAAATTAAGATAATTTTTCATAATTTAGTTATATCGGATAGTTAAATTATAAAAAAGGCCATAAAATGATGAATTATTTTAAAGGTAATTGTTATTAATTGACTAAATAATTTTAACAGATAGAAATTCATGATCGGGAGAGACTAAGCATTTTTTAGAGCCGAAGGAGCAACCACCCCGGAAACTCTCAGGCAAAAGGACCGATGCAGGCATAACACTCTGGAAAGAGATTAAATTCCGCCGAAGGAGCAAAACTCTCAGGCAAAAATACAGATGGGGTCACGAAAGTGCTATGCAAGAAAAATACATAAATATTAAAAGTTTGAAAGTATCTAGCGATCTTGTTCAATTTGTTAAGGATGAGTTACTTAAAGAAACAGATATATCACCAGAAAATTTTTGGGCAGGTTTTGAAAAAACTGTAAATGAATTAGCACCTAAAAATAGAGAATTAATAAGCGTTAGAAAAGATTTACAGAACAAAATTGATGATTGGCATATCAAAAACAAGGGATCAGAATTCAATTTTGAAGAGTATAAAAGATTTTTAATTGAAATAGGCTATTTAAAAAATGAAGGACCTGATTTTCAAATTGAAACAAAAGATGTTGATGACGAGATAGCAAAAATTGCTGGACCCCAACTGGTAGTGCCAGTTATGAATGCAAGATATGCTCTGAATGCTGCAAATGCTAGATGGATGAGTTTATATGATAGTCTTTATGGGACTGATATTATTGAGCAATCAGAAGATAGTGTTTCAGAGAGATATGATCCACTAAGAGGTGAAATGGTTATTAAATATGGCAGAGATTTTTTAGACAAATATTTTCCATTGAAAGATTTAAGCTGGAAAAAAATAACAAGCTTTGCCGTAAAAGATGGAAAGCTAAAAATTCTTAAAGGTGCTGATTTAGTTAGCTTGATAGATGAGGATAAATTTGTTGGTCATAGAGGTGAAAGTGATAATCCCACTGCAATTATTTTAAAAAATAATAATTTGCATATTGAAATTTTAAAAGATTCTAGAGCGTTTGCTGCTCAACAGGATCATGCAGGTATCAGTGATATAATAGTGGAATCTGCGGTATCAACTATTTGTGATAATGAAGACAGTGTAGCAGCAGTTGACTCCGAAGATAAAATTATTTGTTACAGAAATTGGCTAGGTTTAATGCGTGGAGACCTAAAGTCAAAATTTGAAAAGGATGGAAAATTATATGAGAGAAAACTAAATCCAAATAGAAGTTATATTTCTAGGGATGGCAAGGGTTTAAAATTACATGGCAGAAGCCTTCTGCTTGTAAGAAATGTTGGTCATTTAATGACAAACCCATCCATTATTTTAGATGATGGAAATGAAGTGCCAGAAGGTATTTTAGATGCATTTATAACAACAGCTGCAGCACTTCATGATTTAAAGAAAAAAAATAATTCACGAACTGGATCTGTATATATTGTTAAACCTAAAATGCATGGACCAGAAGAAACAGCATTTACAGATTTAATTTTTTCAAAAGTAGAAGAAGTTTTAGGATTAAAAAAATATACATGCAAAATAGGAATAATGGATGAGGAAAGAAGAACATCCTCTAATTTGAAAGAGTGTATTAGGTCCTTAAAAAATAGAGTATTTTTTATAAATACAGGATTTTTAGATAGAACTGGTGATGAAATGCATACATCAATGATGGCAGGACCTATGATTAAAAAGGGAGAAATGAAGTCATCAAAATGGATTACAGCTTACGAAAATAGAAATGTGGATATTGGATTACAATGTGGTTTTTCTGGTAAAGCTCAAATTGGTAAAGGTATGTGGGCTATGCCTGATAAGATGAAAGACATGATGGAACAAAAAACAGGTCATTTAAAAGCTGGTGCAAATTGTGCTTGGGTACCATCTCCAACTGCTGCTGCTTTACATGCGCTACATTATCATGAAATCAATATTTTTGATGAACAGAAAAAAATTTTAAATAGAGATCAAGCAAAACTTGATGATCTTCTAACAATACCAGTAGCAGATAGAACTAATTGGTCTGTTGAAGAAATAAATAATGAAATAAGTAATTCAGCCCAAACATTACTTGGATATGTTGTGAGATGGGTAGACCAAGGAATAGGTTGTTCTAAAGTTCCAGATATTAACAATGTAGGTCTAATGGAGGACAGAGCAACTTTAAGAATTTCTTCGCAACATATTGCAAATTGGATACATCATGGAATTACTACAGAAATTCAAGTAACAGAAATTATGAGAGAAATGGCTAAAATTGTTGATGGTCAAAATAAAAATGACTCAAAATATGTCAAAATGAGTGATGACTTCGAAAACTCAATAGCTTTCAAAACTGCATGTGATTTAGTATTCAAAGGCAAGCAGCAGCCCTCTGGATATACTGAACCATTATTACATATTAATAGATTAGAAAAAAAATCTAATCTGAATTAGAAATTAAATTTGAACGGTTTTTAAAAGCCGAAAATAAAGTTCCGTCATCTAAACTTTCTATTTCGCCACCAACAGGTAATCCTTGTGCTAACTTTGTAATTTTTACATCTAAATTTTTTAGACTATCTTGAACGTAATATGCAGTTGTCTGTCCTTCGACTGTTGCACTTGTTGCTAATATTACCTCTTCAATTTTTTCTTTATTTACTCTCTCAACTAAAGAATCTAGTAGAAGATCCTCTTTTCGTTGGCCTACTGACGAAATAGTTCCACCTAAAATATGAAAATAACCTTGAAAAATATTTGAATTCTCAATTGACCATTGATCAGCAATGTCTTCAACTACACAAATTTTGGAATACTTATTTTTTGTATTCTCACAATTAACACATCCGTTCAAATTAGACTTAAGTGAGCCACAAGAATTGCATCTGATTACATTTTTGTAAACTTGAGCCAAAGTGTTTGCCATTGGTTTCACTAATTCATCTCGATTATTAATTAGTTTAAGAACAATTCGTTTTGCAGATTTTGGACCTAAGCCAGGCAACCTAGATATTAATTTTATTAATTCTTCAATCTCACTAATATTTTGCATCTATTATAAGGGCCATTTAAAGCCTGGTATACCAAATCCACCAGTAGCTTTTGAAATTTCTTCAGAAGTCTTTGATTTTAACTGTGCTTTAGCGTTATTGTGAGCGGCAACAATTAAATCTTCAATAATAGCTTTATCCTCTTTCATAATCTCATCAGATAATTTTATTGTTTGTATTTCACCTTCACCATCAAGAGTTATTTTTACAGAATTAGAGCCAGAAACGCCCTCTACTCTTATTTCTTTAATTTTCTGCTGGCTTTCTTTCATTTTTGCCTCAAGCTCTTTGGCTTTATCTAAAATCTTACTAAAATCAGTCATTCTATCCCTCATCCTTTTTTATCTTAACGTCAATTAATTCTGCATCAGGAAAATTTTCTATTATATTTTTATAAGCTTCTGAAGATTTTGCTTCATCAATTAAAAGTTTCTTATTGTTAAGTTGTTTTTCTTTTACAGACTTTTCGCCTTTAGATTTACTAAAAGTAATAATCCATCGCTCTGCAGTCCAATCAAAAAGTTTCGATGATAGATCTTTAACAAAATCTTTATCTAAACTATCGTTAAAAGATATCTCTATTCTGTTTCTTTCAAATTTTACTAAATTGACATTTTTTTCTAATTCATATTTCAATTTGATTTCTTTTTTTTCAGAGCAGATTAATAATAGATCATCAAAAGAATTTATTAGTATTTTATTTTCTGCCTTAATTTCAGTTTGTACCTGTGGTTTATTTTTTTCTTCTTGAGAAATATTTTTGATTTGATCTATTATTTTATTTGAGCTTATATTTTCTTCAATTTCCTTAGTTGCTCTTTTTTCTGTTTCAGGCTCAATTTTTTTTTGAGATTTTACAGACCGTAAATGCATTAATCTGATTAGAAACATCTCAATCGACAAATGTTGATTTGAAACTATGTCTAATTCTTCAAGAGAACTAATTGCAAATTGCCAGAACATCACTAATACATCAGACTCTACTTTATTTGAAATACTTTTTATTTTCGAAAACTCCTCATCATTTAGAGAAAAATTTGTGCTTTCTAGGGTTAGAGAATTTATATTTTTAAAGTAATACAACAATTCTAAGAAATCATTTATGAATACTTTAGGCTCAACTCCTTGATCATAAATTTTTCTATAGATGTTTATAACTTTTTTTTCTTCACCTTTTAAAACTAGTTCAAATAAATCTATTAATTGAGATTTATCAAAGTAGCCAAATATTTTTTGTGCAGCGTTTAAATCTAATTCAGTATTTTCATCTAAACTTAATAAAGCTCTATCTAATAAAGATAATGCATCTCTAACTGAACCTTCGGAAATTTTTACAATTAGTTTTAAAGCTTCGTCTGTAACTTTGCCATTTTCTTTATCTTTAATTTTTTTTATAAAAACAAATAATTCTGTTGATTTAATCCTAGATAAATCAAATCTTTGACATCTTGATACAACAGTAATTGGAATTTTTTTAATTTCAGTAGTTGCAAAAATAAACTTAAGATATTCTGGTGGTTCTTCTAATGTTTTTAGAAGAGCATTAAAAGCCTGTTTACTAAGCATGTGCACTTCATCAATTATAAAAATTTTATATTTAGCTGAAGTTGGTCCATATCTAGAAAATTCTATTAGATCTCTAACATCATCTACACCAGTTTTACTAGCTGCATCCATTTCAAGAACATCTATATGGCTTGAATTGATAATAGACTCACAATTCTCGCAAAAATTTTCTCTACATATTTTTTCGATACCATTTGAACAATTTAATGCTTTTGCAACTATTCTTGCTGTTGTTGTTTTTCCAATTCCTCGAATTCCTGTGAATAAATATGCATTTGGAATTTTGTCTGCTTTAATTGAATTTGTTATTGTTTCTGCAACCACTTCCTGGCCTATTAGATCGTCAAAAGTTTGCGGTCTATATTTTAATGCCAGTACTTTCGAATTATTGTTCATATATATTAGGAGACTAGAACCTGAATAACTGTCTCTACGACTGCTTCCGTTAAGATCTGGTCGGGTTCAAGCAGCATCCACCTCTAGCCTCCAAAAGTATTATAGCAGTTATAATTTCTAATCTACAAGAAAAGATTATTACTTATTTTCTCTCAACTTATCTGCTTCAAAAACACCTAAGACGTGAAAATCTTCACAATGAAGACCTAGTTCCTCTAAAGATTTTTGAACTTTTTTATCCTCAATGTGTCCATCTAGGTCACATAAGAAAAAATAAGAGTCGAAAGAATTTTTTTCGGGATAGCTCTGCAGTTTAGTTAAATTAACTCCATTAATTGCAAAACCTCCTAGTGATTGATAGAGAGCAGCTGGTTTACTTTTTAGTTTAAATAAAAAAGACGTAATATAATTTTTATCTTTAAACTCTGGTTGGGAAATATTTTTACCCATAACTAAAAATCTTGTTAAATTTCCATTCTCATTTTCAATATTTTTTTTTATTACCTCTAGTCCATAAATTTCAGCACTTAATGACGAAGCTATCGCGGCTTGTTTATTATTTTTAGTTTTTGAAATCATTTCAGCAGAGCCAGCAGTATCTGCTCTTATATGTTCTATTAAATTATTTTCCTTTATAAATTGTGAACACTGAGATAGCCCCTGAGCATGAGAGTATACTTCTTTAATATCTTTTAATTTTGTGCCTGGTTGACCTAACAAATTATGTTCAATTTTTTGAAAATGCTCCATATAAATATTTAGTCTATGTTTAAATATTAAATACTCAATACCAATGTTCCCTGTTATTCTATTAGATTCAGGAATAATTATTTTGTTTTCTGGTTCAAGTGATGCCTTACCAAAACATTCATCAAAAGTTTTACAAGGTATAATTTCAGCATTTGGATCAACCGATAAAGCAGCTAAGTGAGAATATGCACCAAATGTACCTTGAAAATAAATTTTACTCATTAATCTTTATATTCCATAATTTTTTTTAAGGCCATATAATCTTCTTCAGTATCTACTCCTATTGGAGAAGATTTTGCTAATGCAACATTTATCTTGATATTATTATCTAATGCTCTCAGCTGTTCTAATCTTTGCTCGATTTCGTTTTTAGTCTGATTTAATTCAACAAATTTTTCAAGAGTTTCGGCAGAATAACAATAGATACCAATGTGATGATAAATGTTGTTTAATTTTTTAGATACCCGTGAAAATACTTCTGCTTCAGAAAAAGAGTCCTCTTGAAGAGTAGATTTTGTCTGAACTTTGACGATATTTTCATTTTGAAAATCTTTTTCATTTTCGATTTTTGCAGCAAGTGTCCCCATTTTTGATTGGTGGTTAATCATTTTGTCTTTTAAATCTACTATATCTTCTATATTAATTACTGGCTCGTCTCCTTGTAAGTTCATTATTAAGTCTACATCTTTAAATTTCATTTTTTTGAAAGCTTCATGTATTCTGTCTGTCCCAGTTTTGTGGTTATTGCTAGTTAAAATGGCTCTACCTCCATTCATAGTCACATCTTCAACAATTTCCGTATTTTCTGTAGCTACTACTACATCACCAATATCAGCATCTTGAGCTCTTTTAAAAACATGTGAAATTATTGATTTATTATTAATCTTTAACAAAGGTTTACCGGGTAATCTGGTAGCTCCTAGTCTTGATGGTATAATAATTAAAGTTTTCATAAATACTTAATTAATTATAGCTATTAAATACCAATAGAGGCAAATTTATACAGATAATTTTGATAATTTTTCAATTTATCGTGATATATGTTCAAAATTATTTAACAAAAAATGGATTCTTTCGAAATTAATAAAATAGTTGCTGCAGTTTTAATGGTTGCACTTTTAGTAATAGGTATTGGAAAATTATCAGATGTTATTTTTCATGTAGAAAAACCAGAAACCCCAGGTTACGCAGTAGATGTAGAAGAAGCAACAACGGTTTCATCCACTACAAAAGCAGGTGTAGAAGAGAAAATCGATATTGATGCATTAATGGCTATGGGCGATCTAACTCACGGTGAAAAAGTTTTTAAAAAATGCGCTGCATGTCACTCTATTGTTAAAGGTGGAAAAAATAATATTGGTCCTGCTTTGTATAATGTTGTTGGAAGAAAAATTGGTATTGTTGAAGACTACAAATATTCTAAGGCATTAGCATCTTATGATAAAGAATGGACACTCGAAGAGCTTAACGGTTATTTAATCAAACCTGCTAAATGGATCAAAGGAACTAAGATGGCTTTTGCAGGGTTAAGAAAAGAAAAAGATAGGGCTTCTGTAATTAAATATCTGAACCAAAACTCAGATAATCCTTTACCATTACCTTAGTTTTCCAAAACAGTATAATAAAATACTTTTTTGAACATGGACTCTATTTAGAGCTTGTTGCCAGACATGGGATTTTTTTCCTAAAAAAATATCATCAGATACTTCATTTCCTCTTGGAAGGCAATGTAAGAAAATACAATCCTTTTTTGCGTAACTCATTAGTTTTTTGTCAATTTTAAATTTTTTAAATTGTGCTATTTTTTTCTTCTTATTAACTTTATCATTTAAAGAAATAACTTTATCTGAAAAAATTACATCTGCACCTGAGACTGCTTTTTTTGGATCATTGAAAATAAAAATTTTCTTTTTACTTTTTTTTACCCAGTTTCTTACTTTTGCGCCAGGTTCAAATTTTCTTGGACAGCCTATACTCAATTTAAATGAAAATTTAACTGATGCTGCAATTAGACTATCTAAAACATTATTAGAGTCTCCAATCCAGCAAATATTCAGTTTTGAAATTTGTTTTTTTTTTATTTCCTCAACCGTAAATACATCGGATAAAACCTGAGTTGGATGAGATGATGGACTAAGACCGTTTATTATTGGGATTGAGAGATATTTTCTGAAATTTTCAATCTTTTTATCGTTATCAGTTCTTAGCATAAATCCATCTCCGTATGTTGAGAGAATTTTTGCAGTATCTGCAATGCTTTCACCGCCCTGCCCAAGATGAAGCTCATTTGATCTAAGAGTTAAAGTGCCCCCTCCAAGTTGTTTAATTGCCAGATAAAAGCTTAATCTAGTTCTTAAACTTGACTTTTCAAACATTTGGACAAGCAGCTTTCCTTTCAAAGGAGCACCTTTATCAACTTCTAGTGTACTTAGTTTTTTTCTTAATTTTTTTCTTCTCTGTGCATCTATTATTATTTTTTTAAGATCTCTAGATGGTATATCTTTTAAATTGATGAAGTGTTTCATTTTAATTTAATTCTTTACAAACTTTATTTAATATTTTTAAAGCTTGATCAACTTCGTTTTTTTTAACATTTAGTGGGGGTAAAATTCTAACAACATTTTCTGCTGCACGTATAGTTAATAATTTATTATCCATGAGTTTTTTTATAAATTTTGTTTGATCTGAATGTAATTGAATGCCAATTAAAAGTCCCTTGCCTCTTATATTCTTAATTATATTTGGATAAACATTCTTTAAATTATTTAATTTTAATAAAAAATATTTAGAGATATTTTTAACATTTTTTAAAAATTTTTTATTTGAAACAATATCCATTACACTATTTCCAACAGCCATTGCCAGTGGATTACCTGCAAAAGTTGAGCCATGTGTTCCTGGTGTCATCCCGGCAGCTACTTTCTTATTCATTAAAACAGCTCCAATAGGAAATCCGCCTCCAATTCCTTTAGCAATTGGTACAATATCTGGCTTTACCTTAGATTTTTCAAATGCAAAAAAGTCACCAGATCTTGCTATTCCACACTGAACCTCATCTAAAATTAATAATATTTTTTTTTTATTACATAGTTTTCTCAATTCCACTAAACACCAATCAGGTATTACTTTAATTCCACCCTCGCCCATAATTGTTTCAACCATAATGGCAGCTGTATTTTTGGTGATTTTTTTCTTTAAAGACTTGTGATCTCCAAAGACAAAATGATCAAATCCACTTACTTTTGGACCAAATCCTTCTGTCATTTTCTTTGATCCACTTGCATAAATTGCAGCCAGAGTTCTTCCATGAAAAGAATTTCTGACACATAATATTTTATTTTTATTAGTTTTACCAATTGAGTAGAAATACCTTCTAGCAACTTTTATTGCGGCTTCGGTTGCTTCTGCACCACTATTCTGAAACATTACATAATCGGCAAATGTTTTTTTACACAATTTTCTAGCTAATTTTTCTCCTTCTGGAATTTGAAAAGCATTTGAAACATGCCATAATTTTTTTGCTTGAGTACTAATCGTTTTTGTAAGTTTTGGGTGTGCATGGCCCAATGAATTTACAGCAATACCTTGAACAAAATCTAAATATTTTTTGTTATCAGTTGAAAATAAATAACTTCCTTTACCGTACTTAAAAGAAATTTTTTTTCGATTATAGTTTTTTGCTAAGTATGTCATAAATTTAATTTGTTTTTATAAATTTTAATTATTAGATACAAGCTATGATTGAAAATGCATATCTAATAAGTTAACCAATTTGTGTTGATAAGTATGATTTTTTGGTTGTTTAATTAAATTTAATATCAGTATATTGTTGATATATAAAAATTTAACACAAGATATTGATATATGAGCTGGACAGACGAAAAGGTAGCAAAATTAAAAGAACTTTGGGGGAAAGGAAGTACTGCAAGTCAGATCGCAGAGATTATCGGTGGTATCACCAGAAACGCAGTTATAGGGAAAGCTCACAGGCTAAATTTATCTGCAAAAATTAAAACCAGAACAGCTACCTCAAATCAAAATTTTGAAAATTCTTTGGAAGAAAAAAATATAAAAAATAGAAGAGGCCGTAAAAGTAAGTTCAAGTCTTTAATAATTGAGAAAGACTTTGAACCAGAAAATCCTAAGCAACTAGAGGAGTTAGACGAAAGTTCATGTAAATGGCCTATTGGTCATCCAGATGAGAAATCTTTTTATTTTTGCGGAAGATCATCTCTAAAAGACTTTTCATATTGTAAATTACATCTTCTGTATGCTTATCAACCTAAAGGTAAAAAAGAAGAAACAACCGATAAAGAAGAGGTTCCAGAATTAATAGAAAAGAAAATCCAGACAGCTTAGATTTTAGCTTAATTTAACATCTGAGCTTTTTTCAGAATTGTATTTTTCTGTGGAAAACTTTCCACCTTCCCTCCACATATAGCAATATTTTTTAACTTCTTCATCAAAGTGTCTTAAACTTGGTACACCAATATCTGAGTTGGTTTTATATTTTCCAGATACAATATTATCGTATTTTAAAAGTTTTAATTGATCCCTTGTAAGCAAGGGATTAGGCATTATTTCAAATATTCTTGCAGTTACTTCGGCCACTGGTAAAGGCATAGGTAATAAAATTCTTTTTTTTCCAATTAAATTTAGTAATTTAGTTATTATTTCTTTAAATGTAAAAACTTCTGGCCCCACACATTCAATAATTTTAGAATAAATATTGTTTGAAATCACATAATAAATTGTATCTGTCAGATCAGAACAATGAATGGGAGAAAACTTAGTTGTTCCATTATAATATAAAGGGAAAAATGGGAGTCTATTTAAAAGAGTCATAAAATTTGTAGTAAAATTATCGTCTACAGAATAAACTACAGATGGTCTTAATATTGTTGCAAGAGGAAAGTTTTTTAAAATGTTATTTTCCCCTTCAACTTTGCTATTTGCATAAGCAGAGTCCTTGGCTTCATTTATGCCTAGAGCTGATAAATGAATAAAATGCTTTAGGTTATATTCTTTTGAGAGTTTTGCTAACAATGAGGGAAAAACAGAGTGGATATTTTTAAATGTATTTCCTCTTTTTTTCTCGAATAGTATGCCAATCAAGTTTACGCAAATATCAGATTTTTTAAAAAGCTCTCTTATTTTTTTCTCATCAAATATATTGGCTTCTACAATGTCTATGTAGCCAACATTTGCTTGTGTTTTAATAATGTAACTTTTTTGATGAATATTTCTTGTTACTACGGTAACCCGAAAGTTGTTCTTAGTGAGTTTTCTTATGAGGTTTCGACCAATTTGACCACTACCACCAAAAATTAGACAATTTTTTGCTTTCATATATATATGTTTAAAAATGACCAATAATATTCATCTTCACAAAAATGATTTACCAGATGATTTAAAATTAGGCAATATAATAGCAGTTGATGGCGAATTTATGGGTCTCAATGTCAGAAGAGACCCTCTGTGTTTAATACAAATATCTTCAGGAAACTCAGATGCTCACATTGTGCAATTTGACAGAGATAATTACAATGCTCCAAATCTAATAAATCTGTTAAAAAATGAAAATATTTGTAAAATCTTTCACTATGGTCGAGCAGATATGTCTCACATTAAATATTATTTAAAAACTGAGACTAATAATATTCTTGATACAAAAATAGCTTCGAAACTTGCAAGATCATATTCTGATAATCATTCATTAAAAACATTAATAAAAGAATTTGTAAATATAGATATTAGCAAACAATTTCAAAGTTCAGATTTTGGAGGACAGTTAACGCCTGCTCAACTAAAATATTGTGCAAATGATGTAATTTATTTACATAAAATACATGAAAATTTAGAAAAAATACTAGAAAGAGAAAATCGTATAAAGCTATACAAAGATTGTCTAAAATTTTTAAAAACTCGAGTTGATCTCGATCTGGCACTTTTTAAAGATGATATCTGGTCACATTAATGTCAAAAAAAAAATTTATATTAACTGCTAAAGAAGTAATAAACTTAGAAGTTAAAGCCCTTCAAAATTTAAAAAAAAGTCTTAACAGTTCTTTTGATCAGGCAGTTGCTGAAATAATAAAATGTCAATCAAAAGTAATTCTATGTGGTGTCGGCAAAAGTGGGCTGATAGCCTCAAAAATAGCAGCAACTTTGGCATCTGTTGGTACACCATCTTTTAGCATTTCTGCAAGTGAGGCTTCTCATGGAGATCTTGGAATGATATCTAAAAAAGATATTTTAATTCTTTTAAGTAATTCAGGAGAAACTAGTGAATTGAGAAATATAATTCAGTATGCAAACAGAAATAAAATTTTGTTAATTGGAATTGTCTCAAAAAAAGAGTCTTTACTTTATAAAGCATCCGATATTAAACTTACAATTCCTAAAGTAATTGAGGCAGGTGGTATTGTTCCAACTGCAAGTACAACTTCTCAGCTCGCTTTGGGAGATGCTTTGGCAATTGCAACTATGAAGCATAAGAAATTCAGTAAAATAGACTTTAAAAAATTACACCCTGCTGGAAGTTTGGCTGCCCAATTAAGAACGGTTGAGGATATTATGATTAAAGGAAAAAAGATACCATTTGTGAATGAAAATTTAAAAATGAGCAAAGCCTTAGAAATATTAACTGAAAAAAAATTAGGAATTTTAATAGTTAGAAATAAAAATAGAAAAACTACTGGTATTATTACTGACGGTCAGATTAGAAGATTTAATCAAAAAAATTTCAATTTCCAAACATTAACTGTAAAACAAATTATGACAAAAAAGCCAATATCTATTGATAAAAATGAACTTGCTGCTAAGGCACTTTCTGTAATGAATAGTAAGAGGATTACATCATTAATAGTAAATAATAAGCATAAACCATTAATAACAATTGGTGTTATTCATGTGCATACAATTCTACAGTCTAACATTTCTTAATGATAAAGAAACATATTGGTAAAATTATTTTTATTCTTTTATGCTTTATAGTTATTTTGATCTTACTTAATTCGAATATAATTAAAAAAAAAGATATAGTTCAAATAGAACCTGAAGTGATGGATAATGAAGTATACAGTTCGAATAAAATAAAAGATGTTAAATACACAACTAAAGATGCCGATGGAAATGAATATATTATTACAGCAGCGGAAGGTGAGATAGATTACTCAAACACAAATGTTATATATCTGACTAATATTAAGGCTATTATTAAATTAATAAACTCAGATGATATATCCATAACATCGAAGTATGGTAAATATAATTCAGGAAATTTTGATACAATATTTTCTAAAAATGTAATAATAAATTATTTAAATAATAAAATTACTGGAGAATACCTTGATTTTTCATTAAAAAGAAATTCAATGTTAATTTCTAGAGAAGTAGTTTATACCAATTTGGAAAATATTCTTAGAGCAGATGCAGTTGAAATGAATATTAAAACTAAGGATACTAAAATATTTATGTACGAAAATCAAAAAAAAATAAATATTAAAAGTATAAATTAATATGGCCATAATAAAAAAATTTAGAATTAAATCATTCAAAAATATTAATTCAATAATTGAGTTTGAAAATATTTCGCTATCTTATGGAAACAGGCAGATATTAGAAAATATAAATTTTAAGATAAATGAAGGACAAATATTTGGAATGCTAGGGCCTAATGGTGTGGGTAAATCAACTATATTTAATCTTATAACTGGCTTAATCAATCCAGGAAGTGGAAAAATCAAAATAGCAGGTGAGGACGTAACTAAGTACCCAGTTTATCTAAGGACAAAAAAATTTAAAGTAGGTTATGTTCCTCAGTATGGAGGCTTTTTTAATGATTTAACTCTTCATGATAATTTAAAAGCAATTAGTGAAATTGTAATAGATGACAAAAACTATAGAGCTGAAAGAGTGAATTATTTAATTTCTAAATTTGAACTTGATAATTTAAAGGATATTAAAGGAAAATTTTTATCAGGTGGACAAAAGAAAAAGCTTGTAATTGCATTATCATTATTAAGTGAACCAAAGGTTCTTCTATTGGATGAGTGTTTTGCTGCTCTAGATGTTTTAACAATAAAAATGTTACAAGAAATAATTGTGAACTTACAAAATGAAAATAGAATTACAATTTGCATATGTGATCATCAGGCACGAGATCTTTTAGCTTGTGTTGATGTTGCCATGATATTAAGTAACGGTAAAATTATAGCTGAAGACACACCATCAAATTTAGTAAAGAATATTAATGCAAAAAATGCTTACTTTGGAGATAACTTTAAATTTAACTAATTTAAAATGCCAAATTCATTAATCATTAGTGATAAAATTGGTAGTTTTAATAAGGTTGTTTCAGTAAGTGGGGACAAAAGTCTTAGCATTAGGTGGGTACTTCTCTCTTCTTTGGCAAACGGAGTGTCTAAAGCAAAAAACCTATTATTATCAGAAGATGTGTTAGCAGCGATAAGAGCTATTAAAATTTTAGGAATAAAATCTGAGATCACTAAAAATAGAATTACGATTTTTGGAAAGGGTATTAAAGGATATAATTATAAAAAAAATCTTACAATTAATGCTGAGAATTCAGGGACTTTAGGAAGACTTATTCTTGGTCTACTGATTAATACCAAATATCCAATAAAAATAATTGGAGATAAAAGCTTATCAAAAAGAGATTTTAGAAGAGTTACGGAGCCATTAAGCAAATTTGGCATAAAATTTAAATTAAGAGGCGGTAAGTATTTGCCTTTAAAAATTTTTGGCTCTCAAAAATTAACATCCATAAAATATCTTGAGAAAAAAGGATCAGCTCAATGCAAAAGCTCTGTAATATTTGGAGGGATGAGAGCTAAAGGTACGACAATAATTAAAGCTAAGAAATCAAGAAATCATACAGAACTTTTATGCAAATACCTAAATTTACCAATCTCTGTAAAAACAAGAAAAAATCACGATGAGATTAAGATTAATAAAGTCAAAACAATAAAACCTTTAAATTATAACATTCCATCAGATATAAGCTCAAGCGCTTTTTTTATAGTTTTGACAGCTCTGTCTAATAATTCAGAATTGATTATAAAGAACGTGAATATTAATCCATCTAGAACGGGGATAATTACTATTTTAAAAAAAATGGGTATCTCAATTATTTTTAAAAATCAAAAAGTTTATAAAGGGGAAAAAATTGCTGACTTAAAGATCAAAAGCCCTAAATCAATTAAATCAATTAATTGTCCATCAAAATTAAATAGTGGTGCTATAGATGAATTTCTTATTATATTTTTAGTAGCTGCTAAAGCAAATGGGATTTCATATTTTAAAAATTTAGCTGAATTAAATCAAAAAGAAAGTCCTAGGTTAAAATGGGCAAAAATAATTTTAACTAAAATAGGAATTAAAACTATTACCACGAAGGAATCTATAAAAATATATGGAAATCCCAGACTAAATATAAAAAAAAAAATATTAATTAAAAATTATCTTAAAGACCATAGAGTTTTTATGACAAGTGTAATAGCTGCACTATCTTTTGGTGGAGTGTGGAATATACATGACAAGGATTCGATTAAAACGTCATTTCCAAATTTTTTAAAAATAATTAATGACTTAAAGAAAAATGTTAAAAAGAAAAAATATAATTAAAATAGCTATAGATTCTCCTGCAGCTGCCGGTGCAGGGACACAGGCAAAATTAATTTCTAAACATTACAATTTACTTCAACTTGATACTGGAAGAATTTATAGATACATTGCTAATATTAAAATTAATAAACCTAGCAAATATAGTTTAAAGTATTTAAAAAAAAAAATTAATAATTTAAAAGTTTCTTCTTTAAATAATAAAAAGCTACTTACTGATGAAATTGCAACGACTGCATCAATAATTGCTAAAGATAAGAGAATAAGAAAATTAGTTCATGATTTCCAATTAAAATGTGCTTACAATCCTCCAAAAAAATATGCTGGGTCATGTTTGGATGGAAGAGATATCTGTTCAGTCATTGTACCTGATGCTGATGTAAAACTTTTTATTACAGCTAATTTAAAGACTAGAGTATTCAGAAGATATAAGGAGCTAAAAGCCAAAAATAAGAATATTTCTTATCAAGAAGTGTTAAAAAGTGTCAAAAAACGCGATAAAAGCGATATAAATAGAAAGATTTCTCCCCTTAAAAAAACAAAGGATAGCGTCTTGCTAAACACTAGCAACCTAAGTATAAGACGTTGTTTTTTAAAAATAAAAAAAATAATAGATAGGAAATTAATTATTTAATGGAAATTTACAAAGATTTATCAAATCAAGCCTCCCAAGAATTCGAAAAACTACTAAACAGCCAGCTTTCCAAAATCCAAATAGAAGAAGGAAAAATAATAGAGGGTAAAATTAATAAAATCACAGAAAAGTTTGTGTTCCTTTTTGTAGAAGGTTTAAAATCTGAACCAGTGCTTGATATAAACGAACTAAAGAGCATGGGCTTAAGTGAAAAAATTAAAGTTGGTGAAATAATACCTGTATTATTAGAGAAAATTGAGGATAAAAATGGTGAAGTATTAGTTTCTGCCTCTAAAGCACAAAAAATAAAAGGCTGGGATAAACTAGTTGAAGCTTATGAAAAAAATGAACCCATCATGGGTAAAATTACTTCAAAATGTAAAGGTGGATGCATTGTTGAGCATATAGATACGGGTTCACTCATGTTCCTTCCTGGCTCTCAGATAGATTCAAAACCTTTAAAAGATATTAGTCATTTAATGAATGAGCCTCAAAAATTTGCTCTAATAAAATTAGATAAAGTTAGAGGAAATGCTTGTGTATCACGAAGGGAAATTATTTCTTCACACAAAAAAGAGGATAAGGCTAAAATAATTGAAAAATTTAAAGTAGGTGACATTATTAAAGGAGCTGAAGTAAAAGGTTATAGTTCTTTTGGATGTTTTTTTAACGTCAATGGAGAATTAGATGTATTAGTTCACTTGCAAGAAATTTCTTACTCAAGAGTTAATCATCCTGATGAGGTGTTTAATATAGGTGAAAAACATGATTTAAAAGTTATAAGTGTTGATAAAGAAAAGTTACAAGTTGGATGTTCAGTAAAACAACTGTCACCCGACCCTTTTGAACATATTGAAAATTATGAGCTTAATAAAATATATAAAGTTAAAGTTGTAAAACTAATGGATTTTGGAGCATTCTGTGAGTTGGAGCCAGGACTAACTACTCTTCTTCATTCAAGTGAACTAAGCTGGACAAAGAAAAATGTATCTGCAAAAAAAATGTTTAAAATTGGTGACGAAATAGACTGTATAATTACTGAAATAGATAAAGATAAAAGAAGAGTTGCTATTTCACATAGGTTAACTCATGAAAACCCTTTTGAAACTTTTGAGAAAAAATTCCCTGTTAATTCAATTGTTGAGGGAGAAATTGTAAACAAAAATGAGTATTCATTATTTGTTAAAATTGAAAATTTAGATATAGACGCTTTTTTACACTGTAATGACTTAACCTATTTAAACAATGGTGAAGAAGAGTTAGCAAAATATAACAAGGGCGATAAAATTAAAGTAATGGTTCTAGAAATAAAATCTGCTGATCAGAAAATAAGGGTTGGCTTGAAGCAAACTCAAGAAGATCCTTTTAATTTTTTTAAAGATAAATCAAAAAACCAAACTATTACTGTTAAGGTCGTCTCTACAGATAATAAAGGTCTAGTTGTAAGACCAGAGGGATGTGAAATGGATTTTCAAATTAAGAAGTCTGCGATAGCAATTAATGCTGCTGACGCCCGTCCTAGTCGTTTTACAGGATCTGAGAGAATTGATTGCGCAATAGCAGATCTAGATATGGACAAAAGAAAAGTAACACTTAGTATAAAACTTTTAGAGGAAATTGAAAAAAAAGAAGCTCTAGAAAAATATGGCTCTGAAGGTTCTGGAAAAAACCTTCCATTTTCTTCATTGTCTGATGATTTAAAAAAAAAAGACGATAAATAACAATAAAGAATACTTAAATTGGCTATTGTAAAATCAAAGCTTTTAAAACAACTTTCAAACAACTACCCTAATTTCTTAAAAAAAGACTTAGAAAAATTTACCAACATAATTTTAAACGAGATAAAGAGAGCTCTAAGAAGAGGAGACCGAGTAGAGCTCAGAGGTTTTGGGGTATTTTCTACAAATATTCAAAAAGCCAGAATATCAAGGAATCCTAAAACAGGAGAAAAGGTTAATACTCCTGAAAAAAAAACTATTCACTTTAAAATGTCTAAGGACTTGTTTAAAAAATTAAATAATGAAGGATAAAATTATATTTGTTGCCTGCGATGCATCAAAGATAAAAAAAATTAAAGATGTTATTGTTCAAACAAAAAATAATAAATTAAAAATTGTACCAAAGTTTGGGTTACAACTTTTCTACTCAAAAAACGGAAGAAAGTTTCTTGAAAAATTTAAAGGAGATTTTTGGTTAGATTTAAAAATAAATGATATTCCACAAACAGCCCTTTCAGCAATTGATAGTTTGAAGGATTTAAAAAAATGTAAGTACATAACAGTTCATGCAAATGGTGGTCTCGATATGCTAAAAGCTGTAAAAAAGAATGCAAAAAAAATAAATAAAAATTTGAAAGTTTTAGGTGTTACAGTTTTAACAAGCTTGAATAATAAATCTTTGAAAGAGATAGGTCATACAAAAAATGTTCAACAATTAGTTTTAAAACAAGCTGAACTTATAAAAAAATCTGGTTGTGATGGAATTGTATGCTCACCACAAGAATCAAAAATAATTAGAGAAAAAATTAAAAATTTATTAATAATTACACCTGGTATAAGATTGCCAGGGGATAATTCGAATGATCAGGCAAGAGTAATGACTCCTAAAGATGCTTTCAATAATAAAGTTTCAGGGGTTGTAATGGGCAGATCACTCACCAAAGGTAATATTAGAAATAATGTAAAAAAATTGGTTGATCATTTAAACATATGATCAAGGGCTGTAAAATCTGTGGAGTTTCTGATCCAGATACTTTGACCTTTATCGTCAATCATCCGTATCCACCTAAATTTATTGGTTTTATTTGTAACTATCAAAAAAGCTCTAGGTATGTTGAGTTTAAGAAATTAAAAAAGTTGTTAAATATAAATAAAAATAATTGTCAGTATGTTGCTGTATTAGTCAAACCCAATGACGAAATATTAGAAAAAATTAAAAATCTTCCTTTTGACTACTATCAATTATATGATTGTACTCCTGAACAAATAAACTCTATCAAGTTAAATTATAATAAAAAAATAATTACTGCATTTACTATTAAAGACAAATCAGACTTAGAAAAATATCAAGATTTTAATGAGGTAACTGATATTTATTTATTTGATAGTAAAGGTTATGAGAAAAGTGAAGGATTTGATCACAATCTAATTATGGATATCAAAATTAATAAAAAATTGATGCTTGCTGGTAATATCAAGTACAATGACGACTTAGAAAATTATGGAAAAATAGCAGATTTTATAGATTTATCTGGAGGCTTAGAAACTTCTGGATTAAAAGATCTTTCGAAAATAGAAATTTTTTTAAAAAAAGTAAAACAAATTAATAATGAAACTTAAAAAAGGTGTTCCATTAATTGATCAACATGACCAATTTGGTTTTTGGGGAGGGAAATTTGGTGGAAGTTTTATTCCAGAAACTCTAAAAAAACCTGTCGAGGATTTAACAGAAAAATTCAAAAAATTAAGAAAAGATAAAAAATTTATTAAAAAGAGAGACTATTATTTTAAAAATTATATTGGTTCCCCAACCTCTTTTGTAAAATTAGAAAATTTATCTAGTCAACTAGGTGGTGCTCAAATATGGGCAAAAGTTGTCTCTGAAGCTAACGGCGGTGCACATAAAATATATAATGCGACTGTACATGCTCTTCTTTGCAAAGCTATGGGTAAAAAATATATCGTTGGTGACACAGGTGCAGGGTATGCTGGAAAAATGCTAAGTATGGCAGCAAAAAAGTTCGGCTTAAAATGTAAAATATTTATGGGTGCTAAAGATATTAAAAGGCAAAAACCAAACTGTGATGCAATGAGAAAAAATGGAGCAGAGATTGTGCCTGTGTATTCTGGTAGTCAGACTTTGGTAGATGCTGTTAGTGAATGTATGAGATATTGGGTATCAAATTGTGATAATACTCATATGTGTGTTGGTAGTACCGTAGGTCCAAATATATTTGTTAAAATTTGTGGGTGGAGCACTGCCCAAATATCAAGAGAATTAAAGGCACAATTAAAATCAGAATTTAAAAAAATTCCAAAAAAAATTAAACTTATTAATTGTGTAGGTGGTGGAAGTTCAGCCTACGGTTTCTGGAGTGAGTTTATAGATTTTAACAAAAAACAAATTGAGCTGATTGGAGTTGAAGCAGGAGGGCCTAAAAAATCAAAACTTCATGCAGCCCCTTTAAGCAGAAATGCGAAAATTGGAGTTTTGCATGGTGCTGCCTCTTATGTTTGCCAAGATAATGAAGGTCAAATAAATGAAACTGAATCTATAAGTGCAGGATTAGATTATCCAGGGGTAAGTCCTATTCATTGTTTTTTAAAAGATACTAAAAGAGCAAGATACACTTATGCAACTGATGAAGACGCCTTAAATGCTTACGTTATGGTAACTAAATTTGAAAACCTAAATCCAAGCTTGGAACCTAGTCACGCATTTGCAGAAGCAATTAAAATTGCACCAAAACTAAGTAGGGATACAATTATAATTGTAAATTCTTGTGGAGATGCAAAAAAAGACAGAGATATTTTAAAAGAGAGATTGGGTAAGAATTAATGGTCTCGTTAATTAATGAAGCTTTTAAAAAAGCAAGAAGTGCTAACAGACCAGCATTATTAACTTATACAGTTGCAGGTGATAATACTAAAAAAAAATCTTTAGATATTCTTAAGTCAATATCAGATTATGCCGATATATGTGAGTTAGGTTTCCCCCACAACACTCCTATTGCAGATGGTGGTCAAATACAAACTAGTGCTTATCGTGCAATTAAAAATGGGATTAAAATAAATGATGTTTTTGCAATTGCTAAGAAATTTAAATTATCAAAAAAAACAGCCCCTATTATTTTAATGGGCTATTACAATATGATTTATCAATATAATGAAAATAAATTTATAAAAAAATGCAAAAATTCAAAAATAGATGGTTTAATTGTTGTTGATCTTCCTTATCCAGAAAATAAAAGTTTTTCTAAAAAATGTAAAAGAAAAGGTATTAATTTTATTCAATTAGTGTCTCCGACTACATCAAATGCAAGATTAAAAAAAATTATCAAAGACTCCCATGATATGATTTATTATATAAGTATGTTGTCAACTACAGGAGGAAAATTAAAAGTTTCCCCTAAAAAAATTTTACAAAATTATTTCAAAATTAAAAATCAAAACAAATTAAAAAATGTTGTAATCGGATTCGGAATCACCGAAAAAACTATTAAATCGCTTAGAAAAGCAGACGGCTTAGTAATAGGAAGTGCACTTATTAAAGAAATATCTAAATCAATTAAAAAAAGACAAAATGCTGTCACAAATGTTACTAATCTAGTAAGAAGATTAAAAATTAAAATTAAATGAATTGGATTACAAAAATAATTAAAGCTGGTGAAAAAATCAAAACAGCTATCAAAGAAAGAGCTTCGAAAGAAGATATTGCAAATAGTGATTGGACTTCGTGTTGTATAGGGCCAATACTTAAAAAAGATTTAGAAAATAACTTATGGGTTTGTCCTGAGTGTAATAAACACCATCGAATAAAACCTAAACAGAGATTTGACATTTTATTTGGTAAAAATAATTATAAAATATTTAAAACTCCAATTCCAAAAGATGATCCTTTAAATTGGACTGACTCTAAATCATATAAAGACAGACTTAAAAGTGCACGAAAAAAAACTGGGCTAGAGTGCGGAATGATGGTTGCCTCTGGGACTATTGATAATATTAAAATTACTGCGGTTGCATCTGATTTTGATTTTTTAGGTGCTTCAATGGCTGCTGCAGAAGGTGAAGCTTTTTTATATGGAATTCAACATGCCATAGAAAATAAAACACCCTTCCTCTGTATTAGTGCTGGTGGTGGAATGAGAATGATGGAAAGTTTAATTTCATTGTCTCAAATGACTAGAACTACTCTAGCAATTAATGAATTAAAAAAAAATGGTTTACCCTATATGGTATGTATTACGGATCCAACTGCAGGTGGAATAACAGCCTCTTATGCAATGCTTGGTGATATCAATATTGCTGAACCTGGGGCATTGATTGCGTTCGCTGGTGCTAGAGTTATTCAAGGAACAGTTAAAGAGGAACTGCCAGAAGGTTTTCAAAAGAGTGAGTATGTTGAAAAAACTGGATTTGTCGACCTAATAGTTGAACGAAAAGAACTAGCATCAAAAATTGGAACCCTATTATCAATATTGTTAAAGCGAAATTCTGTTATAACTTCTGAACAAAATGAAACTTCAGAAAATAGTCAATCGCTTACAAAAGTTGCATCCTAAAGAAATAGATCTAAGTTTAAATAGAATAAAAAAACTCTGTAAAACCCTTGGAAATCCTCAAGATAAATTAAAAGCTATTTCAGTTGTTGGAACTAACGGAAAATATTCAACTATTCAGGCTTTATTTGCAATTTTAAAAGAGACGAATGTTAAGTGTAATATTTACACCAGCCCACATATCAAAAGAATAAATGAAAGATTTGTATTTAATAATGAAGAATTAAATGACGATGATCTTAGAATTCTTTTTGAGGAAATTGAGGAAGCAAATAACAGTGAACCAATAACCTTTTTTGAAATATTAACTGCAGCCTACTTTTATAATGCCTCAAAATACCCTGAAAATATTAACCTAATTGAAGCAGGTTTGTTTCACCGTTTTGATGCAACTAATATACTAAGAAATAATTTAGCAAGTATTATAACCTCTGTTGGCTTGGATCATTTAGATTGGCTACCTGAAAATGAACAAACAATTAAAAAAATAATATTTGAAAAAACCTCAACTTTATTAAATTCTAATATTATTATTGCAAAACAAAATTCTACTGAAATTGTTAATGAAATAAAAAATTCGATTACAAAAAATTCTTCAAAAAAATATTTTTTTAATGAAGATTATAATTATTCATTTAATGAAAATGGTTTCATTTTTTATGAAGATAAAAACGGTGGGATTAAGCTTCCAAGTCCAAACGTTAAAGGTCAATTTCAATTAGAAAATATTTCAACTGCAATAGCAACTTTAAGATCAATTGACCAATTAAAAGTTAGTGAAAAAAACATTAAAGATGGAATTACTAAAATTAAAAATATTGCGAGACTCCAAGAAATTAGTTCTGGTAAGCTCAAAGAATTGGTAAAAAATAATAAATTAATTGTTGATGGATCTCATAACCCTTTAGGAGCAAAAGTTCTAAATGAATATTTGGAAAGTTTGAATTGTAATAAACATATTATTCTAGGTATGATGGGCAATAAAGATCATAACGAATATATGAGTTACTTTAAAAATATTGCCTCTTTGACTACTATAGATATCCCTAATCAACCAAACTCGATCAAAGGAAAAGTATTGAAAAACAAACTTAATAGCTTTGAAAACGTTGAATATAAAGAAGGTATCATTGATGCTATTAAGTCAATTCCAGTCAAGGAAAACGATATAATTTTGATAACGGGATCTTTGTATCTTGCTGGAGAGGTGTTAAATCTAAACTAAATATTTTCGTCTAGGAATTCTTTCATATGACCTTCTGGAACTCCTCCAACCTTTCGACTTACTTCTTGTCCTTTTTTATATATAATCACTGTTGGAACTCCACGAATTCCAGCTGCAGAACCTGTATTAATTCCAGCATCTTCAATATCAGTAATGTAAAAATTTGCTTTATCTTTGTACTCGTCTGACAATTTATCCATCACTGGCTTTAGGGCTTTACATGGACCACACCACGATGCTGAAAATTGAATCACTGATACGTCTTCATTTTTAATTTTACTGTCAAAATCCTCGTCTTTAAAATCTATAAGCATAAAGTCTTTCTATAAATTGGAGCCTTAAAGTCAACTAGGCAATTTCATATTTTTTTTCAATTGACATTATAAATTCATTAATTTCGTCTAATTTTTTCAACTCATTCTGATCGTCGCGATTAGAGGCTTGATCTCTCAATGTATCAATTTCGGTATAAGCCATGCCAATAGTTTGCCATTTTTCCTTGTTTTTACTCAATATTCTCCTAGCAATTTCACTTTTAATATTTTTGTATAAATCGGGGGGTAAAATATGAGGTGCCTCTTGGTAGATTATTTTTTGTCCAAACCAACTACATCTTTTGTCTTGAAACTTATCTAATAATCTTAGTTTATCTTCCCAAGATGAACTATGCCACGTTTTAAATAATGCAGTATCTTTATTGGGAATAAATTTTTCATACAACGTCTCTTCTGGAAGTAAATCTTCTTGTGTTTGAGTTTGGGCTTTCTCCTCAGCAGCTTCCCTATTAATAATTTGAATGTTTTTACAAAAATTTTCACTGCCTCTTACTAACTTTGCTCTTTTAATAATTGTTTCTAAATCTAATTCTGAATATGCTTTTTCCTTTAATGCAAATTTTTTGTCTAATACTATTGGAGCCTTATTAGTTTTTAGTACTCTTAGTGCTTTAGGACTAATTTTTTTTAAATTTACTTTAAGGTCATTAACTGACAAATTTAAAAAAGGTTCTGGATCCCTTCTTAAATCCCAAACATATCCCCAAGATGCATAAGTAGGATGAAAACAATGCTCTGGATGAAGTGTAGAAACTAGATACATCATATTTCGTCCTTTTACATTTTCAAAGATAGAATAAATTCCCTCACTTTTTAAAAGTGACTCAACACTACCTTTTGTAGAAGTGCTTAAAAATTTTTGCCAATTATCTTTATGTTGATCTTTTATAATTCTAAGAATTTTTAAACTTGTGAAAGCGTCATGATAAGCTGTATGTTGTTGAGTAGTATCAAATCCTTGTTGTCTTGCTAATGCTTCTAAAGCCAAACTTTCATTTCCTGCAGGAGTTAATTCTGTTTTTAAAGTTTCAGAGTTTATAGTTTGAGCAGCTCTTGCAACATGTAGACCATCAGTTTCTTGATTAGGTGAAGAGTGGGTTAAATAAGGATATCTGTTTCCTTTAAAAAAATTAAAGTGAAACATTCGACGATCAAAATTAAGGTTGCTCCAACCCATGAATAAAGATGGAGCTGCTTTTGAAAAAAAATTTTCAACAGCTCCTAGAAAGTCATAATGTGAATAGTTGCCTTTGGTAAGTAAATCAATACTTGTAGAGTTTACTAGAAGTGCTTTTGCACTAGGTACTTCTCCTTCTGGCATTCGCCCGCGAATATTTAACTTCCCAATTTCCTTAAGATTTTTATCCACAACTACAGCACCAACCTCAATAATACTTCCCCAAATAGTACTATTGGTTGTTTCTGTATCGTAGATTACTATTTTATCCATATTAATATTTAAGCTAAATTTGAAAGCTCATTAAATTTTTTTAATCTTCCCAAAAACAAGTTCTGATAAACAACTAAATCATGACTTTGAATTTTAAATTCTTGGAACAATTTATCTACTGTGCAAACTAGAATTACACAAGAAGTGATATTAGAGTTATACACAATGTTATGAGCCAATGAATATGCGCTCGTTTGTAGAAGCCATGAGTCGATATATTCTGATTTTTTTGGCTTATTGCTTTGTTTAAAATCTATTATCGTTTCACGTCCTTCATAAACTCCAACACAATCCGCTGTACCAGCATATTTCTCTGGATAGTAAAGTGTGCATTCAACTCCCCAAATTTCTTCCAATCTATTTTTTAAACCTTTTTCAATAATTTCTTTTGCCATTAATTTATATTGTTCATTATCGTCAAAAAAACTGAGATTTTCTCTCCCTAGAAGATAAGACTCCAAATAATTATGCATTTGAGAGCCCCTGCTACTTGCTGCTTTTGTAATAGCCTCAGCCTCTTTATAGCCTGTTCTCTCACGCCAATTAGCAAGGGCAGCTTTATCCTCTTCAGAACGAGTTTGATCAAGAATACTAGTCACTGATGGTAATTTGGCCTCTCCCAATAAATACCTTCTTATACCATCTACCATAGCTCTTGAGGATTTTGGATAATTGTATTTCTTATTCCACTGCATGTGATTTCTTATATTCTTTATTGGAGAAAAATTGAAATTAATTATTTGCTTGTTTTGAACGATCAACAAATTTTTCAACATTTTCAGTTTGAACAGCTTTTTCAAGTTGTTCAGGATCTTTAATGCTTTCAAGAGTTCTTGTGATTGATCTAGCATCTGTTCCAAACTTATCTACAACAGCCATTGCTTCTTCTAATTTTTTTCTTAGTGAAATAATATTTTCGAAGTGCTTACCAAATCTTGAACTGATT
>CABZLO010000005.1 GCA_902526595.1 uncultured Pelagibacteraceae bacterium | reverse complement strand
CTATCAGGACTTAAAAGAAAAATTAAACAAAATTAAAATTATAGATATTTTAGTCAATAATGCAGGTACAAATATTCCTGAACCTTTTGAAAATATCAAGCAATCAAGTATGAACTATTTAGTAGATTTGAATCTGAAAGCTGCATTTAATGTTGCTCAATTAGTGGTTAAAAAAATGTTGAAGAATAAAAAAAGATCTGGTTCTATTATAAATATGTCTTCACAACTTGGTCATGTGGGAATGGTTGGAAGAAATGTTTATAACATGACTAAATTTGGCATAGAAGGTCTAACAAAAGGCATGGGTATTGAATTAGCAAAAAAAAATATCAGAGTTAACTCGGTAGCTCCAACATTTGTTGAAACCCCAATGGTAAAAAGATTTTTCAAAAATAATAAGTTTAAAAAACTAGTTTTGGGAAAAATACCCATGGGAAAAGTTGCAACTGAAAGTGATATTGCTACTGCAGTTTGCTTTTTAGCGTCCTCTGCTTCCTCTATGATTACCGGTACATCAATTATAATAGATGGTGGATGGACAGCTCAGTAATTTACAAAATTTTTCTAATTATACTATATTTAATATCCCCTACATGTGCAATTGAGTTTAAAGGAAAATTTTTACAAGGCCATTTCATACTTGCTCTCACTGACCCAGAAGCTAAGATTTTAGTTGGTAAAAAAGAAGTAAAAGTCTCAAAGGATGGAGACTTTGTTTTTGGAATTGATAGAGACCAAAAATATGATCTTACTTTTACAAAAATTCTTAATGGAAAAAAAACAACATTTACAAAAAAAGTTCTAAAAAGAAAATATAATATCCAAAGAATTGATGGTCTCGAAGAAAGTAAGGTTACTCCCCCAGAATCTGTATACAAAAGAATTAAAAAGGAAAATAATGCAATAGGTGAAGCAAGAGCAATAAATTCAAATCTGCAATTTTTTAAAGAAAAATTTATTATGCCAGTTGAAGGAATTATAAGTGGTGTTTATGGCAGTCAACGGATTTTAAATGGTAAACCAAGATGGCCACATTATGGAATTGATATTGCTGCTAAACAAGGAACTATGATTAAATCCTCTGGATCTGGAACTGTAACTATGGCCGAAGATGATTTATATTATACTGGAGGAACTGTTATAATGGATCATGGCCATGGAATTTCTACAATATACTCACACCTAGAAAATGTTTTGGTCTCAGTAGGTGATAATATTAATCAAGGAGATATTATTGGAACCGTTGGTTCAACTGGAAGATCAACTGGCCCACATCTAGATTTTAGAGTTAATTGGTTTCAAACTAGACTGGATCCAATGTCTGTAATAAATTAAATCATGCAAACATTAATACTTATAGCTTTAGTTATTGTGATAGCTTGGGTTTTATTTCGCCCGATCACCAAAAAAGAATTAGATAGATACAATAATAAAGACTGGCCAGATATGGATTTACATTAAGGATTTAAAGAAGGCTGTTTCTTCATATCTTCTTTTTTAATACCAGCAACCCTAACTGGTTTTTTCATAGCATCACGTCTAAAAGGTTCACCAAGCTCTTGATTTAAAATTACCTCAATAAATGTTGTAATGCCCTTCTTTTGATCGTCACATGATTGCTTGATAGCATTTGTAGTTTCTTCCATTGTTTTAACCGTTACACCTTTTAAACCACAAGCTTCAGCTACTTTTGCATAGCTAAGTTCTGGATCAAGTTCAGTTCCAACAAAATTATCATCAAACCATAATATAGAATTTCTTTTTTCTGCTCCCCATTGGTAATTTCTAAATATTACCATAGTTATTGAGGGCCATTCTTTTCTTGCACATGAGCTCATTTCATTCATACTTATACCAAATGCGCCATCACCCGCAAAACCGATCACTGGTGTATCTGGACAGCCAATTTTAGCACCTAAAATTGATGGAAAACCGTATCCACATGGTCCAAATAAACCTGGAGCTAAATACTTTCTTCCTTTTTCAAATGTTGGATAAGCATTTCCTATTGCACAATTATTTCCAATATCACTAGAAATTATTACATCTTCAGGCATGCCTGCTTGAATTGCTCTCCAAGCTTGTCTAGGAGACATTCTATCTGAATCTCTTTCCCTTGCCTCTTTATTCCATACTGTTCCCTCATCATCTTCTTCATGATCTAAACTTGATAATTTTTGTAACCATGCAGATTTAGTTTGATGAATTATATCTTTTCTTTTTTGTCTATCTTTATCACCTGCATTTGGAGAAAGTTGAGCAAGCAATTGTTGAGCTACTAGTTTTGCATCTCCACAAATTCCAACTGTAACCTTTTTTGTTAACCCAATACGATCTGAATTCATATCAACTTGAATGATGCTTGCATCCTTTGGCCAATAATCCATACCGTACCCTGGTAAAGTTGAAAAAGGATTTAGTCTAGTCCCCAATGCTAAAACTACATCTGCTTGTTTAATTAATTCCATACCAGCTTTTGAACCATTGTAACCTAAAGGCCCAGCTGCTAAAGGATGACTTCCTGGAAAGCTATCATTATGTTGGTAGCCTGAGCAAACTGGAGCATCTAATTTTTCAGCAAGTTTTTTACAATCTTCAATAGCACCTCCAATAACAACACCTGCACCCGATAATGGAAGATGACAGCACAGTCAATATACAATCGTTAGATGAAATACCATTGGGTCATAAAATTGCTATGACTGATCTTAATGAAGGTGATACGGTTTTAAAATATGGTCATGATATTGGTAAAGTTGTAAAATCAACAAAAAAAGGTGAGCATGTTCATATTCACAACGTAAAAACTAAAAAGTGGTAAATTAATGGAAATTCCAAAAAGTTTTTTAGGATATAAAAGAGAAAATGGCAGAGCAGGTACAAGGAATCACGTAATTATTCTTCCGGTCGATGATATTTCAAATGCATGTGCTGAAGCCGTAGCAAATAATATTAAAGGTACTATTGCGCTTCCTCATTCTTATGGAAGACTTCAGTTTGGTGCTGATTTAGAACTTCATTTTAGAACAATGATTGGAACTGGTTGTAACCCAAATGTTGCAGCTGTGATAGTTATTGGGATTGAACCTAAATGGACTAAAAAAATAGTCGATGGAATTGCTAAAACAGGAAAACCAGTTGAAGGATTTCATATAGAGAGAACAGGAGACATTGGTACAACTATGAAAGCCTCAAAAAAAGCGCAGGAATTTGTAATGTGGGCATCTGAAAAACAAAGAGAAGAATGTCCTATAAGTGATTTATGGATATCAGTTAAATGTGGAGAGTCTGATACCACATCAGGTTTGGCATCTAACCCAACAGTTGGAAATTTAATGGATAAGTTGGAACCTCTAGGTGTTCATTTATGTTTTGGAGAAACTTCAGAGTTAACTGGTGCTGAAAAGGTTTGTGCAACAAGAGGAGCAACAAAAGAAGCTTCAGATAAATTCTTGAAAACATGGAATGCATATAATGACTTTATACTGAAGGAAGCTACAGATGATTTATCTGAAAGTCAGCCAACAGCTGGAAATATTGCTGGTGGTCTTACCACAATTGAAGAAAAAGCGTTTGGAAACTTTCAAAAGATTGGAAACTGTAAATTTATTGATGTTCTTGAACCTGCTGAAGAACCAACTAAAGGAAAAGGTTTATATTTTATGGATACTTCTTCTGCTGCAGCTGAGTGCGTAACACTTCAAGCAGCAGCAGGTTTTAATATTCATTTATTCCCAACTGGGCAAGGGAATATTGTTGGAAATCCAATTGAACCAGTTATTAAACTAACCGCTAATCCTTTAACAGTTAAAAGTATGGGTGAACACATTGATTGTGATGTATCAAAAATACTTTCAAGAGAAATGAATTTATCAGAAGGTGGTGACGAATTAATTAAAACAACATTAAGAGTTGCTAACGGACGATTAACGTGTGCAGAAGCTTTAGGTCATAAAGAATTTGTTATGACAAAACTTTATAGAAGTGCCTAAGTAATTTTTCAATTTCATGTATTATAAAAATTACTTGGTATTGATACCTGGTATAATTTTATCTTTTGTTCTTTATACTTTATCGCAAGGCATAAATAACATAGTTGGAATAGAACTAATGGGCTATACCAAAAGTCCAATTTCTACAGCAATGATAGCCATATTATTTGGTATGTTGTTTGGAAATATATTTAAAATCAGAGAAATTTTTTTGAAAGGTTTGGATTTTACTCAAAAAAACATTCTAAAGCTTGGTATTATTTGTTTAGGAATTCAACTAAAACCTTTTGAATTTTTAGAATTTGGAAAAATAGCAATCCCATTAATAATAATTTGTATTGTTAGCGTTTTATTAGTTATAAAACTAATAAGTAGAAAAATAATAATCCCAAAACGTATGTCCTATCTTATTTCTGTTGGCAGTACTGTTTGTGGTACTACAGCAATAATGGCAATGGCTCCTGTAATAAATGCAAAAAAAAATGAAATATCCTATGCAATTGCTAACATTACTTTGTTTGGTATTCTTTCAATGCTCATTTATCCTTACTTCGCTAATTTTTATTTTAATGGTGAAACGTTATTTATTGGTTTGTTTTTAGGTACTGCTATACACGAAACTGCTCAAGTTGCAGCAGCTGGACTAATTTACGAACAACAATTTAATAGTCCAGAAACTTTAAATATTTCAACAGTAACTAAATTGATTAGAAATACATTTTTAATAATTATGATACCTCTATTTGCCTATTTGTATTCCAGAGGTCAAATTAAACAAAAAAAATACTCAATTATTAGTATTTTTCCTTACTTTGTATTAGGTTTTATAGCCATGATAATTTTAAGAAATTTAGGTGATCACATATTCTTTGTTAACCAAAATGAAATTTGGTCAAGTGCAGTAGAAAATATAAAATTTTTATCTAAAATTTTTTTAACAATGGCAATGGCTGCAATAGGTCTTTCTACAAATTTTAGGGAGATCAAGAATATGGGCTATAAGCCTTTTCTTGTAGGTTTTGTCGCTATGGCAACAGTTGGATTAATTTCAATTATTACAATAGAAATATTTATTAATTATATTATTTAGCTTTAATAAGTAATTTTATTTTTAAGTTTGAAACAAATTTTCTCATGAATGCTGCAGCAACTCCTAAAATGATAGCAAACATAATTGTGAATAAACCATAAAAAAATGGCATCTCATTAGAAAAATCGATAATAAATTCTGAAAAAAAGTTTAGGTCTTTACTTTTGGTTGATTGAACTTTATTTAAAATTTCATTAGCAAAAAAAGTATCATAGGCAATAGCTATCCCAACAATTAATAATAATATTGCAAGTAAAGCTCGTAATCCAGAGCTATCAATTCTCTCACCAATTTTTTGACCTACTTGAACTCCAATTATTGATCCCACAACCAACATTAAAACTAATAGTAAATCTATTGATCTATAATTAAACGAGTGCAAGAAAGTAACTATGACACTTACAAATATTGTTACAAACAAAGAAGTTCCTGGAACTAATTTAGTAGGCATTTTTATTATATAAATCATTGCAGGAACTAGTATAAAGGCTCCACCAATTCCCATAATAGCAGCTATAAATCCAACAATAAGTCCTATAATAATTGGTGTAAAAATACTCTCGTACAATTTTGATTTAGGAAATCTCATTCTAAGTGGAAGGCCATGTATCCAATAATGTACATGAGCCTTTTTTTTAGCAAAAACATTTTTTTTTGCTTGGTCTATTTCTCTTAAACTTTCAACAAGCATCAATGTCCCAATGATAGCTAAAATATACATATAAGCTAAAGAAATAACTGTATCTATTTTTCCAATACCTTTAAAATATGAGAATGTATAAATTCCTATAGTAGTTCCAATTGCACCACCAATAACTATTATAAAGCCCATTTTATAATCTAAAATATTTTTTAGGTAATAAGTGGTTGATCCAGATACAGATGTAGCTAAAATATTGTTAGCCTCATTTGCAACAGCATAAGCTGGCGGAATACCTAAAAAAATAAGAAATGGCGTCATTAAAAAACCACCTCCAACTCCAAATAATCCAGAAAGAACTCCAACAATTGCACTTAATAAAAGTATTTCTATAGGATTAACAAATACTTGTGCTATTGGTAAAAATACTTCCATATAAACTTAATAAATGCGGCTTAAAAATAGCTTAGTTAAAAGTAACAAAAGTTCCAACTAAAATTAAACCCCAGTATGCAAGTAAACTCATTAAAATGCCAACTTTAATATATGATGATTTTAATCTGGAGAATTTATTAAAGATTTTTATTTCTGAAAGAAGCATTCACTACGTGAATACACCCAGTAAGTAATTTGTCAAATAATTATTTTATTTATAGCAATTTTTTTAATAAATTGTTGCACCATAAACTTTGATAAGATCATCTTCTACACCAAGAACTAATCTACCTAAGAACTCTCCGGGGAGTTCTTTATTTGTTTGTTTTATCAAAACAGTTACGTGATCGCCTCTTCTTAAGCATCCAAAAGGTTCGAAAGTTTCCTTTAAATTTACAATTAATTTATTATTTGCCCACTGTTTACCTAATTCAACTTCATTTGCTCCAAACAGCATCTGGGTAGAGAAATCTCTTGTAAATCCCCCATAATCTTTAAGATTAGATGATTTTACTAAATTATCCCAAATTGGTTTAGCCAATTCATATATTTCATCATCAGTTTTAGATAAAATATCCATATAAATTTTTAGTTTGTGTTTTAAGAGGCTTTTTTCTTCTCGTTCTCATCCACGATATGGTAAACAGGGATCTTTTCAAGACTAAATTTGCCTGTCTTAGGATCTCTTCTAGAAACTGTTAGACAGTGCCAGTTTTCATCATCGAGTTTCATATGATCTCCTCTATAATAATAACCCGGCCACCTAGTTTCTTCCCTAAACATTGTGTGTTCCGTTACGCACTGAGATGTAAGCGCTCTATGTTTTAGCTCCCAGGCTCTCATTAGTTGATGATAATCTTCAGCTCCGACATTTTCTAAGTCTTCTTCTAACCAGGTCAAAAGTTCCAAACCTCTTTTAAGCATATTGGCATTAGTCATATAATTAGTAGCTATACCACCAACATATTCGTCCATTATTCTTTGTAGACGTTGTAGTCCTTGGATTGGAGAAATATAACTTGGTGAAACTGTTCCACCAGTTATTTCATTTTGAGCAACTTTATAAGTTTCAAGTGGTTTATAAACTTTAACTTTAAAATCTTCACATTGTTTATCTGAGACCTTTAAACCTTCAGCTTTTTTATCCTCAATATATTTAACGGCAGCTTTTGCAGCTAATCTGCCCTCTGTAAATGATCCAGAAGAAAATTTGTGTGCACTCCCACCCACAGTGTCTCCAGCACCAAATAGACCATCAATTGTTAGCATTCTATTATAACCCCAGAAATATTCAGGAGGAGATAAATCTTCAGGTCCACTAACCCAAGCTCCTGAGCAAGTTGCATGTGAACCCATTACATATGGTTCTGAAGTTGTTAATTCAGGATTTGTATATTTTGGATCAATGTTTTGAGATGCCCAAACTACAGCCTGACCTACTGTCATGCCTAAAAAATTTTCCCAACCTACAGTTTCTAAATGTGGGTCTTGAAAAGCTTCAGTAGTAACCATTTGGATTGGCCCACCACCTGCCATTGTTTCTTGAATAAATGCATGATTTCTCAAACAAGTTGGAGTTGGATGGTGATCAATATATTCTCCAACTAATTCTTTGGTTTGATTATACCATTTCTTCTCATAGTTTTCGCCATTAGCATTTTGTGTATAAGTTTTTAAATGAAGGAAATACGCACCAACAGGTCCATAACCATCTTTAAATCTGCATAAAACGATTCTGTTTTCCATTTGAGTCATTTTAGCTCCAGCAGCAATTGGTAATGCATAAGCCGAACCATTACTCCACGGTGCATACCAAGTTCTACCCATCCCTTCACCAACAGCTCTTGGTTTAAATATGTGAGAGGCTCCACCTGCAGAAACAATAACAGCTTTTGCTCTAAAGACATGAAAATCTCCAGTTCTCATATTAAATCCAACGGCACCACCTACTCTATTCTCTTGAGCTTCATCCATTAGAAGATGAGTAATCATAATTCTATTATAAATTTTATCTGCAGATTTCTTTGCTGCCTCTGCAACAATTGGCTTATAACTTTCACCATGTATCATAATCTGCCACTTACCTTCTCTAAGATATCTTCCAGTTTCTTCGTTCTTCATCATAGGAAGACCCCATTCATCAAACATATGAACTGTAGAGTCTACATGACGTGCCATATCGTAACCTAAATCTTCTCTTACCATTCCCATTAAATCATTTCTTGCGTATCTAACATGATCCTCTGGTTGATTTTCACCCCACTGCATTCCCATATAACAATTGATTGCATAAAGTCCCTGGGCAACAGCTCCACTTCTATCTATGTTAGCCTTTTCAACACAAACAATTTTCATATCTCTGCCCCAGTGTCTTGCTTCAAAAGTAGCACCTGTGCCTGCCATACCACCACCGACAACTAGGATATCACAATCCTCGTAATGTGTTTTATGCTTTGCCATTAATAATAAACACCTTTTTTGAAAGAGTCTTTTGGAACACTTGGTAGTTCACCATCGATATTAAGTCCTTCTGGCTCAGTATATAATCTTTGAGAATTAATTTCTCCTTGATTAGGTTTATCACCTTCAGCTAATTTGGGAATAAATTTCCCCCAAGGTTTTGTTGTTATTGGTGACACAAAGTCCTTAGTAGTTCCATTTCTAAATTTAATCTTCCAAGAAATAGTGCCTTTTTCTTCTTCTCTTCTAACTCTTACACTATGGCCCATCGGAGCAAAGTCAGCATAACCTCTGACATCAATTGCGTGGTTAGGACAAGCTTTTACACATGAATAACACTCCCAACAAAAATTAGGTTCTATATTTTTTGCACGTCTTATGTTTTCATCAATATGCATTATATCTGAAGGGCAAATATCTACACAGTGACCACATCCGTCACATCTTGTCATATATACAAAAGTTGACATAATTTAATTATTTCCTTTCCTTATTATCATATTAATAATGTTTTGGCTCTTCTCTTTTTATACCCAAGCCAAATTGCTCAGGTGCGTCTGCTGGTGGTGGTAGATTATCTCTTGACCCATCCGCTTCTGCCAAATTTTTTTGTATCGCTGCTCCAGGTTTATAAAACATATGAGCAAACTTAGACCAGTAAATCCCTCCAAATAAAATTAAATTTGAAACTACAAATAAAGTTAAAAATAAATATGATAATCCAGTTTGTCCATTGAACTGAGTATATGACCATAGCAAACCAAAAGTTGCACAAGCTAATAGAGCTAAAACAAATAAGTCTGCTTTAATAATCCTGTACCATGGATGTGCTTCTGCTGAAACATCCACTCTTAAAAAAAACCAGAACCAATATCCACCAACACATGTTAGAATTGCTCCTATGTGCCATATCATAGACCAAATAGTTGTAGATGACTTTTCTGCACCTGTGTAGCCAAAAACTAAAACAGCAGATGCAACCCAAAATAAAATTGTCCCATACATACCAAGTACATGAGCTAACCTTCTTTTGCCAAACCCAAGCTCAGAGGTAGTGCCGATATCGTAAACTGTTGTCTTTGCAACGATAGATACTTTTTCCCCTACTCCAAGTTCTTTTGTTGCATTAAGTTTTGCTTTTTTAGCATTATTAAAAAAATATGTTAAGTTCCTGTGAGAAATCATTTGGATAATTGTTCCAACTGCAATCAATACTACCATTGCAATAATAAAACTTTGCATAGCGACTGGAGAAACTGTCTCTGCTAAAGTTGAAAATGGATTTGTGTTTAACATATTACCCTTAAATTAAATTATTTTGATCTAATTTCAAAGATTTTCTAATCTAGTTAAATCTTCATATCAACATAAACTATTGGTTATTTTGTCCTTAATAACAACTTAGAATTTATACTTTTCGTTTGTAATGTTGATTTTTTGGAATTACAGCCCTAACTCCACCTTGGGGATTCTCTACATCTCCATCTCTTCTAGGTATAACATGAATATGACAATGCATAATAGTTTGACCTGAAATTTTTCCAGCATTTGTTCCAATATTAAATGCTTTAACGGTTTTATCTTTTGCGGTGATTTCATCCTTTATTTTTTTTATGAGATCATTACATGCAACTAACTCATCGTTAGTTAAATCAAAGTAATCACGGAAATGCCTTTTGGGGATAATTAGGCAATGAAGATTAGAGACTGGATAAGTGTCGTAACTTGCATATGCTAGCTCATTTTCATGAGCAATACCGCTTATTTCAGAATTACAAAAAAGGCAAGGATTGTTAGGATCTTTGACCATCGATTAATACTTTGGGTACTTTTTTGCAGCTAATGAATAATGGTTATTTAGTAAATTAAAAGTTTTTAAACTTTTTCTTTTCCATCCAATTTTATCTACAGTCTTAACAGAGGCAACACCTTTGCCCGAACCTATCAAAATAATTTCATCATATTTTGACAATGTATCAATCATTATATCTTTGTTAATTATTTTTTTTATTTTAGACTCAAAAAATTTATAAGTAATTCCTTTATAACAATTTTTTGCAGGTGAATATAATTTATCATTTCTTACAAGAAAAATGTTTGAAGTACCAGTTTCAAATATTTTTTTATTGGAACATAATCCGATATCAGATCTAGAGTTATCCATTTTCGATAAATGTTTTAAAATTTCTTTATATTTAAGATTTTTATATTCAGGTTTTTCTCTTTTTAATTTAACAAGTTTTAAATTGAAATCAATTTTTGGTTTAATTCTTTTCCTAAAAGATATTGATATTATTTTTTTATTTAAAGCGACTCTTAACAAATGGTTATAATTTTTTTTAGGATCTAAATTATTTTTAATTAATTTATTAATATCTTTTTTTAAAGAAGATTTAAAAATTTTATATTTTTTTACTGATTTTAATAAATTTTGAATATGCTCATTAAAGAAAAGAATTTTTGGAGACGAGCCATAAATCCACATAGTTGTAAATACACCATGATCACCCCAGAGATCTTGAAATTCTGTCTCTTTGAGATCTTTAAGCTGATAAGATTTTTTTAATAAGTAGGTTACCATTTACAGTTAAAAAAGACTCAGGATGAAATTGAAATCCATAAATTTTATCAATGTTATTTTCTAATGCCATTGCTGAACCTGAAATAGCACATCTCATGGTTATGTCAAAATTTTTGGAATAAAAAGGTTCTTCCAACTTTAAAGAATGGTAACGACCTACCTTATAACTATTTTTATTTTTAAAAATAGAATTTTTACTTACAACTTTTATTTTTGACTGAAACCCATGATAAATTTGTTTTTGTTGTACTATTTTTGCACCCTCACAAAACAATATTTGTTGAAATCCTAAGCAAATTCCAACTATTCTTTTTTTTCCTTTAAAATTTTTATAGATCCTACTAGTTATTGGATAATCTTTTGGAGATCCAGGTCCTGGTGATAAAACAATTGTTGACGCTCTTTTTAAATATCTAATATTAATCTCATCGTAATTTGTACATTTAACTTTATCAAACAAAGATAATTGATGTACTACGTTGTGAGTAAACGAGTCTTTATGATCAATTACATATATCATTTAAATAAATCTATTAGAGCTTTTGCTTTTATAAAATTTTCATTAAATTCGTGATTAACATTACTATCTATTACAACTCCAGATGCGACTGAAATTTCTGAAATATTTTTATAATTTAGTATTGAGCGAATAATAATATTAAACTTCATATCTCCATTAAATTTAATATATCCAAAACTTCCTGTGTAAATATTTCTGTTTTCCTTTTCTTGGTTATTTAAAAGATTTAAAGTGCTTACTTTAGGACAGCCTATTACAGAACCACCAGGCATCATTGATTTAACTATATCAATGGTTTTTACCTTTTCACTCAACTTACCTTTTATCAAACTTACATAATGAAAAAGATCCTTGTATTCCTCTATAGTTTTTTCTTTTTTGATTTTAACAGATCCTGGAACACATATTCGTGATAAATCACTTCGTTCCATATCAACAATCATATTATGCTCCTTTGTCTCTTTAATGTTTTTCCTAAAATATTGAAGAGCTTTACTTTTATTTAGACTTGCATTTTTCTTAAGAGTGCCTGCAATTGGTTTAGTAATTATTGATCTTCCTTTCTTCTCAATTAAAGTTTCAGGCGAACAGCTAATAACTGAATAATTTTTATCTTTAATCATAAAAGCCTCTGGAGCAAGATTGGATTTAGATAGACGACAAAAAAAATCTAGAGGATCTATTTTTGATTTATTTTTATACTTAGTGCAAATTTTAATTTGATAGGTTTCACCTTGTTTAATTTTTTTTTTAAACTTATTAAAAATTTTTGTATAATTTTTCCTATTAATATTTATTTTGAATTGTTTACTTTTTTTTTCTTTTGACGGAGATTTAAAAGATAAATTTTCGCTTAAACTTATTAAAGTTTCAGGTTTATAAAATATTCCCTTAGGAAAAAAGTTAGTTTTTTGCTTAGGAAATTTAATACCAATTAAGTAATTTAATATTTCGTATCCAAAAAAACCAATATAAAGATCTGTTTTTTTAATTTTTTTTTTATTTGAAAAATTTATCTTTAAAAAATTATTAACATTATTATTTGATAAAATAATTTTTTTTGAAAAATCTGTAAATAAATCAAACCCCTTTGATGTTTTGTATATAACGTAGGGTTTGGTGGATAAATTAATATCGTTTAAAATTTTATTCGTATTCAATTTAGTTTGTTTTTAATCTTAGCACTGGTTCTTCTTTTATAGGTAAATGAATTATTGCAGCAAAAATTGATAATGCAATTGCCAAATACCACGCATAATCATAAGAACCATAAATATCATGGAATAAACCACCTAAATAAGCTCCAAAAAATGATCCTATTTGATGACTTAAAAAAACAATTCCATATAGTAAACCTAAATATTTTGTTCCGAACATGTGAGCGACAATTCCACTTGTGGCTGGTACAGTTGACAACCACAAGAAACCAAAACTAGCACCAAAAATAAAAGCATTAATATTGCTAGCTGGTAAAAATATAAATAATATAATTGATAATCCTCTTAAAGAATAAATAAAACTCAAGATAATTTTTTTACTTATCTTAGTTGATAAATAACCACTCAAAAGTGAACCAAAAATATTAAATAATCCAATCAAAGATAATATTGCAGCCGCAGTCCAGCTTTCTAATCCTCTATCAATCACATAAGTAGGTACATGTGTGCCAACTAATGTAATGTGAAATCCGCACACAAAAAAGCCAGAAACTAAAAGAATATAGCTTTTTGAGGCAAATGCTTCTTTAATTGCTTCTATAGTACTTTGAGAATTTGGTGTTTCAATACTTTGTTCTAATGATGGAGATCTTACAAAATATGAGACTATTAAGCCTATAAATAATGCAAAAAGGAAGGCAATTAATGTAATTTTCCATCCATTTTCACTTAGTGAATAAGTTGTTAGCAGTGGTGATAAAAAATATCCGAAAGAGCCTATTGCTGTTACCAAACTCATTGCAATTGTTCTATTTGATAAAGGGAAATGTTTACCCACTATAGCCATTGGAATACTAATAGCAGTACCACCTAATCCAATACCAACTAAAATACCCATATCTATTTGAAAAAATATTCCTGTGTTTGGACCCGCGTAAAGAAAATAAATACCCGCTATAAAAAAAACAAATGCTAATGCTATAGCTTTATGTCCTCCATATTTATCTGCTATTGCACCAAATATAGGACCGGTAAGTCCCCACATTAACATTTGTAGCCCTATTGACAGTCCAGCCTCTGTTAAAGAAATACCTAGATCATCTTTGAAATCCATAAAGAATAAGCCAAAAGTTTGTCTTATACCTAAAGATATTAAGACTACCACACAAGCAGCTATTAAAGTTATTAAAGCAGTTTTATTTCTAATAAATTTCTCTGTGCTCATAGAAAATTACTTTAAGTGTTTTAAAGCTTGCTTAATATCAGCGATAAGGTCGCTAGGATCTTCCAATCCAATATGTAATCTTACTAAATGTTCATCTTTTGCTAATTTAAAAAACTTTCTTGTTCCAATTTCTCTATACTCTTGATGCAAAACTAAACTTTCGAAGCCACCCCAACTATAACCATAGCCAAAAAGTTTAAGTGAATTAACAAATTTTCTCACAGAACTTATATTTTTACACTTTATTTTTAAACCCATTAATCCAGAAGCTCCTGAATAGTACTTTTTCCACATCTTATAATTGTAAGAACCTTTTTTATAAGGATAAAGGAGTTTGATATTTTTAAATCTAGACAGAAATTTTGCAACTTTTTCTGAATTTTCTCTATGTCTATCTAGTCTTACATCTAAAGTTCTTAATCCTCTTGTAATCAAGTAAGCATCATCAGGGCCAAGTCTCAAACCTGTAATCCTCTCTGCAGCTTTAACTTTAGAAAATACTTTTTTACTTACTGCTAAAGACCCTCCCATAACGTCTGAATGACCTGAATAATATTTTGTTGCAGATACAATTGACATATCAAATCCAAGTTTTATGGGTTTTAAAAAGTAAGGTGTCCCCCATGTGTTATCCATCGCAGTTAAAATTTTATTTTTTTTAGCAATTGAAAGAATTTTTCCTAGATCTTGAAAGTCAAATGAATTACTTCCTGGGTTTTCTACAAAAATTAACTTAGTTTTTTTTGTAATATTTTTTTCTAAAGATTTAAGGTCATGAGGATTGTAAAAAGTTGTTTTAATATTAAAATCTTTTAAAAAATTTTCGGTTAATATTCTTGTTGGACTATAAAGTGGATCTGCTGCAATAATTTCATCTCCAGGCCTGGTAACACTAAATATAGCTAAAAAAACTGCCCCAAAACCTGTTGGAGTAGTAAAAACATGATAACTTTCCTCAAGCTTGTTTAAAATTTTTTGCAAAATATAAGTAGTTGATGTGCCCTGTCTCGCATAATCATAATGACCCCCAATAGGATTTTTTTGAGCATTTGCTTGAGTTTTTCTTATATCTCTAGTTGATTTAAATATAATTGTTGAAGCTCTAACAACTGGTGGATTTACAGACTGATTGTGAAAATCTTTAGCTGCATGTTTAAGAAAAGTCTTGAATGAGCTACTCATAATAAAATTTGATATGTTTAAAAGACAATGCTATATCCCATGAAAAACGTCAATATAATTAAAATAGAATTGAATGAGTTACCCAAAAAAACATAGAGGTCGAAGAAAACAAGGCTCAAAAAAAAGAAGAGCTAAAAGAAAAAATAAAAAGAAATAAACAGGCTTTTATTCTTTGATCCACCCACCACCAAGAACTTTATACCCAAATTGATCTTTGTTATAAAAAACACAAGCTTGTCCTGGTGAAATACCATCCTCTGGCAAACTAAGATTAACAATCCCTGTTTTATTTTCATTTAAACGAACATTTGCTTCTAATAAATCGCCAGTTGATCGCACTTTCACAAAAATTTTTTTTTCTAATTCATTATTTGGTGCTAATAAATTTATATCTTTTAAAGAAATTGTTTTTTTTCCTAATTTCTCTTTTGGTCCAACAATTATTTCATTTCTATCAGAATTAATCTTTAGCACATAAAGGGGCTCTATATCTGATACCCTTATTCCTTTTCGTTGACCTATTGTAAAATTAATAATTCCATCATGTACACCTATAACATCTCCATTTAAATTCTTGATATTTCCTTTTTGAAATGAGTCAGGTTTAAATTTTTGTATAACTGATGCATAATTTCCATTTGGAACAAAACAAATATCTTGGCTATCAGGCTTATCAGCAACATTCAAATCTAAATTTTTTGCAATTTCTCGAGTTTTATCTTTTAACATTCCACCCAAAGGAAATCTTAAATAATTTAATTGCTCTCTAGTTGTATTAAATAAAAAATAACTTTGATCTCTATTTTCATCAATAGCTCTGTACATATTTGTGGTATTTTTTTCTGTAATACTTTTTACATAATGACCAGTCACCAATGCATCTGCATTAAGATCTTTTGCTACCTCAAATAAGTCTTTAAATTTTACTGTTTGATTACATTGCACACAAGGGATAGGTGTCTCACCTTTTAAATAACTTTCAACAAAATTATCTATTACTCCTTTTTTAAATTTATCCTGATAATATAAAATTTTGTGTTCAATATCTAATTTATGAGCCACACGTTTTGCATCCATAATATCTTGACCAGAACAACATTGTTTAGAAACTGCTACTTCTTTACCATCATCATACAATTTTAATGTAATACCTATAACTTTATAACCCTCTTTTTTCATCATACCTGCAACAGTGGAAGAATCTACGCCACCAGACATAGCTACAACTACGGTAGTATCTGATGGTTTTTTGTTAAAACCTAAAGAATTTAATTCTTTGCTCATAAGGTGGTATTTATACTGATTTACAATATAAGTTAAATTAAATGATTTTAGATTATGAACCAGGTGACAAAGTCACTAATCCAGACAACAAAGAATGGGGTATAGGTCAGGTGCAATCTATAATAAATGACAAAGTAACTGTAAATTTTGAAAATGTTGGAAAAAAAGTAATTAATGCAAAAAATATCGAACTTAGAAAATTAGGAAAATAATAAAATGGATTTAAGAAAGATAGTTGAGGATTTGATTAAATATTTTTTAACTGCTGGAGATTTAGCTATCGAATTACGAAAAAAAGGCTTACTAAAGAAAATTAAATCAGACAATACGCCTGTTAGCAATGGTGATTTAGAAGTAAATAATCTTATTTCAAAAGTAATTTCTAAAATTACTCCTGAAATTCCAATCATTTCCGAGGAAAGTTTACAGAATAAAGATAAATCAAATTTAAAGAATTTTTGGCTTATAGATCCAATTGATGGAACGTATGATTACATAAATAATTTAGAAGAATTTACAATTAATGCAGGATTAATAATGGACAATAAACCAGTTGCAGGTTTAATTAATGCACCTGCTAAGAAGAGAATGTTTTACTCTTATGGAGAGAGTAATGCTTATGAACTTTGTAATGGAAAGACATCAAATCTTAGTAGTTCAATAACAAAAAATAATGGACCAATTAAGTTTATATCTTACTCTAATAAAATCAAACCTGAAATACAAAAAATATATGATGAATTAGGAGTAAAGAAAAATATAAGAATGAAAAGTTCTCTCAAATTTTGTGTGGTTGCTACAGGTGAATACGATGGTTATGTTGCCGAACCAAGAGCGTATGAATGGGATATAGCAGCTGGTCATGCAATTTTAAATCATGCAGGTGGGAAGATTACTGATTTTAATGGAAAAGAAATTTTATATGGTAAACCTGATTTTAGAAATACGAGTCTTATATTGAAAAGCAAAACTATATTGTAATGGATGATCAGCTAAGAATTATACTAATAATAATAGTATCTGTTTCTATTTTTGGTTTATTAGTTTTTGTATTGGTCAAAAATTATATTAGAAATAAAATTAATCAACTAGTAGAAGATGAAGACAAAAAAAATTTAGAGTAAATTTATAATTTTTAGAAATTCATCTTTTTCTATATCCATTACTTTTTTTGAAGTTTCAAAATCAAAACCATTCCTTGCCAAAAGCGAAATGTCCTTTTTGTAAAATAAAGTTCTATTATCTTCAGCTCTTGCTGGTCCAATTCTTTTTTTTTTACAAATTTTTATTGCAGAAAAAAAATCTTGGTCACTGTTATATTCTTTAATTTTTTCTACAGTTTCTTTAATAAACTCACTATCTATTCCTTTTCCCATAAGATAATTACGAATTTTATTTAATGAATGTCCTCTTTGAACCATGCTTTTTGCTTTGCTTTCAGAATAGAATTGATCATTAATAAATTTATTTTTTTCAAGATCAGACAAAACAATATCAATTAATTTATTAACATCTTTTTTTCTTGAGTCTGTTGCAGAAAGTTTCATATATTTTTTTAAAAGATAGGTTTTAAGTTGTTGTTTAGAGGGAGCATATTTATCAACATATGCAAATGCAAAACTTCTCATCTCATCTACAGTGACTTGAAGTGTTTTTTTTTTATTTCTTATAGGAATCATTGTAAGATTGAATATAATATATTATATGATCGAACAAATTTTTACTTATTTTACAATTGAAATACTTTATATGTGGATTAATTTAGGAGTTCTGCCTTTCTGGCTTACATTAATTTTTTTTCCTCAATCATACCTAAGTAGATTTTTCGTGACTTCAATTTTTCCTTTTATAATACTGAGTGGTGTTTATATTTTTATTCTTTATAAATCATTCTTAATTGGTTATGACTTTGATGGAAATTTCAATTTATATTTAGGACTGAATGAATTATCAAGATTGTTTGAGGACTCTCTATACTTGATGATCTTCTGGACGCATTTTATTGCTATCAATTTGTTTGTTGGTGGATGGATAGTAAAAGACTCTCAAAAATTTTCCATTAATAAAATTTTATTGGCAATTCCATTAATAATTACCTATTTGATAGGCCCTCTTGGTATTTTTATTTATTGGATAATCAGAATTTTTTACGCAAAAAGAATTAATCTATATGAGTAATCATATAGATTTTTATTTTGATATTATAAGCCCTTATGCCTTCATAGCTTATAAAAATATTGCTAAAATTGAGAGCATTAAATTTAATTATAAACCTATTTTATTAGGTGGACTGCATAATTTAGTTGAGATTACCGCTCCAGCTTTCAATAAATTTAAATTAAAAAATATGAAAAATGATTGTGAATTAATTTCAAAAAAAAATAAAATAAATTTTAATTGGAATTCAAAATTTCCAATCAACTCACTTAATATTATGAGGGGCTACTTATTAATAGAGGAGAATAAAAAAAAAGAATATTTAAAAACTTTTTTTAATGCTTATTGGCAAGATGATATAGATTTAACTAGCTTAGAAAATATTAATAAATTATTAGATAATTTAAGAATAGATCACAAACAATTTTTTGAAGGTATTAACAAGCAAGAAATTAAAGATGAATTAAAAAATATTACAAATGAAGCCTTCAAAAAAGATATTTTTGGAGCGCCAACATTTGTAGTGAATAATAAAATATTCTGGGGACAAGATAGATTAGGATATGCTTTAGAAGAATTAAATAATAATTAAACTATTTTAAATTTACTATTTCTTAAAGCTGAAAATCCACCATCTATGTGTGAAACTTTTTCAAAACCCATATCTTTTAATGTTTTTGCAGCAAGAGCTGATCTTAACCCTCCAGCACAGAACAATACCATTTCTTTTGATTGATCAAGTTTACCTTGTTGAAAGTAAGGACTATTTGGATCCAACCAAAATTCCATCATTCCTCTTGGTATGTGATGAGAGTTTTCTATACGACCTTCTTTTTCTAACTCACGAACGTCCCTAATATCAATTAGATTACATGTATTTTCCTCAACCATTTTAAATGCTTGATCAGTATCAATTGTTTTTATTTCTTTAAGTGCTTCTGCAACTAAAGACTGTGCTGATTTTATTTTCATAATTTTATTTAAATTATCTTAAAATCATTATAATTCTAGAAAAATATGTTAAAAATAAATTCCAAAGCTCCATCTTTCACTTCTCAATCAACATCTAAAAAAAATTATTCTTTAAAAGATTCTATTGGAAAATACGTTGTTTTGTATTTTTATCCTAAAGACGATACACCTGGGTGTACAACTGAAACTAATGATTTTAATAAACTTCTATCAAGTTTTAAAAAATTAAATTGTGAAATTTATGGAATTTCAAAGGATAATTTGGCTAGTCATTATAAATTTAAAGATAAATATAAGATAAAATTTGATTTACTAGCCGATGAAGAATTGAAAATTCTAAAAAAATACAAAGTTTGGGGTAAAAAGAAATTCATGGGTCGAGAATTTATCGGAACAGTTCGGTCAACTTACTTGATTGATAAAAAAGGGAAAGTGTTAAAAACTTGGACAAACGTTAAAGTTAAAGAGCATGCTAAAGAAGTTCTAGAAACTCTTAGAAGTATTTCAAAATAAAAAGGCCCCTTTCGGGGCCTCAGATTAACTAACAAGAGAGAGATGTTTGTTAATTTTTGGTAAGGAGCTCTTCAATGAGATAACGACATGGAGATCGAAGAGCCCCTATATTGCATGCAATTAGTCTCGTATTGCGTATGCTATTACACCTGTTTCGGTTACATCAGTACCTTTAGATTCAGCTTCTTTACTTAATCTAATTCCAAACGTAGCTTTCATAACTGAGAACACGATATATGACACGACAAATACAAAAATGTTAATTGATAACACACCAATTATTTGTGCGCTAAAAGATGCATCAGTGTTTGTTAGTGGTACTGCAAGTGTTCCCCATATTCCAGCAAACATATGAGCTGGGATTGCACCTACAACATCATCAAGTTTGAAACTGAACAATAGTTTAGTTCCAAACACTACTATCAAACCACCAACTGCTCCAATGAAAATTGCAGCTAGAGGTGTTGGTGCTAATGGTTCAGCAGTTACTGCTACTAATCCACCGATTGCTCCATTTAACATTTGTACAACATCAGTTTTACCATACATTAATCTTGTTATTGTTGCTGCAGCCATTACACCACCACAAGCTGCAAGATTAGTGTTTATAAATATTCCTGATACGGCTACTGCATCATCAAATGTTCCAATAGCTAATTGAGATCCACCGTTGAAACCGAACCAACCTAACCATAGGATAAATACACCTATTGTTACTAATGGAATTGAAGAAGCAGCAAAAGGTTTCATTGCTTTTGCTTCGCCTTTACTGTCAAATCTTCCAGCACGTGATCCAAGTAACATTATTCCAGCTAGTGCTGCTGCACCACCTGTTGAGTGTACTAAAGTTGAACCAGCGAAATCTGAGAAGCCAAGTTCTGCTAACCAGCCTCCACCCCACTGCCAACCCATTACGATCGGATAAATAATTCCAGCTAAGATTGCTGCGAAAAGAAAGAACGGCCAAAGTTTTACTCTTTCAGCCATTGCTCCAGAACAAATTGAAACTGTTGTTGCACAGAAAACCATTTGGAAATACCAATCAGAACCATCTGCATATCCAGTATCAACTGAACTTGCATCTGACCATGGTGTAAATGTTCCAATGTATCCACCTTCTGGAATTCCATACGCTAAGTTATATCCAAACAACCAAAACATAATTCCAGCAATTGAGTAAAGACCAATGTTCTTTGCACAAATTACTGAAACACTTTTTGAAGTTACCATACCAGATTCTAGCATCGCAAAACCTGCTGCCATGAACATGACCATGAAACCACACATCAAAAATAGTAGTGAATTGAATATAGCTTGAACCTCAGCAGAAACTGTTGTCTCTGCCATTCCTGCACTACTCATGTTTAATAAAAATATTAAACTAAGAATTGGTGCAGATATTCTTTTTATTAATTTAGTCATAAGACCTCCACTGTTAAAGGGATACTTATATTTTTTAATAAAACTAAAAACTAACGCTGATTATGAAAATTGGCTATGCGGTATTTGCATATAGAAACAGCCCTAACGTGTATATTTTACATTAGGGCTGATAAAAAATTACTATTTATTGAATACTTCTTTTAAAGCTTTAGCTGGTAAAAATTTTACTTTTTGAGATGCAGCAATTTGAATTTGTTCACCTGTTCTAGGGTTTCTTCCAACTCTAGCCTTTCTTTTAGCTACTTTATAAGTCCCAAATCCAGCTATTTTTACTGAATCATCGCCTTTTAAAGCATCCAAAATAGTGTTGGTAATAATGTCAAATGTTCGCTCCGCATCCGCTTTACTCAAATTTAATGAGCCTGAAAGCTTTGCCATTAGTTGTTTTTTGTTCATTTTAGCTCCGGTTTCGTTGGTTAATATTCATACTTGTCATAAACGTTGATAAATCAAGCTTTTTTTTAGTGTTAAAAGATTTATGTAACACAATATCTTGTGGAATTTAAAATAAGTACCGATTTTACTTGTTTTTTTAACGTTAAGAGAAAGTCGATTAACTAAATAAACCCAAGTCTTTTAGATCATTAAATGTTGTGAAAAACATTAGTGATAGCAACAAAATCATTCCGATTCGAAAAAAACCCTCTTGTGTTTTTTGTGATAATGGACGTCCTAAAACCTTTTCAAATGCATAAAACATTAAGTGACCTCCATCAAGCATTGGTATTGGAAACAAATTTATTAAACCTAAACTGATAGAAATATAGGCCATCATACTAATAAAAGCTAACACCCCAAAAGTTGCGACTTGACCAGAAATTTTTGCAATTCTGATTGGACCACCAAGTTGAGAAGTATCTACTTTTCCCAATATCATTCCACCAATATACTTTAATGATGCAGTGCTGACATAATATACCTCATTAGCTGCGTGATATAATGCCTGAGCAGGACCTAATTTAACATGGTTAACCTCATTGTTGTATGCACCAAGCTTTATTCCAACCATTCTTTTATTAATTTTATTTCCTAATCCATCTTCGCCTTCCACAATATTAGGTTTAATTTTTAATATTAATTCATCGTAAGATCGTTTAACTTTAAAATCTATAAAGTCTCCTGTTGACATCGTAATAAATTTAGAAACTTCCATTATGCTTTTAACCTCATTTTCATCTATTTCTAAAATTATATCTTGATTTTTAAGTCCACCCATCATTGCTGGACTATCTTTTTGAACTTCATTAATAACTGCTGGTGTAAAGTCTTTACCAACAAATGTATAGATTGAAAAAAATATGACTAAAGCCAACAAAAAATTAGCTAAAGGTCCACCAAAAACTATTAATACTCTTTGGTATAAAGGTTTTAAAATAAATAATTTTTCTCTTTCTTCCTCATTATATTTTTCAAGTATTTCTTTGTGGTCTGATTGAGAATACACATTCCTATCACCAAAAAATTTAACATATCCACCCAATGGTATAGCGCATATTTTCCACCTTGTTCCAGATTTATCGTTCCAACCAAAAAGCTCTTTTCCAAAACCTATAGAAAAATCAGTAACTCCTACTCCATATTTTCTTGCAAAATAATAATGTCCATACTCATGTATAAAAACAACAACAAGAATTAAGATTAAGAAGGGTATTATATAAGTAAGCATTTACTTACTTTTTATCTGATTTTAAATGTACTCTCAATATGATTAATAATGATTGGTTGTATTTGACGCAAAATCCTATAACGATCCAAATAAGTCTTTAAATAAATCAAAAATGAACAATTTTAACGAACTTTTAATAGAAAATAAGCTTAAAAAATCAATTCAGTTTGCTGATTTTAAAACTCCTACCCCAATTCAAAGTCAATCTATTCCAATAAGTCTTAAGGGTAGAGATATTTTAGGGACGGCTCAAACAGGAACTGGTAAAACATTAGCTTTTACAATCCCGATGCTCAATAAATTAATTTTAAACAAGGATTCTATGGCACTAATTGTGTGTCCTACAAGAGAGTTGGCGTCTCAAGTTATGCAAACTGTACTTAAACTAAATGTAAGAGAAATAGGAATAGGAAATGCATTACTAATAGGTGGCGAGAGCATGCAAAAACAGCTTCGAAAGTTAAATAAAAAAGCAAGAATAATAGTTGGAACACCTGGAAGAATTAACGACCATTTAGAGAGAAAAAGTTTAGACCTCTCAAGAGTTAGCTATTTAGTTCTTGATGAAACAGATCGAATGTTAGACATGGGTTTTACTCCACAAATTGAGTTAATTTTAAAATTTATTCCGAAGAAACATCAAACTCTATTGTTTTCAGCTACCTTACCAAATGATATTTTAAAAATATCTCAAAAATATCTTAATAATCCTGAAAGAATTTCTGTTGGATCAATATCCACTCCTACCGATAAAATTAAGCAAGAAACTTTTCAAGTTAATCAGGACAAAAAATATCACGAACTAATTAATCAATTGGTTGAGAGGAATGGTTCAATTTTGGTTTTTGTTAAAACAAAACATGGGGCGGATAAAATTGTTAAACGTTTAAAATACGATGGTCATAAGGCAGATGCTATTCACGGGAACTTAAGACAAAGCAAAAGAGAGCGTGTAATAAAAGGATTTAGAAATGGAAATAGTAGAATACTAATAGCAACAGATGTTGCTGCACGTGGACTAGATATTCCGCTTATTCAGCATGTTATTAATTACGATCTGCCACAAGTTCCTGAGGATTATATTCATAGAATTGGAAGAACAGGTAGGGCTGGTAAAGAAGGATCAGCTTTAACCTTTATAACTCCAAATGATCGATCTATGTGGAATGCTATAAGTAGATTAATAGATCCAAATTTTAAATCACCAGAAAGAGTTCCAACAAGAAGTTTTGTAGGTGGTAAAAAGAGTAAAAACTCATTTAGCAAAAAAAGAAAATTTAATAATAAGACGAAGGGCAGCATCAAAGAGAGAAAGAAATTTTTCAAAAAAGATAAAAATAAAAAGTCAAAATTTAATGATAAGAAAAAATCTTTTGGGTTTACCAATAATCCTAAATATTTTGGTAAAAAATCAGATAAAGTAAAAGACGATAAAAGATCATCTTTTAAAGGAAGAAAAAAATTTAAAAAAAGACAAAGACCTAAAAAATTTTCATTTAAAAATCATAAAAAAAAAGTAAGATTTAATTAGAAATCTTTTGTATCAATGATGCTGAATTGTTTGTTGGTTTATTAACATCCTTTGAAACCTCATGAAAAATAAGATCTGGAACTTTACGTTCATTCAGAAAAGCTGAGCCCTGTAGCTCTAAATTTAAGTAACGATTAACATCTGCTTGATTAAGAATTACTGGCTGACGGTGATGAATCTCTTTAATATTTTCTTTTGCATCTTCTGTAATTAAACAAAATTGGTCCTCTTCAAAAATACCAGCAAAATAAATTACATTACTATCTTTTCTAACAAAATAATGAGGAGTTTTTTTATTCTCGTTCCTCCTCCATTCGTAAAAACCATCAGCAACAGCAACACATCGATGATTTTTAATCAGTTTTTTAAATGAAACCTTTTCATCAATCGTTTCTAATCTTGCATTAATCAATGCTTTAAATTCTTTGTCTTTAGCCCAACCAGGGACTAATCCCCACTTTAAAGCCTCTAAAGTGTTACCGTTTTTATATTTTTTTATAACTGGAAGTTTTTGATAAGGATGAGCGTTATAATTTTCTATATCCTCAACTTGAATGGCAGATTTTACTAAAGAAGAAGTTTTAGTAACAGGATTTTTAACAACATACCTTCCGCACATTATATTGATTGTTGTTTAATTAATTCTTCTATTTGTCTTATCATGATCTCTGGAGATTGCATTGATGGGTGTATCTCTTTTGCTTGTTCATAACTAAGAATTGCTTTTTCATAATTTTTTAATTGGATATTCACTAAACCTTGTCCTGCCAAAGCACCAAAATGTCTTGATTCTATTGCTAAAACTTTATCAATATCATCTTGAGATTTTTTGAATTCTCCTATCAGATAAAAAACTGTTGCTCTTTTATTCCATGCCTCAGCCCAATTTTGATCAAAATTTATAACTTCTGTAAAGATTTCTATGGCTTTAAAAAATTGTTGGTCTCTAACAAACTGAGAACCTTCCTCTAACTTTGCTGTAAGTTTTGCATCAGTTGGATGAGTGCTCCAAATTTTCCATATTTCCTGTTCAACAATAGATGATACTTTTGATTTATTTACCTTTAATTCATTGAATAATTGGTTAAGTCTTACATCTCTTTCAATTGAAAAAGAGCACGTTTGAGAAAATAAATAAAATAAGAATATCAAAAAAAGTCTCTTCATAATTTTATATTATCAAATAAAAGATTTAGAGTCTTTGGTCTTAAGTGTCTTGGTTGTTTTTTATACAACTATAAAATGAAATATCTTTCTCTTTTTCATCAGAGTTTATTTTTCGAGTAATTTCATGGATCAATTCTCCGGTACTTCTAGTGTAAACTGCAGATTCAGAATAATTTCTCTCTTGATCAAAAGCCTGTATCAAAATTATATCTTTATTTGATATTTTAACTTCTAAATTAATCTTATTAACAAATTTTGATAAATTTTTTATAACTAGCATATCTGGATTTTTTGCTATTATTTTCAAACTTTTGATATTTTCTCTTTTAATTTGATCTTTTGCAAAAGAAACGAAGTTGTGTTCTGTGTTTTTGATAATAACTTTTTCAAACTTACAATTAAGATCTAAGTCCGTTTTTACTGAAATATTAATATTTTTTGCTAGAACATTGCTAGTAAATAAAAAAATTATTGTCAAAACAAAATATTTCATAAAATATTATTTTAAAATTTCATTTAATGGTGCTATTTGGCCAATTTTAAAAATAATTGCATCTTCTTTTTTAAAGCCATATTTTTCTGCATTATCTCTAAATCTGTCTCTCGGTTCCATAATTGGTTCCAACGATAACACAAAAGTGCCCCAGTGCATACCAATCACTTTTTTACTTTTTAAATCTCTAGAAATCTCAAGAGCTTCCTCTGGATTAGTGTGATAAGCAGATTTATCTTTATATGGCGTTAATGGATAAAAATTATATGCTCCAATATTTATAATATTAATATCTATTGGTCCGTATTTTTCACCAATCTCTTTATAAATATTTCCAACTCCAGTATCACAAGCAAACAAAATTTTTTTTCCATCGTATTCAATTAAGAAATTTCCCCATAAAGATTTGTTGGTATCCATTAAACTTCTTTTAGACCAATGGACTGCTGGAAGAAATGTTATTTTCATTTTTTCGTTAATGATGATTTCTTCATACCAATCCATCTCATTAACATCGCTATATCCATTTTTTTCAAAATACTTACCTAGCTTCAAAGGAGCCATTACTTTGGTATTTTTGAACGGGAAACTTCTAATTGTCATCATATCTTGATGATCATAGTGATTATGAGTAAGTAAAAAAACATCTACAGGAGGTATTTCTTTTAAATTTAAAGCTGGTTCAGTAAATCTTTTAGGTCCAAATATTAATGGTCCTGCATTTTTAGAAAAAACAGGATCAGTTATGATTGTTATATTTCCTAATTTTATAAGAAAAGTTGCATGACCTATCCATCCGATGTAGTCTCCATCTTTATATTTTTTGATATCATCTAATACTTGTTCTTTGTTTACAACATGATCTTTTGGAACAGTCATATTGAGTTTCTTTTTTTCTTTATTAAATACTTTAAATGACCATCTAAAATTTCTATCAACTTTAGGGGACCCTAGAGGGTTCCTAAAAGTACCATCTGGTAAATGATGATAAGGTACTTTATCCATATATAAACATAAAATTAATAGCTAAAGTAAAATTCATAAAATTATACATTTAATATTTTTTTTTATATAAACTAGCAATAATACTTTTTTTAATATTTTCACTTATTTTTATCGTTCCTTTCTTGTTAGGATGTATTCCATCTTGTTGATTTAAACTTGGATTAAGTGCCACACCCTCTAAAAGAAAAGGTATTAATAATAAATTATGCTTCTTAGATAAATTTGGATAGATGGCATCAAACTCTTTCTTATATTTAATTCCATGTGTTGTTGGAGCAATCATGCCAGCTAAAATTATTTCTATTTCTTTATTTTTTGCGATTTTTATTATTTGTTCTAAATTTTTTTTTGTTTCATCTGGTTGAATTCCTCTAAGCATATCATTTGCGCCCATTCCTAAAATAATAAGATCTATCCCTGGATCTGATAAACTCCACTCTGCCCTATTTAATCCACCTGAAGATGTGCTGCCTGAAACACTTCCATTTATAACTTGAATATTAAATCCATCTTGTTTTAAATTATTCTCTAAAACTAAGGATAAATGATGTTCTTTAGGTAAGCCGTAACCAGCCATTAAGCTGTCTCCGAATAATACTACCTTTTCTATTGCACTTGCTTTTATGTGCACTAGAAAGATTATCAGAATTTTTGTAAATAAACTTTTACTCATGTCTTCACTTCTTAAATTAAAAAAAATAAATCTTAAATACCAAACTGGTAAAGATAATATCAGAGTTTTAAAGAATATAGATTTAAATATTAAGAAAAAAGAAACTGTTTCAATCGTAGGTGAAAGTGGTTCAGGAAAAACTAGTTTAATAATGCTTGTTGGTGGATTAGAAAAGCCAACTTCTGGTAAGATTATTTTTCAAAATCAAGAAATTACAAGCCTTAATGAGGATGAAGTTTCAGAAATTAGAAAGAAAAATATTGGAATTGTATTTCAATCTTTTTATTTAATCCCAAATTATACTGCAGTTGAAAATGTTGCTTTAACACTTGAGCTAAATAATTTTAAAAATCCTGAAAAAGAGGCGAAGATTCTACTAGATCGTTTTGGTTTAAAACATCGTTTTAATAATCTTCCAAGTCAACTATCTGGTGGAGAGCAACAAAGAGTAGCTATAGCAAGAGCAATCGCTATGAAACCTGAATTGATTTTAGCTGATGAACCAACTGGTAATTTAGATACTGAGAACTCTACATTGATTTCAAATATATTATTTAAATATGTGAAAGAAGAAGGTTCTTCTTTAATTATTGTAACTCATGACCCCAAAATTGCTGATAAAGCAAAAAGAAAAATTAAAATTAAAGATGGAAAAATCAAATAACTCTTCAGAATTTAATTTAATACTTAAATATGCTTTGAAAGATTTGAGTAGAAATTATCATAAAATCTCAAGCATCATTATAACTCTCTTTATTAGCCTTTTTATTTTAAGTGCTATTTTCACAATCGAAGATAGTTTGAAAAAAGAACTGAATGATAATGCCAAAGCATTATTAGGTGGAGATTTAGAGATTGATTACAATCGTAATCAAGGAAACTTGGATTTGGTGAATCAAGTTAAAGAATTTGCAACAGTATCTCAAATGATTGAATTTAGCACGATGCTCTCAACAACTGGAAGAGAGAAAAATAAATCTTTATTTACAAGAATTAAAACTGTGGATGAAAAATATCCACTTTATGGTGAAGTTGATTATGAGCCAATCGAAGCATATGAAAGAATGCAGAGAGAACCAAATACAATTTTAATTAATGAAAGTTTATCAAAAACACTGAATATAAAGATTAACGAGCAAGTTAAAGTTCAAGACCAAAACTTTACTGTCATTGGAATTATTAAGTCAGTACCAGATGTAAGTGGATTTGTTGCATTTGGTGATTGGGCCCTAGCTGGCAAACAAACTTTAGAAATATTAAAACTAAATGGAATAGGAAGTTTTTTAAATTATGAATATAAAGTAAAATTTAATAATGATGATGATCCAGAACAAATTGAGAAAAAAATCGAAAATATTTTCAAAAACGATCAAAAAGTAAAACTTAGATATCCTGAAAATTCAGCAAGCGGTATTAAAAGAATTATTAATAATTTTTCTCAATTTTTATCTCTTGTATCTATAAGTGCAATGTTGATCGCAGGAATTGGAATTGCAAATACCTTGTTATCTTTTATCAATCAAAATAACATGTCAATTGCTGTTAGAAAAGCTGTAGGATTTTATTCTGGAAATATCAAAACTCTTTATTATCTACAATTATTTATTTTACTGTTTGTTATTACTGTAATTTCCTATGGGTCTAGCTTCTTAATTGTTCCAATAGCAGATAAATACTTGTCTGATGGTTTGGGTTTAAACGTTTATCCAGTTTTTTCTTTTTTGAATTTTTTTAAAATATTTTTAGTTGGATTGCTAGTCCTTATAATTTTTTCTATACCAACAATAAGTTCTATTGATCAAGTAAAAGCTTCTAATTTGTTTCGAAATGTATTTCAAAATTTACAATTTTATTATTCAAAAAAATCAGTCGCTGTAAGTTTTATTTTGTTATCTACTTTAATTTTATTATTTACAATTGGATCAGAACAGCCAACATATAGTTTAGGATATTTTGTAGCTTTTTTTGTGTGTTTAATAGTTTTTTTCTTACTTTCAAAATTAATTATTTTTTTTCTAAAAAAATTTAAATCAAGTTCAATTGTTTCACTAAAAGTATCAATTAAAAATATTACTCAAACAAAAAGTATTACTCCTATTACTGTAATGTCTCTAGGTTTAGGCGTTACATTATTGTTAACTCTGGCTTTAGTGGGTACTAACTTTCAAAGAGAAATAGCTAAATCTATCCCTGATATTGCACCTGATTATTTTTTTGTTGGCATTCAAAAAGGAGAGCGTGAAAAATTTGAGCAAGGTATTTTAAATATGGATAAAGATGCAAACATTGAAATAGTTCCAATGGTATCATCTGGTATTGCAAAAATTAATGGAGTTGATCCTAATTCATTCATCAAACCTGATAATGATAGTTATTGGGTAATTGGAAGTGAACGAAGATCATCATGGGTAGAGGATATTCCAAAAGATAATAAAATCTTAGAGGGAGAATGGTGGGATTTATCCAAACCAAATCAGTTACAAATATCACTGGATGCTAAAGTTGCAAAAGATTTTAATATTCAATTAGGTGATATTTTTACTTTGAACATTTATGGAAGAGAGATTGATGGAGAAGTAATTAATTTTAGAGAAGTAGATTATCGTGATCTAAGCATTAATTTTGCAATGCTCTTTAACCCTCAATTTGCAAAGGAAATTCCACATGAATACTTAGCAACCGCAAAATTTAATTCTGATAAATTTGATGAAACAGAAATGTTGGAGATAATGCCAAGTTTATCCATGATTAAAATTGCAGATTATCTCCTAAAAGTAACTGCAGTTTTAAACAAAGTATTCATTGCTGTTACATTAATTTCTGCTGTAACAATTATTATTGGTTTAATTGTAATATCCAGTGCAATTATGGTTCAGGGAAAAATTAAAGAATATCAAAATTTAGTTTTTAAAATCTTAGGTTTTTCAAAAAAACAAATTATTTTCTCATCTTTAATTGAATTCATAATTATTTTTATGTCTGTAATTTTGATTGCAACATTTTTTGCAGTGATAGGGTCTAAATTTATTATGGAAAATATATTTGAACTAGTTTGGCAGTTTGACTTTAAAGTTTTAATTTATTTAGGTTTTTCAATCGGGTTGGTTACTTTAATGTTGATTTTAATTACCAATTTAAAATATCTAAATCCTAAAATCTATCCGCTTATAAGAAATCAATAATCTTTGTAAGGATATATATTTATAAAAAGTCAAAAATTAACTTTGAACTAGTTACGAAAATTAAAGCATACAAAATATTATAAAATAATTTTTCTTCAATTATCTTTAGGAGTTGATAACCAATTAGAATTCCAATAAGTGCAACAGGAAACAAAATTAATGATTGCTTGAAAGTTTCAAAGTTCATCATCGATAAATTAATATAAAGAGGAAGTTTAATTAAATTTACAAAAGTAAAAAAAATAATTCTAGTTCCAACGTAAATTTCTTTTTTCATTCTCAAAGGAAGTAAATAAATACTGGTCGGTGTACCACCGGCATGAACACTGAAACTAGTAAAACCTGCTACAGTTGAACAAATTCCTCCTTTTAATAAATTTTTTTCTGACTTTGCTTCTTTATTTTTTTTAAAAAAGAAATAATGCCCTGCAAACAAAAATCCCATCAAGCCAATTATAAATTTTAATAGTTCCTCAGAAAAATATGAAAAGGTAAATGATCCAATAATTATACCAATAGCTGCAAAAGGAACTATTAATTTTAAAGTTTCTAAGTCAAATTCTTTTCTATACTTATAGGTTGCTATAAAGTCTGAAAATATCAAGATAGGTAAAATAATTCCTAGTGCTGTTGTTAAAGGCATAGAAATGGTCATTAAAGGAATTGAAATAAGTGCTATAGATCCACCTAAACCAGATTTAGCTATACCAAATAAAATTATTGCAGGTACAGCAGTAAAAAAAAATAAGAGGTTTATTTCCATCTCTTTAATGAATTTAATAATTTTGATCCTAGAGGACTTATAGGTTCTTGAAGTATAATTTCTTTTCTTGTTTTGTCTTTTACTAGTTTTAATAATTTTGTAGCCAAACCTTGCTTTCTAAATAATGGATTTACAAAGATATATTCAACTTCACCAATACTGTTAAATCTTACAAAGCCTAATGTTGTATTTTTATTTTTAAAGGTAAAAACCCCATCAGATTCATCTATTTTATATTTTGAAAGATCAATTTTTGACATTAGCTCTAGTAATTTAAGAGTAAAAGAACAACTGCTATAAATACTATTATGGAACTAACAACAATATAATTAAGTTTAATATTTAATTTTTTTTCTACAAATTCCGTAATTTTTTCCCAAAACAAAACAATTAAGAAAACTATAACAGCTGGAATTATAAACTTTATCATTATTTAGAATTACTATCACTAACATAAACTGAAACTCCTCTTGAATTTAAGTCTACATCAAATTTTTTATGTAAGGGTGGAAAAGCTCTTTGTGAACAATCCAATCTGTCACATGTTCTACAGGACACACCAATTGGTATTTCTGAAGATTTATCGTTGATATTTATGTTTTCTGTATAAATAAAATCTTTTGCATATTTCGCTTCACAACCAAGACCAATTGATAAAACACTTTTAGCTTGTCCAAATCTTCCAATTCCTTTTTCGACTGTTCTTGCAATACAAACATATTTTTCTCCGTTGTTCATTTTACTAACTGCAGCTTGAATTACTCCAGGTCTTGTAAATGCCGAATAAACATTCCATCTTGGACAAGCTCCACCATATCTTGGAATATCAATTCCTGATAATGAAAATCTTTTAGAAATATTACCAGCCATATCCACTCTTAAAAAATGAAATGGAATTCCAGGAAGTTTTGGATCTTGCAAACATGTTACTCGATGTGCAACTTGTTCAAAAGATGTTGCAAACGTATTTTGTAATAATTCTAGATCATATTTGAGTTTTTTACATTCAGCATGAAATAATTTATAAGGCATTAAAATTGCAGCTGCACAATAATTTAATAAAGCAACTTTTGTTAATTTTTTAGATTCTTCAGATGGAAAATTAAATCCTGATAAATAATTATCTATTTCTTTATTTGCTCCCTCTTGAGCTATTTGAGCAGCGGCATGTAATTTTTTGGTTTCTAATGAACTATAATCACTTAAAAGAAGTTCTTTTTTATTTTTTTTATATATTTTTGAAAAAGGTTTTTTCTCGTCAGGTATAACATCTTTTACTGTTATAGAATATTCTGTATTCAAATATTCACATAAAGAAATATATCTAGTTCGATTATTTTTCTGAATTTTTTCAAAAACATTATTTGCAAATTCCTCTAATTTTGGAAAATAATTTTTATTATCTTGTAAAAAATCGGAGATTACTTCACCTGGAAAAGAATTTTTTCTGTTGTCTACTATTTTTCCAGAAAGTGTCTCAATCTTATTTATTAATTCATGATCTTTTTTCTTTAAAATATCTCCTAATCTGACTATTGCTTTTCCAATTTTAGGGTTTGTGCTAACCAAATCTTTTACCTCTGGTCCCAAGATATCCAAATCCTCAAATAAATTATCATCTAGAATTTCAGAAATTGTGTTTTGAAGATTAATATCTGTTTTTGATGTAAGATCTGATAATTGAATATTTAATTTCTCGCAAACATTTAAAAGCAAATCGCCATCGATTTTTCTTTTACCACTCTCTATTAGATTTAAATAACTAGGAGAAATACTTAAATCTTCAGCTAACTTATTTGCTTGAAGGCCTAATTGTCTACGAAATGCCTTGATTTTAGGGCCTATTTTTAAATCCATTTGACTCATTTTACTTTTTGTAAATTTTGTAAATTTATTTTTACAATTTTTTTATAGCATTTACAAGCTTTTTGTCGTTTTTTGTAGAATTTGTAAATTTAGTAAATTATAAGATTTACATGAACAAAAAAATCAAAAACACTGAAAATGAAGCTCAAATCATCAGAAAAGAAGACTTAGATCATCATAATAGTAGAGGGATCTACATGAGAGATGATCACTGTGATTGGGGTTCAAGTGGAATGAATGATCTTATCGAAACTTCAAACGATAATAATTAATTCAATCTACTTTTTCATTTTTCATCAAAATTTAACTAAAGGATAATAATGAGTGCAGAAAAAATCTCATACGACCTTAAAAGATTTGCAGGAATAAAGCGTGATTATACAGCAGATGAGGTCGAAAGATTAAGGGGCTCAATTAAAATAGAATATTCTTTATGTAAAAATCAATCACAAAAGCTTTGGAAATTATTAAATTCAGAAGCATATGTTAATACACTTGGTTCTCTCTCTGGTAATCAAGCTGTACAACATGCTAAGGCAGGTTTAAAAGCAATTTATTTAAGTGGATGGCAAGTTGCTGCTGATGCTAATACCGCAGGTGAAATGTATCCAGATCAATCACTTTATCCTTATGATAGTGCTCCGAAATTAGTTGAGTCGATGAATAACTCCCTTGTAAGAGCAGATCAAATTCAACACATGGAAATGCAAGATGGAGATATGCAAGCAAAAGATCGAACAGATTATATGCTTCCAATTATTGCAGATGGAGAAGCTGGTTTTGGTGGACCATTAAATGTTTTCGAACTAACTAAAAAATTTATTAAAGCAGGAGCAGCGGGTGTTCACTTTGAGGATCAGTTAGCTAGTGAAAAAAAATGTGGTCATATGGGTGGTAAGGTTTTAGTACCAACTGGAACAATGGTTAAAAATTTAAAGGCAGCAAGACTTGCAGCAGATATTGCGGAGGTACCTTTAATCATTTTAGCAAGAACAGATGCCAATGCAGCAAAATTAATTACAAATGATTTCGATGAAAATGATAAACCTTTTCTAACAGGCGAAAGATCTCCTGAAGGTTTCTTTTATGTAAAAGATGGAATTGAACAGGCAATTTCTCGAGGACTTGCATATGCTCCTTATGCAGATTTGATATGGTGTGAAACAGCCACTCCAAATTTAGAGGAAGCTAAAAAATTTGCAGATGCTATTCATGAAAAATATCCTGGAAAACTTCTAGCCTATAATTGTTCTCCTTCATTTAATTGGAAAAAACATTTAAATGATGATGAAATAGCTTCTTTCCAAAAAGAAATTGCTAAAATGGGATACAAATTTCAGTTTATAACATTGGCTGGGTTTCATACTCAAAATATTGCTATTTTCGAACTTGCAGAAAAATATAAAAAAGAAGGTATGACTGCTTATTCTAAAATCCAACAACAAGAATTTGCTAGAGAAAAAGATGGTTATACTAGCGTAAAGCATCAACGTGAAGTTGGAACATCTTATTTTGATGCAGTTTCTAATACTATAAGCAGTGGACAAAGTTCAACTACTGCGATGGCTGGCTCAACTGAGTCAGAACAATTTTAAAAAATTAATAACCCCCTCTCAATTTTTTATAGCCCTTAATTGGGCTATAAACCTTTTGAATTTCTTTGCAAAATTCACTCCATCTGTTAAGCCTTTTCGAAAATGATTAATAAAAACTTTGGCTTTGGTACACAAATTAGAAAATCTCCATACTTTGACTCAACTGTGAAATGGGGTGCAACAGGTTTTTCTGTGTATAATCACATGTATATTCCAAGAGATTTTGGTAGCCCTGAGCGAAACTTTTGGAACTTGATTGAAAAATCAATACTTTGTGACGTTGCTGTTGAAAGACAGGTTGAAATTACAGGACCAGATGCGTTCAAATTTACTCAACTACTTACACCAAGAGATCTTTCCACTATAGCAATTGGCCAATGTAAATACATTTTAATCACCAACAATGATGGTGGAATATTGAATGACCCAGTTTTATTGAGATTAGCTGAAAATCATTTTTGGCTTTCACTTGCAGATAGTGATGTTTTGCTATGGGCTCAAGGTGTTGCGGTTAATTCAGGAATGAATGTCAACATAACAGAACCTGATGTTTCGCCATTACAGCTACAAGGACCTACATCGAAAGACATTATGATAAAACTTTTTGGTGAAAGTATTAAGAATCTTAAATATTATTGGTTTAAGGAATGTGATTTAGACGGCATACCATTAATTGTTTCTAGAACTGGCTGGTCTAGTGAGTTTGGTTATGAATTATTTTTAAGAGACAGTTCTAAAGGAAACGACTTGTATGAAAAAATAATGAGTGCTGGAAAAGAATATGGTCTTGAGCCTGGCCATACTTCTTCAATAAGAAGAATTGAAGGAGGAATGCTTTCCTATCATGCTGATGCTGATATTAATACTAACCCATTCGAATTAGGTTTAGATCGTTTAGTATCTCTAGATAGTGACATTGAATTTATTGGAAAAGCAGCTCTTAAAAAAATCAAAGCTGATGGTATAAGAAGAAAACAAGTTGGTTTAGAGATTAATTGTGAACCGCTATCTGGGCCTAACACAACTTTCTGGTCTATAAAAAAAGATAACAACGAAATTGGAAAAGTAACATCTGCCGTATATTCTCCAAGATTAAAAAAAAATATTGCACTTGCAATGATAAATATTGAAAATTCAGAAATTGGAACTAGTCTTGAAGTAAACACCAATAAAGGTAATTTTGAAGCTATAATAGTAGAAAAACCTTTTTTTGATCCAAAAAAGAAAATAGCTAGTAATTAAGTTTTAATTTTGTAACCTTTTTTAAGCAGCACAGACACTACAGTTACACATATTACTAAAAATAGAACCATTAGACTGACACTAATCCATATATTAAAGTCAGAAACTCCATAAAATGCAAATCGCAAACCATTGATTAAATATACTACTGGGTTGAAATAGGTAACCGTCTGCCAAAATTCTGGTAGCATATCTAAAGAATATAAGCTTCCACCTAAAAAAACCATTGGTGTGATCACTAGGGTTGGAACAATTGACATTTGTTCAAAATTTGAGCTCATTAAGCCAATTAAAAAACCAAATAAAGCAAATGTAAAAGCAACTAATACTAATAAAAAAATCATTAACAAAGGATACATAACTTGAACTTCTACAAAAAAAGTAGCTGTTAAAAAAATTACCACACCGACAAGTAATGTTTTGGTCGCACCAGCACCAACAAATGCTAATACAATTTCAAATGTCGAAATAGGTGCTGCAAGAATTTCATACATGGTACCATTAAATTTTGGAAAAAAAATACCAAACGAAGTGTTACTTATTGATTGAGTTAACAATGTAAGCATTAATAAACCTGGAACTATGAAAGATCCATAGCTGATACCATCAATTTTCTCCACATAACCACCTATAACTGATCCAAAAACAATAAAGTATAATGAAGTTGAGAGAACTGGTGAGAATAAAGATTGCATCAATGTTCTTTTGAAACGATCCATTTCATGAAGGTACATTGCTCTAAATGCGTAATAATTAAATTTCATTATTCTCCTTAACTAAACTCACAAATATTTTCTCTAATGTAGTTTGTTCTGTTTTAAGATCTTGGAGTTTCAAACCTGCATCCTTTAAATCTTTTAACAAATTAGTTATACCAGTACTTTCTGCGTTAACATTATAAGTATAATTAACTGATTTTTTATCACTTCCTATTTCTAAATTATATGGCTCTAAACTATTAGGCACTTTATTTAACTCATTTTGAAGATTTATTGTTAATTTTTTATGACCCATTTTTTTTAACAATTCATCTGTCTTATCAATAACAATAATCTCTCCTTGATTAATTACAGCTACTCTATCAGCAATTGCTTCAGCTTCTTCAATATAATGAGTTGTTAAGATGATTGTAACTCCAGTCTTTCTCAAATCCTCAACCACTTTCCACATATCTCTTCTCAGCTCAACATCTACCCCTGCTGTTGGCTCATCCAAAAATAATATTGAAGGTTCGTGAGATAAAGCCTTAGCAATTAAAACTCTTCGCTTCATACCACCAGATAGCTGTCTAAGTCTTAAATCTTTTTTATCCCACATACTTAGATCTTTTAAAATTTTTTCAATATGTTTTGGATTTGGTTTTTTTCCATTTAACCCTCTTGAATATGAAACATTATTAAAAACTGTTTCAAATAATTCCAATGTTAGTTCTTGAGGAACTAATCCAATTCTTGAACGGGTTTCCCTATAGTCATCAATAATATCAAAATCTTCAACAGTTACTTTTCCTGATGAAGGCGTCACGATACCACAGATAATACTAATTAAAGTTGTCTTACCAGCACCATTTGGTCCTAGAAGAGCGATAATTTCACCTTTTTTAATATCTAAATTAATTTTTTTTAAAGCTTCAAATCCATTGTCATAAACCTTTGATAAATCTTTAATTATGATTTGATTAGTTGACATTGAGATAAGTTATATAGAGACAATTTGTGGGATTACAATAAATTTTAATTTGTTGTAATTTTTCATTATGAAAAAAATTTTAATCTCTTTTTTGTTTTTATTTACACTAAATGCCAATGCTATGGAAAAGGAAACAACTTTTGACCAAAAGCTGTTTAATAAGGCTCAATCTGAAGGGAAAGTTATTATAATTAGTTCTTGGATTAAGTACTGTTCATCTTGCGCAGGACAAATGAAAATTTTAAATAAAGCAAAAAATGATGGTAAATTAAATGACATAGTGTTTGATAATATTGAATATTTTTCTTTTGATGTAACAAACAGAAACATAGCTGATTTATTTAATGTTCAATATCAAACAACTCTTATAATTTTCAAAAATAAAGAAGAAGTGTATAGAAGTCTTGGAGAAACTACCAAAGACTTACTTTATCAAGCTATAAAATCCTCAATTTAGTAATTACAATTTTTTTATTTTTAAAATCACAGCTGGTAAAAAAGTTGCAATTAAAAAAGATAAAAATAATAAAGATTGAGAAACAAAAGGGCTAAATACTTCTGTTGGTACCAACACTCCTACCAATAAACTTTTAGAAAAATCTGGAAAAGGAAACATTAAAAATCCTGTAATTAACCCGGCTATTATGGAAATGTAAGCAATCTTTTCGTTAATTCTCTTATTATAGAAACTATAAAAAACAGTTAAAACAAAAGCACAACAAAATAAATCTGCTAGCAAAAATAAATATAAAATATCAAATCCTTTTGAAGCAATGATAAATACAATAATTGACAGCCCAATAATGAAATATTTAGAAAGTTTTAAATAATCTGTTTTCTTATCAAAATTAAATGTTGCTTTGCCATCAACTACAAACAGACTTGATATCGCATTAAATAGAGTATCTACTGTTGAAATAGTCAAAGCCAAACCAAGCACGATAATTAATAATGACAATAATTCAGTTTGCTCTTTTAACAGTAATGTAAAAAATCCAAGATCTGGTCTATTGGAGGGATCAACCGAAAAAGATACCATGCCAATAAAACCCATTAGGAATACTATTGGAACAATAATTAAAAAGGAAATAATCAATCCTTTTTTAAGTGTTTCATAATTCTTAGCAGCATAAACTCTTTGCCAATTACCTTGGTGAAATAGATTTGTTGCAGCTACTGCGATAAAAAAAGTTAGACCTGCAGTATAGCTTGGTACATAAGAAGAGCTTAAGAGCTGAGGATTTTTACTTTCAATAAACTCAAAAGAAAAATTGTCTCCATTAAATAATGTAATATATGAAATTGTTATCAATAACAAAACTGCTATGACAAACATCTGAATATTATCTGTAAAGATTGAAGCCCTCAAACCTCCATACAAAGTATAAGTTAAAGTAGAAATAATAACTATCAATGCAGTAATCCATAATTCTGTTCCAGAAATATAATTAATTAGAACAGCTACAGCTGTGACTTCTGCGCATAAAAAAATAAACATATAAAAAATTGTCATTAGTAAAATTAATTTAAATAAACTTTTACCAAATTTTTGTCTCATATATTCAATAAGTGAAGAGCCTTTAGGAAAGTCTGATCTAATTTTTTTTCCTAAATAAATTAAAAATATCATCGGAAAACCAGTTCCTAATGCATAACCAATTACTGCTCCTATACCACCCCATGTTGAGGCTGAGGCTGGCCCAAATAAAATCCAAGCACCTAAAGCTGATGCAACCAAACTTGTTGTAAGTGAAAACAAACCAATATTTCTATTCGCGGTTAAATAATTATTTATTCCTTGGAATTTTTTTGAATGATGAATTCCAAAAATTACAAATATTAAACTTATAATTATTACTAACGTTAATGATGATGATTGACTTATAAAGTATGTTTTACCCATTTTATCCCTTTCTGAATTACCGGACAGGTTCTTAGGGTATAATCTCAGTCTATAAAGACACCCCTTGTTAATTTTCTATTACATATACGTTGTAAAGAAAAGCTTAAAAATTTTTTAATTTTATTTTTTACTTAGTATTTCAACCATACATTGAGTTGCATAATCTCTCCACTCAGAGGAGGTCTTGTTTTTTAAACTATTCAAATGATCTCTATTACTTTGAATGTCATCTTTGTGCTTTAATTTATCAGCACCGTTTAAATTTGCCTCCATATTAGATAAATTAGTTTCCATTGCATTTATCCAGCTTTTTCCAAGCTCAACACATTTTTGATCATCTTTTTCGTCACAAATTTGCTTAAAAAAATTGAATATTACATCATCAGTCTTAACAGAACTGTTCATTGACTATTGATTGCAGGTTCCAATTGACTCTGGACCACATGTTTGTCCATTAGTCCAAGTTGCACCAATTAAATTAGCACCATCAAAGTTAGCATTGGTTATATTAGATGAGGTAAAGTTTGCTTCCATCAAATTTGAATTTTGAAAGTTGGCCTCAATTAGTGTAGCACCCATAAAATCAACTCTTGTTAAATTTGCACTTGTAAAATTTGTTTTTTCAAAATTGGCACCTATAGAAACTGTTTCATAAAGGTTAGCTCTTACAAATGTAGACTCGGGAAATGTTCCAAATGATAAATTGGAGTTCATCATTATGCTTTTATCCAAATTAACCTGAATGAAGCTTGCAAAAGATAAATTAGAATTTGGGAAGTAACTTCCTTGTAAATCTTGTGCATCAGAAAATCTACAATTTGAATAATCCACACCCTCGGTCAAAGGGTCGTCACAAGCTGCATTTGAATTTGAAATAAAAAATAGACTAAATAAAAAGATAAAAAACAACTTTTTCATAATGAAAGTTAACAAATTAAATATGTCAAAACAATGGATGATTAAAATTTTAAAGATAATTTAACAATATTATTTAACAAATATTTAACGTATAAACCTTTATTTATGAAAGAATATAATATTGCAGCCATACCAGGAGATGGGATAGGCAAAGAAGTTGTGCCAGAGGGTCTTAAAATTTTGAAAGAGGCAGCCCTAAAACACCAATTTAAAATTAATTTTACAGAATATGATTTTGCATCATGTGATTATTATGAAAAGCATGGAAAAATGTTACCGGATGATTGGAAAGAAAAATTAAGTAAACATAATGCTATTTTTTTTGGAGCAGTTGGTATGCCTGATGAAGTTCCTGATCACATTTCATTATGGGGATCACTACTTCAATTTAGAAGAGAATTTGATCAATACATAAATCTAAGACCAGTAAAGCTTTTTCCAGGAGTTAATCCTCCACTGGCAAATAAAAAACCTGGCGATATTGATATGATGATTGTTAGAGAAAACACTGAAGGAGAATATTCATCAGTTGGTGGTAGAATGTACCAAAATACAGAAAGAGAAATAGCAATACAGGAAACTATTATGTCTGCTCACGGCATAGATAGAGTTCAAGAGTTTGCTTTTGAATTAGCAAAAAAAAGAAAGAGAAAAAAACTTACCAATGCAACAAAATCTAATGGTATTTCAATAACAATGCCATTTTGGGATGAGCGTTTCAGTAAAATGAAAAATAAATATCCTGAAATTGAAACTGATCAATTTCATATTGATATATTAGCAGCAAGGTTTGTTCTTAATCCAGAGTGGTTTGATGTGGTTGTAGCATCAAATTTATTTGGAGATATTTTATCTGATTTAGGTCCAGCATGTACTGGAACTATAGGAATTGCCCCATCAGGGAATATAAATCCTGAAAACAAATATCCATCATTATTTGAACCAGTGCATGGCTCAGCCCCTGATATAGCTGGAAAAGGGGTTGCTAATCCTGTTGGTCAAATTTGGTCAGGTGCAATGATGCTTGATTACTTGGGTGAAAAAGAAGCTTCAAATTCTATTGTATCTGCTATTGAAAAATCATTAAATGTTCAAAAAAATAGAACTAAAGACTTAGGTGGTGAAAGTAATACAGTTGAATGTTCAAATTCTATTTTATCTAATCTTTAAATTTTAATTTTTTTACCATTTTTTGCACTTTTTGTGATTGCCGCAAAAATTTTTAAAGAATTTAATCCATCATTTCCATTAACTTTAGGCTTAGCCTTTTTTAAAACAACATCTGAAAAATGATCAATTTGATTAACTAATGTATTATCATCTTTTTTCTTAATATCAGATTTCAGAAATATCTTATTCCACCAACTTCTTTCTTTTTTATAAAACCAGTATTTTAAATTTGGAAATTGTATTGATCCTTTGGTGCCACCTATCATATATGCAGATTGATTAGTGACAGGATAAGCGGGATTTTCCCCTGCTGTTAATTCATAGCTCCAAGGAGCAACAATAGTATCAGAAATATTTAATGTACATAAAGCACCTGAATCAAAAATTAAATTTACAGTTGCCGTATCCTCAACTTTATATTTTCGTGTTTTATTAGTTGTAAAAGCTTGAACATAAGTAATTGAACCTAATAGGTAACAAATCATATCAATGTCATGCACTAGATTTATACTTAGTGGTCCACCTCCTCTACTTGTTCTCCAACTTTCTTTAAAATATTCTTTATGCTTGAAGAGCCAACATAATACATTAGCAGAGACAATATTTCCTAATTTACCAGATCTGATGATTGTTTTTACTTTAGAAATAATTTCATTGTGTCTTCGATGATAACCAATCAATAATGGGGTTTTATTTTTCTTTGAGCTAATTATAATCTTTTTTGCAGACTTAATATTATCTGAAATTGGTTTTTCTAAGAGAACAGGTATTTTTTTTTTTAAAAAACTAATTGTATGTTTTTCATGTAATTTATTTGGAGTTGCAACTATTACAGCATCTAATTGTTTTGACTTCAAAAGAGAAGAGGCATTTGAATAAATAGGTATTCTATATTTATTTGATAATTTTTTAGCATTATCAGTAATATCAACAATTGAGTGTAAATTTGCTTTTTTAGACTTCAGAATAGCTTTTATGTGTTGTAATCCCATTAATCCTGTGCCAATTATTGAAATATTAATTTTTTTTTTCATAGATTTTAATTGACCTTAATACTAGTAAAAAACTTATAACTTTTATTTGGTTTGATTAGAGTTTTTGGAAAATTTTTTTTATTTGGAGCATCAGGAAAGAATTGAGTTTCTAAACATACTCCCTGATAAGGAAAAAGTTTCTTTTTGTATCTAAGACTTTGGCTCGTATATAATTGCATGCCTGGTAAGTTAGAAAAAAAATCCAAAGATAATCTATTTTTTTGATTTTTAAGAGTTGCAACATAATTTTTTTGATTTTTCTTGATACAGTAAGTTATATCAAAACCAGATTGGTTTATTGTATTGGAAAATTTTTTCGGATTTCTTTTTTTAATTAAAGAAATTTTTTTACCTATGTTTTTAAATTCTCTAAAGTCATTTATTGATTCTTTTACTGATTTGTATTTTCCTGTTGGAATTAATTTATTATTCACTTCAAGATATTTTTTAGAATTTACTTTTAGATCATGATTAAAAATATTATCTTTTTTATTTTTATTTAGATTCCAATAACTGTGATTAGTCATATTTACATGAGTTTCGCTATCAGATTTATATTCATATTTAATATTCAATTTTTTATCAATTAATTCATATATACAATTTACATAAAGATTTCCTGGAAAACCTTGATCCATGTGTTTTGAAAATAATTGATACTTAATTTTTTTCTTACTTTTATATTTTATTTTCCAAATTGAACGATCAAATCCCTTTTTTCCTCCATGAAGAGTATTATTACCTTCATTTGAATTTAAAGAAAAAATTTTATTTTTAATTTTAAATTTTGAATTAGATATTCTGCCTGCATACCTTCCACAAGTTGCTCCTACATACAAGTTTTTGTTTAAGTAGTTTCTAATACCACCAAGATTTAAAATTAAATTTATTTTTTTGGACTTATGAAAAAACTCAAATAAAGTTGCACCAAAGTTTATAGTCCTAATTCTTAAAAATTTATTTTCAATTGTAGAGCTCTTTATTTTCACACAATCTATTATAACCAACCCTTATCAACCACATAGGCCTGATTTGTACAACCTGAGGATTGATCAGATGAAAAAAATAATACTGCTTGAGCTATTTCATGTGGCATTAATTTTTCTTTCAAACACTGTCTATGCATTAATTCTTTTTCAGATTCTTCATTTAACCAGAGGTCTATTTGTCTTTGAGTCATCACCCATCCAGGCACTACAGAATTAACTCTTATTTTGAATTCTCCTAAATCTCGGGCAAAAGATCTTGTTAAACCCACAACTCCTGATTTCGCTGCTGTATATGCTGCCATACCACCTTGTCCTATCATCCATGAGGTTGATCCCATGTTGATAATTGAACCTCCACCATTTTCAATCATAGATTTTTTAACTGACTGAACTGTAAAGAAAAAATGTCGTAAATTAACATTCATTCTTTCATTCCAATATTCCTCTGTAACTTCATCTATTTTATGTCTTGTATCATTAGCTGCATTATTAATTAAAATATTAATTGGTCCTTTTTCTTTAATTATATTAGAAATTGTTTGTTGTAATTGTTTAATATTTAATAAATCACATTCAATAAAAGTTGGAATACTAAAATTTTTTTTTTTAATTTGATCTATTAATTTTTTTGACTCTTTCACATTAATATCTATAAAATAAACTTCTGATCCTTGGGCACAAAAATGTTCAACAATTGAAGATCCTATACCGGATCCCCCACCTGTTATAAAAACTCTCTTGTTTTCTAAATCATTATATTTTACATTCATTTATAATCTCTCCTTTGAGTTTGTGTCAAACAAAGAAACTTGAGTTAAATCAAAATATAATTTTGTTTCTTTATTTAATTCTATTTTAATTGTTGATGGAAATTTTGCTAATAATTCTTGATTTACATAATTAAAAGTTATGATTTGTTCATGTCCAATATATTCACTTAAGTCTGCTCTAAGTATTATTTCAAAATCATTTTCGTTTAACTTTTTAAAGAATATATGCTCAGGTCTTATTCCCAAGAAAACCTCTTTATTATTAAGATTATCATTTACCTTAAAAGTATAATTATCAACTGGAATTTCTAGATTAGATCCTTCTACAATAAACGAAAGATTATTTGAACTTTCCTTTAAAATTCCTTTAATTAGGTTCATTGATGGCGAGCCAATAAAATCTGCCACAAATGTGTTGTTAGGTTTATTGTATATGTTTTCTGGTGTATCATTTTGTTGTATTACACCATAATTCATAATAGCAATTTTTGTACCTAAGCTCATAGCTTCAGTTTGATCATGAGTAACGTATACCACTGTTGTTTTTAGTTGTTGATGAAGTTTTTTTATTTCTCTTCTCATTTCAACTCTTAGTTTTGCATCTAAATTTGACAATGGCTCGTCAAATAAAAAGATTCTTGGCTCTCTTACAAGTGCTCTACCTATTGCAACACGTTGTCTTTGTCCACCAGATAACTGAGAAGGTTTTCTCTCTAAAAGCTGATCAACCTGAAGAAATTTAGAAACTTTTTCAAGTTGGTTTTCTATTTTATCTTTTGATGTTTTTGCTTGTTTAAGTCCAAATATCATGTTTTCTCTAACATTCATTGATGGATACAAAGCATATGATTGGAAAACCATAGCAATATTACGGTCCTTAGGCTCAACTTTACTAACGTTATAATCATCAATAAAGACATTTCCTTCGTTAATTGTCTCTAAACCTGCAATAATATTTAATAAAGTAGACTTTCCACATCCTGAGGGTCCTAAAAGAACTAGAAAATTACCCTCGTCAATTTCTAAGTTTATTTTTTTCAAAACCTCAGTAGATCCAAAGTTTTTTGACAAATCCTCAATTTTTAATGTTTTCATTTTTATCCTTTTACTGCTCCTGAAGTTAATCCTCTAATGAAATATTTACCTGCTAAAACATAAACTATAAGCGTTGGAATACCTGCTATTATAGCTGAAGCCATATCCACGTTATACTCTTTAACGCTTGTACTCGAAAGAACCATGTTGTTCAATGCTACTTGAATTGGTGCAGCTTCTCCAAATGAAAAAGTCGATCCAAATAAAAAGTCATTCCAAATCTGAGTGAATTGCCAAATTACTGTTACTACAATAATTGGAGCTGATATAGGTAGTAAAATTTTAAAAAATATTTTAAAAAAACCTGCTCCATCTATCCTTGCTGCTTTTACTAACTCTGTTGGGATTGAAACATAAAAATTTCTAAAAAATAATGTTGTAAACGGTATTCCATAGACGGTATGAACTAATACAAGACCAATTACAGAATTTGAAATTCCTAAAACACCAAGTGTTCTAGCCATAGGAAGTAGAATTGCTTGATAAGGGATGAAACAACCAAACAGTAAAAAAAGAAAAACCCACTTGTCACCTTTAAATCGCCATTTAGTCAAAACATATCCGGCCATAGCACCAATAAAAGTTGAAAAAAATACAGCAGGAACAACCATTTTAATTGAATTCCAAAAATATGGTTTTAAGAATGTATCTCCTGCTCCATAACCTCTTCCCCCCCAAGCAACAGCCCATGAGTCAAAATTTAGTGCACTTGGCCAAGTTAAAAGGGTTCCTTGACGAATTTCTTCCATTGTTTTTAATGATGTTACAATCATGACATATAACGGGAAAATAAAGTAAGAGGCAAAAAGAATTAAAACTAAATACAAAAACCACCTTAAAAATATATTAGTATATTTTGATTTTTGTTCAAGTTGCCTATAAGAAGATTGTAAACTATCTTGCATTTTCTCTCCTTAACTCAGAATATAAATATGGAATTATTACTGCTGCTACTGCCATAAACATCATCATTGCACTAGCTGCAGATAAACCAACCTGACTTTTATGAAATGCTGTTTGTGTCATATAAAGTGCAGGCATAGTTGTTGAAATACCCGGTCCTCCTTGGGTAAGCGCTACTATAAGATCATAACTTTTAATAGATATATGAACTAATATGACAAAACTTGTAAAAAATACTGGTCTCATCATTGGAAGTAAAATTTTCCAATAAACAGTAAATATACCAGCACCATCTATTTTAGCTGCTTTTACTATTTCGTCTTCAACAGATCTTAATCCAGCTAAAAACAAAGCCATCACAAAACCAGCAGATTGCCAAACTCCTGCTATCACAATTGTATAAATTGCCATTTCCCTATTAACCAGCCAATCAAATGTAAAATTTTCAAAACCCCAATCAATAAATAATTTTTGAATTCCTAATGTTGGATTTAATATCCATTTCCAAGCAGTTCCAGTTACAATAAAGGATAATGCCATAGGGTATAAATAAATTGTCCTTAACAACCCCTCTGACCTAATTTTTTGATCCAAAAATATTGCTAAAATAATTCCAATTACAATACAAAAAACCAAAAACAAAACTGTGAAAATAAGTAAATTGTCCACGGCAATAAGCCATTTCCTAGAGGCCCAAAGCTTTTCGTACTGTCCAAATCCCCAAAGCTCATATTTTGGTAGGATTTTTGAATTTGTAAAAGATATATATAAAGTCCAGAGTACAAAACCATAAACAAACCAACCTATTAAACCAACAGCTGGAGCCATAACAATTTTAGGTAGATTTTTTTCTAGCCACTTGAACATTATAAATACTTTTTTTGATTAAAAAAAAGGCCACTTAGTTAAAAGTGGCCTTTTAATTTTTATGGACTACATGTTAGCTAAAACAGAGTCAGCTAACGCGTTTGCAGCATCTACTGAAGACATATCAGAATTAAAGTGTTCTGTAATTATGTCTTGTAATGCAGCTTTCATAGTATTTCCTTGAGCCATACCATGAGCAAAACTTGGAACTAGTCCACCGCTAGCACCTGCAGTTTTAATATCTGCGTTTGAAGTTTTTGCACATTTATCAAACTCATCCATTGAAACATCTAATCTAGCTGGAATAGAACCTTTGTATAGGTTAAATACTTTTTGGAAGTTTTTACCCATCATTAGTTTCGCTAACAGTTTTTGACCTTCTTGTTTATCTGGATCATTCGTTTTGTAGAATATAAAGCTATCTACGTTATATAAGTAACCATTGTTAGAAGGAGTTGGAGAACAATAATAATCTACTCCTGGTGTTTTACCAGCAGCAGTAAACTCTCCCTTAGCCCAGTCACCCATAATTTGGAAACCTGCTTTTCCCTCAATTACCATACCAGTAGCAACGTTCCAGTCTCTTCCTGGACTACCTTCATCAGTATAACTTTGAAGTTTTCTCATTTGATCAAAAACTTTTACTGTAGTCTCACTTCTTAAACAACTTTCTTTAAGATCTACATAGCAGTTCTTGTAGTAATTATTTCCACCAATACCCATAGCAACTGCTTCAAAAACTGTAGCATCTTGCCAAGCTTGACCACCATGAGCAAATGGAATTATTCCTGCAGCTTGAAGTTTTTCAGCAGCAGCATTTACTTCATCCCAAGTTGTTGGTACTGAAATACCGTTAGCATCAAAAACAGCTTTATTAGCCCACATCCAGTCAATTCTGTGAATATTTACTGGAGCCGCACAATATGGTCCACTGTTATTTTCACATTTATGTACTGCAGCAATCATTGGATCTAATAAATTATCCCAACCTTCTGATTGAGCAATTGGATCGATGTTGTAAGGTGCAACAACTCCTTCTTGGTCATATTCTTGAATTGTAGGACCCTTAATTTGAGAGGCAGATGGAGGATCACCAGCAACAATTCTAGCTTTTAAAGCTACGTTAGCGGCATCTCCACCGCCACCCGTTACTGGCATATCTAGCCATTCACCACCATTAGCAGCAAAATCGTCTTTTAATACTTTCAGAGCTGCAGCTTCACCTCCTGAAGTCCACCAGTGCAACACCTCAATTTTTGGTCCTGCGAATGATGAAGTAGATGTGAAAGCAAAAGCAATCAAAGCGATAATTAATTTTCTCATATCTTCCCTTTTGTTATTTACTTTTTTTTATATAAAACTACTATAGGTAGAATAGATACCAAAAGTAAATTAAAAAAATTAATACAACTTAGATTAGAATTTTTATTTCAGTTATTATGAGGTCTACGTTTAAGCCTTAAAAAAAGTGGTTTATTTTAAAATTCAACTAAAAATTGATTTACTAATATGTTGCGCCTCTGCCTAACCTAGCTGCACCCCTAACACCACTAGCATCACCAAATTTTGGTTTTAAAAAAACGCCTTCATATTCTTTTCCTATAACAAATTTTTTTACCAACGAGTCAACTTCAGTTAAAAAATCGATCTCATTAGAAACTCCACCGCCAAAAATAAAAGCATCTGGATCTAAGATATTTATTATACTTGAAAGAGACATTGCTAAATTGACTTTAAAATCATCTATAAATCTTTCAGCGTCTAAATCATGTTTTCTATTTAATTCAAAAATCTCATTTGCTTTTAAATTTTTTCCAAAAGTTTTGTTAAATCTTTTAGCTAAACCAAGTCCTGATACAAAACTCTCTATTTCTGCTTCTCTAGGATTATTTGAATCAAAGTTTTCTTTTTTTGCAGCAAAGTAGGGAATTTGATTGTGACCCCATTCGCCAGCAACACCATTTGGACCACTAACAATTTTTTTATCAATTACTAACCCACCGCCAACACCTGAGCCTAAAATAATACCATAAACAATTTTATAATGTTTTCCTGATCCATCAATTGACTCAGATAAAGCAAAACAGTTTGCATCATTTTCACAAAATACTTCTTTTCCTAAAGCTTTACGTAAATCATTTTGAAAAGGTTTTTTTTCAAGCCAATAACAATTAGGAGCATTTTTGACTAATCCAGTTTGAGGTGAATGAATTCCTGGGTGGCAAACTCCAATGGGAAGCTCTTTATTAAATTTTTTTTCTAATTGCTGATAAATATCTTTTATTGTGTTTACAATTTGAAGATAATCTTTTGGACAAGCGATTCTTGATCTATGTTTTTCTTGACCATCTTTCTCAAGCACAACACTTTCAATTTTAGTTGCACCTACATCAATACCGACTTGCATAGTTAATAGGTGGCTCTTCCACCGCTTAAATCAAAAACAGCTGCCGTAGAAAAAGAATTTTCTTCACTAGATAACCATGTAACTAGTGAGGCAAGCTCTTCAACTTTAGCAAATTTATTCCTTGGGATCTTTGAGAGCATATAATTTATATGTTCTTCTGTCATCTGATCAAAAATCCTAGTTTTAGCAGCTGCTGGAGTTACACAGTTTACTGCTATATTTTTTTGTGCTAGCTCTTTACCTAAGGATTTTGTTAAGCCAATGACTCCAGCTTTTGAAGTACTATAAGCGCTGGCATTAGGATTACCTTCTTTTCCTGCAATAGAGGCGATATTTACTATTCTACCGTAATTATTTTTTTCCATATAAGGAACAACTGCTTTACAACAATAAAATACTGCATTCAAATTTAAGTTAATTACTTTATTCCATTCATCTACAGGATATTCTGCGACTGTAGTATTTTTTCCTGCAACTCCAGCATTATTTATAAAAATATCTATTTTACCATGTGTAGTTTCGATTTCTGACAATTTATTATTAATTGTCTCTATATTGCTAACGTCTACAATTTGAGAACTTAAATTCTTTGAATTCACTTTATCTATAGCTTTTTTTGCTTCATTTTCATCGATGTCCCAAATTACTACTTTAGCACCTGAGTCTATAAATCTCTCTGTAATGGCTAGTCCAAATCCTTGAGCTCCACCAGTAACAACTGCAACTCTATCTTTTAGATCAAATTTAATCATATAATTTTTTTATTTTTTTTTGATCTTATTAAAGGAAAAGCAAGTGCAATTAAAGATAAAATGAAGAATGTTAAGGCTATTGGTCTAGTCAAAAACATAAGCCAGTTTCCATCAAATATTACAATTGATTGTCTCAAAGTTCCTTCAACAAGTTCACCTAAAATTAATCCTATGATAACTGGAACAACAGAAAAACCATATCTTCTCATAAAAAAACCAAGTACTCCAAAAAACAACATTATCCAAACATCAATTATGGATTGGCTTAATGAATATGTTCCGCATACTGACACTGCAAAAATCATTGGCCATAAAATTTTATTAGGCACAAGAGTGATTCTTGCAAAAATTTTTGCACCAAAAAAACCAAATATAAAAAATAATATATTTGCAACTAACATTGCTCCAAAAATCCCATAAAGAAATTCTGGTTGTTCTTTAAATAAATCTGGTCCAGGTCTTACACCATGGATAATTAATCCTGTTAATATAACTGCTGTAGTTGCGCTTCCAGGAATACCTAAAGCTAATGTAGGAACCATAGCTCCACCTGTAGCAGCATTATTTGCTGCCTCTGCGCCTGCAATTCCTTCTACAGATCCTTTTCCAAATTCTTCAGGATTTTTTGAAAATCTTTTTGCCTCTGAGTAACCAATTAAAGATGCAACAGTTCCTCCTTCAGCTGGTAATACTCCAATAAATGATCCAATCCCACTAGATCTAAGAATTGTTTTCCAAGTTTTTTTATAGTCATCTTTAGTTGGAAGTTTTACAGCTTTTAAGGCTACTCTCTTAAATACTTGATCAAGTAATGTAGATTGGGTTAACATTTCACTTATTGCAAACAAACCGACAACTACTGGGATAAATCCTATGCCTATTGAAAGTTCATTTATACCATAAGTAAATCTATCTATAGATGTCATGAAATCTTTTCCAACTGTTGAAATTAAAATTCCAAAAGCTCCTGCTATTAAATTCTTTATTGGACTACCGTCTCCGATTGAAGCTAACATAGTTAAACCAAAAATTGCTAAAGCAAAATATTCAGGTTGACCAAATTCATATGCAAGATTTGCCAATATTGGTGCAAAAAATACTAAAACTATAACACTAAATATCCCACCAACTGTACTTGAAACAGTTGCCATTCCTAAAGCTCTACCTGCTTCACCTTTTTGAGCAAGGGGATATCCATCCAAACATGTTGCTGCTGCAGCTGGAGTGCCGGGTGTATTTATAAGAACAGCCGTAATTGCTCCTCCATATGTTCCTGCGCAATATATAGATGTTAACAAAATGATTGCAGACAATGGATCCAAAGTCATAGTGAAAGGTAAAATTAATGCACCTCCTGTGGTAGGTCCTAAGCCAGGTAGAACTCCTAAAACTAATCCAAATAAAGTTCCAAACAATAAAACTAATAATAGTTTTGAACTAAACAAAGGAGCCATCATCAAAAGTAGATTTTCCATTTTAGTAGTAATAAAGATTTGTAATTATTCCTGGTGGAAACCTTAATCCTAAAATCATTTCAAAAAAAATAAAGACAGCTAGGGGGAAAATTATACTTACTAATAATAAATGAAAAATTCTTCTTTCACCCCAATTATAAGATACAAAAATTGAAAGAACTGAAATTGCTAGAAAAAAATCTAAAGTTTTTGAGATAATTATAAAAATAATAAAACTTAAAATTGTAAGAAAAAAAGGCCTTGGTAAATTTTTTTCTTTTTTCCAAGGTTTTTTAAAAGATAAATAATAGATAATTGAAGTTAGTGCTATTATTAAGACAAGTAAACCTTTTGGAAATGTAGCAGGTTGAATCCCTCTGTTTAAAATAGGTGGGACAGTATCAAATGAAAAGGTAGATATTAATAAAATTGATGAAACTAAGACAATTATAAAAAAGACTTTAAATTCTGTTCTAAAAAAAAAGGGCAAACTTTTGTTTGCCCTTTTTTTATCTCGTACATTATTCATATTAAAGAATGTACTTTATTAAAATTACTTAATGTAACCTAAAGCTTTAAGTTGAGCAGTCATTTCTGCAAGCATAACTTCCATTTGCTTGCCCCACTCATCAGCTCCAACTACACTAGTTGAATCAAGACCAATGTCAGTTAAAAAACTTTGGAAATATTTATGCTCCATAGCTTTTATCATTGCATCTTCTAATTGTTTTTTTCTATCAGCAGGCACACCTTTTCTTGTTACGAAGCCTCTGACTGTAGATAAAACAACTGGAATTCCTAATTCGGTAGCTGTAGGAACATTGTTTAATTTTTCCATTCTGTTGCTAGCTAAGACAACTGATACACATAAAGTACCATCTTCTATTTCAGTAACAGCTTCACCTAGATTTAAAACACCTACATCAATATCTCCTTTGATAAGGTTAGTTTTTATAGGTCCTACACCTTTATAAGCTACAATTGTTGGATCTGTAAGTTTACCCTTTTTAGTAAAAGCAATTGCACTTACATCATCAATACCACCTACGTGTGTTGTTCCATACTTTAATGATTTTGATTTTTGTGCACTAATAAACTTTTTGGCATCTTTGATGTCGTTCTTACAGTTAACAACGAATAATTGAGGATCATCAGTTCCTCTTGCAAGTGGTTGCATATCGCTTAGTTTAACTTTAGTTTTACCTAATGCCATAGATACAGCATGACCAGTAGTCCAAGTTAAAGTATGATTTCCATCTGCTGGAAGAGTCATCATGTAATCCATAGATGCAGCTCCACCTCCACCTTTTTTATTAACTAATTGCATATCTTGTTTTAGATACCTTCTAGTTCTTAATAACATCATTCTAGTAGTTACATCTGTTCCACCACCAAAACCAGCGTGAGTAACTGCTTGAATTGGGTGACCATCTGCTTTTGCAGATGTAATCATTAATGGAAGTGCAACAACAAAAAATTCAGTTACCAAAAATGCGGCAGCTAAAAATAATTTAAAACTTTTTTTCATTATTTCCCTCTATTGTTAATTTATATTTAATAATTTAATCATAATCTGCTACAAGACGTAAAGGAAAAAATGGTTGAAAATAAATCTAACATCGCTTTACTTCTTGGTGATCCTGCGGGTATAGGACCCGAACTGGTCTCAAAACTTTTAAATGACGATATAACAAAAAAAGCAAATATAGTTGTCATTGGTGAAAAACAAGTATTTGAAAGTGGGAATAGTATAACAGGATTTTCACATCAATTAAATATGGTTGAAAATTTTGACCAAATTGATTTTAATAAATCAAATAAATTTTTCCTAGACATTTCTAAAGGAAAAAATCACAAGTACAAATTGGCAGAACCATCTAAAGAATCTGGTGAAAGTGTTTTAGAAGCTTTGGATTTAGCCTTAACTCTTGCAAAAGAAAAGAAAATCGATGCTATAAATTTTGCTCCAATGAATAAGACAAGTCTAAAACTTGGAGGAAATAAACATTCTGATGAATTGCAGCTAATGGCTGAGAAGCTAGAGGTAAATAGTTTTTGTTGTGAGTTTAATGTTATTGATAATTTTTGGACAGCTAGAGTAACATCCCACATACCAATTAAAGAAGTTGCTCAACATATTACAAAAGAAAATATTATGAAACCGATTAAACTAATCAACAAAGTGATGGAGCTAAATGGTGTCAAGAATCCAAGAATAGCAATTCAAGCACTTAATCCACATGCTGAATTTGGTACAGAGGAAAAAGATGAAATTATTCCTGCTATAGAAGAAGCAAAAAAACTTGGATACAATGTAGATGGTCCATTACCATGTGATACGTCTTTTGTTGTTGCATATAAAAATAAAAATCATGATTGTATGGTTGGTATGTACCATGATGCACTTCAATCAGGTCTTAAAGCTTTTGGTTTTGATAGAGGCGTAACGGTTCAAGGTGGATTAACTGTACCAGTAACTACTACTGCTCATGGATCTGCATTTGCTATTGCAGGTAAAAATGAAGCTAACATAGATCCAATTTTAAATTCTTTTAAAATTGCTTTGTCTATGTCAAAAAATAAAAAAAATTAAAATTAATAATTAACTAAATCTATTGTAAAAGGCATTGACGCAGCTGCACCTAATTTTGTAGTTGAAATTCCTGCTACTTTATTTGCAAAAATTAAAGCTTCTTTAATATCTAAATTACTTGCTAAACTAACAGTTAGGGCACCATTAAATGCATCACCTGCACCTGTAGTATCAAGAACAGGTTCTTTAAATTCAAAAGCATTTAAGAAAAAATTTTTTTCCTTATTTGCAAAATAAACACCTTTTTCCCCTAAGGTAATTATTACATTTTTCACACCCTTTTTTAAAAATTCCTGACCTGCATTTTTAATATCTGATTCTGTTTTAATTTTTTTATTTAAATAAAACTCTGCTTCAGTTTCATTTGGAGTAAAAAAATCAATTAATCTAAAGTTTTCTTCATCAATTTTTCGTGCTGGAGCAGGATTTAAAATAGTAGTACATCCATTTTCTTTTGCTTTTTTCAAAGCATAAATTGTTGTCTCATCAGGAGTTTCCATTTGAGTAAGAAATATTTCTGAATTTTTGATAGTTTCTATATGATTATCTATATCTCTGTTATTCAGATGCTCCGCTGCTCCAGAAATGATATTAATTGCATTATTTCCATCCTCGTCAATCATAATACCAGCTACACCTGTAAAGAGTTTATCATCTTGAATAATTGAATGGGTTTTTACTCCAGCTTCTTTGTAAAGATCAAAAGCCATCTGAGAATGACTGTCTTTGCCCATCTTGGTAATAAAACTTATGTTGCCATTTAATCTTGCTGCTGCAATTGCTTGATTTGATCCTTTCCCACCTGGACCAACTATATGTTTTTTGCCTAAAATTGTTTGACCTTTTATAGGAATTTTACTCCCCACAAAACATAGGTCAGCAACAAAAACTCCAAAAATACAAATAGATTTCATTGCTTAAAAATTTATGTCCAAACTTTACCGTTAGGTAAAATTACACCTTTAGTTAAAATAAAACATCCAAACGGTCTCGCATCAGTGGTTGTAACTATACAATATGCTTTTTTTGCCTCTTTATAAAAATCTTGTCTAGAGATTGAACCAACTTTCCAATTTTCACCTGAAACTTTTTTTACTGTTTCAATAAATTCTTTATGCGTTTCTGTTAATTCTTCTGGTTTATCATCTACCTCCATTCTTAAAGCTGGGGATCCACCTTGAGAAACAATAAAACTATCAAGAGGAAAAATAGAAAGAATTGCTGAAGCTGCTTCTTTAATGCCTACACCGTCTAATCTTATTACCTTGTCATTAGATGTATTTGCTGGAAAATTTGCATCTGCTAAAATTATTTTTTCACCATGTCCCATAGATCTTAAATGAAAGAGTAATTCAGGACTTAAGATTGGATTAATATTAATTAACATTAAATTATTATATTACATAAAAAAAAAGGGTGGAATAAAAATTCCACCCTTTATTTCTGATTATTTCTAAAGATTATTTAAAATCGTTAGCGTTTTCTGTTGTTACTAATTGTGTACCAGTATCAATATTTATATCAATACTTCCCCCATTTGCTAACTCAAGTGCATATTTAACACCATAAGCACCCATGTTGTAAGAGAACTGAGCAATTGTTGCTGTCATTTCACCTTTAAGGATACTCGTAGCTGCATCTGGAGTTGCATCAAACCCAACAACTACTACATCATTCATATCTGCATCTTTAAGAGCTTGCATAGCACCTAGTCCCATGTTGTCGTTAGAAGCAAATATTGCTTTGATATTAGGATTTTTCAAAATTATAGACTCAGTTACTGATCTACCTTTTGCTGTATCCCATTCTGCAGTTTGAGTTGCAACAATGTTTAACCCACAATTTTTAAATCCTTTGATTGCACCATCTCTTCTAAGTAACGCTGTAGACTGAGACTCGATACCAGTTAAGATTGCAACATCAGAACCTTTTGGAGTTTTATCACAAATAAATTTTGCAGCTAACTCTGCACCATTCATATTGTTAGTTCCAATAAATGTTACACCTTCGTTAATTCCTTTTGTGTCAACAAATACAACTGGAACTCCACTTTTAATTGCATCATCAACAATTGGTGCAAAAGCATTTGGATCTCCTGGTGCTAGTGCTAAAGCATCAACACCTTTTGCAAGTTGGTCCTCAACTTGATTTATCTGTGCCTGAACATCACCTTCTTGAGGAGGTGCGATTAAAATTAATTTAACTCCTAATTTTTTAGCCTCTTCCTCAGCACCTTTTGTTACAGACGCCCAGAAAGGATTTCCAGATCCAGGACCTTTGATGCTAAACAAGATTTTTTTACCATGTCCATCAGCAAAAGAAACTGAACCTAAACTAATTGATAAAAATATTGCTGTAAAAAGAACAACAATTTTTTTTGTTAAGTTTTTCATTTGTTTATTCCCCTATTGTTATTTGAATAATCTAAATTAAATAAAAATTTTGGAAAAAATTCAACTGTTTATAAAGTCAAAACAACTTTTACGTGTAAAACGAATTATAATTATTTTCTAGTTCCAAGATCTCTTCTAAGAACATCTATATACACAGCTATAACTATAATTGAGCCTATTAGAACCTGCTGCCAAAATGAGCTGACATCCATCAAATTAAGTCCATTTCTTAAAATACCCATAATCATAACTCCTGCAAAAACTCCTAATACCGTTCCTCTTCCACCAAAAAAACTTGCACCACCTATAATACATGCTGCAATAGCATCTAATTCAGATTGTAAACCTGCATTTGGATAACCAGAATCAGTTCTTCCTGCTAAAATTAATGCTCCAATACCAGATAAGAAACCACAAAGTGAATATACTATGATTAAAATTTTATTTACATTTATACCTGATGCTCTAGCAGCACTTGGATTTCCACCTATGGCATAAATCCATTTTCCTGTTCTGCTGTGATTAAGAAAAAACCAAAAAATAACATACACAACTGCAATTAAAACTAAACTAACAGGCAAATACTGTGACTTTTCTAATCCAAGCCACGTTAAATCAATTCTACCATGTCCTAGATATCTAACTTCATCTGTGAAACCACTAATTGGTGTTCCACCAGATATAAGGTTTCCTGTTCCTCTAAAAATATAAAGTGTTCCTAAGGTCATTATAAATGGATGGGGCATTCTCAATAAAGTAATTCCGGCTCCATTAAACAAACCACATAAGAACCCAGCTATCAGAGGAGTTATAACAACTATGAACCACGGTGCTCCTGCTTTAGCAACAATTGCTAAAACCATAAGTGACAACATCATTATTGAACCGACAGAAAGATCTATACCAGCAGTTACGATGACCATAAATACACCCAAAGCTAACATTGACTGCCAAGAGATTTGTTTGAAAACGTTAGTTACATTTCTCCATGATAAGAAGACATCTGGCTGCAAAATGTGCATTACCAGTATCATAAGTACAAGCAATAAAAGAATGCCATACTTCTCAATGTAGGGCATTAATTTTAGATATATACTTTCTTTCTTGATATCTTTTTCTTCCATTTTATTTTTTACCCATAATCCATCCAATTACTTCGTCCCTTGAAGTATTTGAAAGTTCAGACTCTGCAAAATTTGTGCCTTGAAATAGCGCCATAACTCGATCACAAACTGAAAAGATGTCATCCATTCTATGACTAATAACTATTACCCCAACGCCTGTTTTTTTTAAACTATTTATAAGATCTAAAACTTTTCCTACTTCTTTGATTGCAAGAGCTGCTGTTGGTTCATCCATAATGACAACTTTCGCATTAAATGCTGTTGATCTAGCAATTGCAACGGCTTGTCTTTGACCTCCAGAAAGTTCTTCGACTTTTTGATCAGCACTTTTAACATTAATTTTTAGTTTTCCTAAATGAGCGTTTGTTAATTCTTTTATTTTATTAAAATCTAAAAATTTTAAGAAACCAATATTTTTAGTTGGCTCTCTTCCTAAAAAAATATTTTCTCCGATAGGTAAATTTCCAGCTAAAGCAAGGTCTTGATAAACCATTTCTAATCCAAGGTTTTGTGAGTCCTTAGGGCTTTCTAAAATTTCCTCCTTTCCTTGAAAATATAATGAACCTGAACTGGGTTTATATAATCCTGATAAAACTTTCATCAGAGTTGATTTTCCTGCTCCATTATCTCCAACTACACCTAAACATTCTCCTGCATGTACTTTTAAATCAACATTTTCTAAAGCAGTAATTGTACCAAAATATTTAGTTATTCCTTTTGCTTCTAATAATGGATTTTGGAAAGTTGACATAAATTACGAAATTATAAAAAAATCAATTAATTGCAACAGGTTTTGAGGCTATTAGATTGACTGTTCTCTTATTTGCTGTTTTGCAGAATTTAGGTTTTAAATTTTTTCTAATTAAGCTCATATCTTTTAAAACTATCTCCCCCATATTAAAAAAAGCAGACTTTAAAGCCCCAGCTCTATGAGCAGAAAACAAAATATTCTTTACTTTTCTTAAAGAACTTTTTTTTGGCACTGGTTCTTCAGGAAAAACGTCTGTTGCAACAAATATGTTTCTTTTTTTCACTGTGTTTATCAAATCCTTAAAATTTACAACCGCTGCACGACTCATCAATACAAAACAGGAATTAGGTTTCATCTTATTTAAAAGTTTTTTATCTATGAAGTTTTTGTTTTTTGTAGTCACAGTCGCTAATACATAAATAATCTCACAATTTTCAAACATCTTATTCAAACTAATATTTTTGAAACCAAGCTTTTTAATTTTTATTTTTGGAATCCATGGATCATAAACATTTATATCTCTGGTGAATGGCAATAATAATGGATACAAAGATTTAGCAAGATCTCCAAAACCTAATAATCCAATTTTCTTTTCTGATAATAAAGAGGCTTTCAAATTACTCTCTAAACCATATTTTTCTTTGCCTTTAATAAAATCTAAATGAGCAGTGTGAATATTTCTTAACAAAGATAAGGTCATACCAAGAGCAATTTCTGCAACTGGTTTTGAAAAAACAGGAGAAGTTGCAATAACGTGAATTCCCTTTTTAAAACAGTATTGATAATCCATATTATTAATAAAATTACTTTCAACATTTATAATTGCTTTCAATTTTTTTGCTTTTATCAAAAGATTTTTTGGTAAATCAGGTTGGCCTATAATAAATGAAGCTTTGTGGATATTTTTCTCATAAAAAAAATTTTTTTTATTTTTTGGTGCATAAAGTAATTCATACTTTGATTTGAAAATTTTAAATTTATCTTTAGAAAATATTAATTCTAAAGTTCGTGGAAATGGATCAACTATGGCAATAAGTTTTCCCATTTAAATAAGTAAACGTTTTACTTCCTCTTCACTGAATTTTTTTGGCTTTTCACACTTAGTGAGAATTTTTTGAGGTATACCTGTGGTAGCAGCTTTCATTGTTGACTGAATTATATCAAGTACATGAAGTGATAATTCTCCTGAGCATCTATGTTTCTTTTTTTGTTGAATTGAATACAGCATTTCAGATAAACCGACACTTCTGTAATTAGCGTTAGTAGGAGACTCATTAGATCTACCACTTGATGAAGTAATATTTATTTTTCCTAGATGCATTTTATCAGTTTTGTGTTCTCCCCATCTACCTCCTTCAGTAACTGATATATAAACAGACCCACCAAACATATTTGGATCAGGTATAATGATTGAGCCTTTAGTTCCGTAAAGTTCCATATGGTTTCTTTGGTGATTTACAACGTCAAATGACAATGTTACTTGGATAATTGCTCCTGTATGAAACTGTATAGTTGCTAAATAAGTTGTTGGTGTTTCAACTTTAAAAAATTTATTTTTTTTTGGTCCAGCTCCATAAATTCTTTTCTTAAAAGCCGTTAATGTTCTTCCCTGTACTTGTTTTGCAGGTCCAAGCAAATTTACTAGTGTTGTAAAAAAGTAAGGTCCCATATCAATTACTGGCCCACCCTCTTTTCTATACCAGGACTCAGGTTTTGGATGAAATGACTCTACTCCTGGAAAAGCAAAAATTGCATTACCAAGTTTTATGTCTCCAATTAAATCAGAGTCTATTAAATCTCTTGCTTTTTGAATTCCTCCACCTAAAAAAGTGTCAGGAGCGTTACCAATATAAAGTTTCTTTTTTTTTGCCAGAGCAACGAGTTCTTTTCCTTTTTCAAAATATGTAGCTAAAGGTTTTTCTGAATAAACATGTTTGCCAGCATTCAAAACTCTTTTTGATACTGAATAATGAGATTGGGGT